>NZ_CP099222.1:3052124-3378187 GCF_029717145.1 Citrobacter freundii | reverse complement strand
GCTCTTTAATGAAGTAGCACGGGAACGTGGCGCGAGAAATGATGTATTCCGATCCGCGATGCACGGTTAAATGCGGAATATCTTTTGTTCCCTTAAGTACCAGATCCAGACGGTCTTCATACGGAAAGCGTGAGGTGTCTTCTTTTACCAGAAACAGATGTAGCCAGTCGCACTGTGCCGCTGCCTGTTGGATCAGAAAACGATGACCGTTGGTAAAAGGGTTGGCGTTCATGACGATACAGCCAATTTTTTTTCCTTCGCGACGCTGTTTTGTCAGCGATTCGGCGTAACGCTTCAGACGCGTGGTGCTGTTTTCCATCAGCACCATAATGCCTGGTACGCTGGTCAGCGTAGAGAAGCCACACTGCTTAAACAGCGCTTCGTATTCGGTTTTGGTATAAATGAAGAGATGCGTACAGTGACGCTCATACGCGAGATTGATCAGCTCAGTGGCGAGCGTCAGGGCTAAGCCTTCGCCGCGCACGGTTTCGCTGATAGCCACGCATTTAATGATATTTCCGGCAATACCGCCGCAGGCAATCAGGCGGTCATCACGGGTGACGGTGATAAATATTTCAACGGTCGTATCCACGCTCAAATCATTCTCTTTCAGAAATTGAGCGATAGCCGCCATCTTTTTATTTTCTGAGCGCTTCACGTGCGAGAATATATTATTACCGAACATAGTAAAAAGTGTCCTGATGGTATATTTGTTACTGGCTTTTAGGTTTTGTTGCCAGGCTTAGCAACCTGATAACGTTTTGTTTGCAAATGAAGGGAAGGTTTTTTTATTACGGAGTATTTCTTTTTTTCCCTACCGCATACATCGTAAGGGGTATTTTAGAGGTAAATTTTGATTTATTTCACAATACGTTAGAAGGTTTTTATGTGTTTTATGGTTTTAAGTTTTTTAATTAATTTAACCCTGAAATAGCGCGTGGTTTTAATTTGTTTAATTGATTTAAGGTGGGGAATCTGTAACGATCCTATTTTATGCCGTGACTTGTAAATAAAACATTTTCATTACAAATACAAAAAAATAAGTTGCGGTTAACGTCGTTGAGGAAAAATTATGTCACAACATAAAAATAAAACACGGTTTTCTTTTTTCCGCAGACTGGCGTTTCCATTGCGTATTTTCCTGCTGATCCTGGTCGTTTCCATTTTTATCATCGCCGCGCTGGCGAAATACTTCACCGCCAGTTTTGAAGACTACCTGACAACGCACGTCCGTGATATGGCAATGAACCAGGCGAAAATCATCGCCTCTAACGACAGTATCATCACTGCGGTGAAGCATCGCGATTACACGCGTCTGGCGACTATTGCCGACAAGCTTCAGAGCGGGACTGATTTCGATTATGTGGTGATCGGTGATGAGAACTCTATTCGTCTCTACCATCCGAATCCGCAAAAAATTGGCTACCCAATGCAGTTTACCAAGCCCGGTGCGTTGGCAAATGGGGAAAGCTACTTTATTACCGGGACGGGATCTATTGGGTTGGCAATGCGCGCTAAAACGCCCATTTTTGATGATGATGGCAAGATTATTGGCGTGGTTTCGATAGGTTATTTGATCAGTAAAATCGACAGTTGGCGATCGGATTTTTTACTGCCGATGGCGGGTGTGTTTCTTCTGCTGCTGTTGTTACTGATGCTGCTCTCCTGGTTTTTTGCCGCCCATATTCGCCGCCAGATGCTGGGAATGGAGCCCAAACAAATTGCCCGTGTGGTGCGCCAACAGGACGCGTTATTTAGCTCGGTATACGAAGGCTTGATTGCCGTTGACCTGGACGGGTGCATAACTGCTATCAATCGCAGTGCGCGAAAAATGCTGGGGCTTCCGTCGCCAGGGCGGCAGTGGTTGGGGAAACCCATTGATGAGGTTGTTAATCCGTCGGACTTTTTTACGCAGCAGATTGCGGAGCAACGTCAGGATGCGATGGTGAATTTTAACGGGCTAAGCGTTATCGCCAACCGTGAGGCTATTCGTTCCGGCGATGAATTACTCGGGGCGATTATCAGTTTTCGTAGCAAAGATGAAATAGCCACCCTCAATGCCCAGCTGACACAAATCAAACAATATGTTGAGAGCCTGAGAACACTGCGTCATGAACATCTGAACTGGATGTCGACCATTAATGGCCTGCTGCAAATGAAAGAATACGATCGCGTGCTTGAGATGGTGCAGGGGGAATCCCAAGCCCAGCAGCAGCTGATTGATGACCTGCGCGGTGCCTTTGCCGATCGCCAGGTTGCCGGTCTGCTGTTTGGTAAAGTCCAGCGTGCGCGGGAATTGGGGCTCAAAATGACGATTGTTCCCGGAAGTCAACTTCATCAACTTCCCGAAGGGCTGGATAGCACAGAGTTTGCAGCAATTGTTGGCAATCTGCTTGATAATGCATTTGAGGCCAGTTTACGTACCCAGCAAGGGAATAAGGTTGTTGAACTGTTTCTGAGTGATGAAGGGGATGAGGTCATCATTGAAGTTGCCGACCAAGGGTGCGGCGTACCGGAAGCGTTACGTGAAAAAATATTTGAACAGGGTGTGAGCACCCGTACCGATGAACCAGGTGAACATGGCATCGGTTTGTATCTGATTGCAAGTTATGTGAGGCGCTGTGATGGGGTTATTACGCTTGAAGATAACACCCCCTGCGGCACTTTATTTTCTCTATTTCTTCCGAAAGTGAAAAAAAACGATGACGGAACCATTAACGCTATTGATCGTTGAGGATGAAACGCTGCTGGCGGAGATGCATGCTGAATATATCCGCCATATACCCGGTTTCAGCCAGATCTGGTTGGCGGGGAACCTGGAGCAGGCGCGGATGATGATCGCGCGTTTTAAGCCCGGTCTGATTCTTCTCGATAACTATTTACCGGACGGTAAGGGCATTACCCTTCTACATGAGTTGACTCAGGCACGCTACCCTGGCGGCGTGGTGTTTACTACGGCTGCCAGTGACATGGATACGGTGTCAGAGGCGGTGCGCGGCGGGGCGTTTGATTATCTGGTCAAACCGATTGCCTACGAGCGACTGGGGCAGACGCTAACGCGCTATCAGCAGCGCAGACGCATGCTGGCGGGTAACGACAGTGCCAGTCAAAAGCAGATTGATGAAATGTTTAACGCTTATGCGCGGGGTGAACCAAAAGGGGATTTGCCTACGGGTATTGATGCGCTAACGCTGAATGCGGTGCTGAAATTATTCGCTGATCCGACGGTACACCATACTGCGGAGACCATTGCACAGGCGTTGACCATCAGCCGCACAACCTCCAGGCGTTATCTGGAGTACTGTGCCAGCCGGCATTTGATTATTGCGGAGATTATCCACGGGAAAGTTGGGCGGCCGCAGCGTATTTATCATGGCGGCTAAATGCGGATTTCTGACGTAGGCCGGATAAGATGCTTTAGCATCGCCATCCGGCAACGTGCGGTTGCAATGCCGGATAGCGGTGTAACCGCCTGATCCGGCCTACATTTTGTTCGCTATCAACCTCCAATCACGGCGGTTGTAGCGGGCACCATCACTTCCGTGGCGATAATGACAATCAGTAGCCCGACCATCACCGGCACAGACGTGCGCTTGACCACTTCAAACGGTGAAATCTTCGCCATACCCGCAACGGCAACGACCACACCAGAGACCGGGGAGATGGTACGCCCCAGGTTCGACGCTTGCAGCATCGGGATGGAGAGGTAAGCGGGGTTAATGCCTGAAGAGTGCGCCAGTTTTGGGATCATCTCAACGAAGGCATAGAACGGGGCATTACCGGAGCCGGTGGTCATTGCTGCCAGCATGGTCAGAATAACCAGCACCAGCATCAGAATAATGCTTGCGGAGCCAAACGAGGTGGCGATCGAGATCAGGCTCTGAATAAAGCCGATAGTGCTCAGACCCTGGGCGAAAACTCCGGCGGCAACTAACAGCATTACCACGTTAGCAAAGGCATCAGCCATGCCGCGGTAGGCCACTTCCAGACCTGAGAAAACCTTCTGGGTATTGAACCCGCGGACAAACTCCAACACTGCGGCAATAAGCATGCACAGCACCAGAATGGTAATGATGTGCAGTTGCGGTCCCCACTTACCATCAAAAATGAGAACCCCGACAATCGGAGTAAACGGCAGGATGGCGTAAAACGATGGCGCGGTGGTGGTGATTTCGGCCACGTCTAACATTTCGTGAGAAACGTTCTCTTTTTTGTCCAGATAGCGCTGCCAGAAAAAGTGGGCAATCGCCATGCCGATAATGGCGGCAATGGAAATCGGCAGCGTGGTTTTAAATGCGAAGTCGATCAACGGCATTTCTGCGGCTTTGGCGGCGAGAACCACATCACCAGAAGTGGGGGATAGAATGATGGCGGCAGGGGAGGCGCAAATGGCCGCCGCAGCACCACGGCTGATACCCACGTTAACCATGACCGGAAAGAGGGTTGCCATCAGCAGTACGCCCAGCCCCGTCGCTGAAGAAACCGCCAGTGACATCAGGCAGGCGACAAAGTAGGCGGCAATCATTAACACATAGGGTGAGTTGATATATTGCAGTGGTTTGGAAGCCAGTTTAACCACCATATCGTTTGCACCAATATGCGTCATGTAGGCGGCAAAACCACACAGCATCATGATCATCATGCCGAGATCGCCACCGCGGCTCATCAGCAAAATTTTAATGTATTCAACGATGTCTGTTGCTGTGTAGCCCGTGCTTTCGGCACTACCAGGCAAAACTTTATGACCCATCAGGGCGCTGATAATCAGTAAAACAAGGCCACCGACAAACAGTACGCCGGTCGCGGAATAACCTTTAATGATGTAGCGCGCTACACCCACAATAACCATAACTCCGATAAGGAGTTCTATAAATGTCAACATTATTTCCCCTGTCATATTGACGCCCAGAAAGTAAAAAAACTAAAAAAAGCATAAAACGGTGAGAGAATGTGCCTAATAAACGGATAACCCTCGCTGATTGAAATCAATAAAAATACGGATTAAACCAATGGCTGAGCCATTTTTTCAACATAGCGGATGAACCGGGAATGCTGCAATCAAAAAGTGTGAAGTCGTCTGTGGTTGTGTGGGATTTGACATTGAATTGATCTTGTTTTGTTTTCTAATTGTTAATTTATTTAACTTTTGCATGTAAAATGAACAATTTATTGATATTAATAGAGTAATGACCGTTTCAGATAAGGCTCGGGAAATATAAGGGAAATAAACTACGCGCATACGAAGGGAATATTCTGATTTTTAACCCTAAGCATTTTCGTTAAGTTAACATTAAGGATGGCTTTGCTACAATTAATGCAGAACCCCAGAATGGTAATTACGTTGTGATTGTCGCGAAGCGCTATTTCCTGTTTATTTCATTTGTTTTTATTCAGTTGGCTGTTATTCCACAGGCCACAGCTGAAGATAAAGGTTGGTTTGATACCTTCACAGATAATGTCAGTGAAACCTGGCAGCAGCCGGAGCATTATGACCTGTACGTGCCCGCCATTACCTGGCATGCGCGATTTGCCTACGATAAAGATAAAACAGATCGTTACAATGAACGCCCCTGGGGAGCGGGATTTGGTCAGTCCCGTTGGGATGATAAAGGCAACTGGCACGGGCTGTATATTATGGCCTTTAAGGATTCCTACAATAAGTGGGAACCCATCGGAGGATATGGCTGGGAAAAAACCTGGCGCCCGCTGGCCGATGATAACTTCCATACTGGTCTGGGCTTTACCGCCGGTTTCACCGCGCGTGATAACTGGAACTACATTCCTGTGCCGGTGATACTGCCACTGGCATCGATAGGTTATGGTCCGGCAACGTTTCAGATGACCTACATACCCGGTACGTATAATAACGGGAATGTCTATTTTGCCTGGATGCGTTTCCAGTTTTGATGAACGATGTGAATTGTTATACAGCTAAGTATAAACCATTAAAAAACAATTGGTTACGAACGTTACTGCAAAAATAACGCGACATTTATCACTTTTTGGCAAAGTTCGACTGGACAAAGTCCACCACAATTGTTGTACTGATACCCGACACAGCATTTGTGTCTATTTTTCATGTAAAGGTAATTTTGATGTCTAAGATTAAAGGTAACGTTAAGTGGTTTAATGAGTCCAAAGGATTCGGTTTCATTACTCCGGAAGATGGCAGCAAAGATGTGTTCGTACACTTCTCTGCAATCCAGACCAATGGTTTTAAAACTCTGGCTGAAGGTCAGCGTGTAGAGTTCGAAATCACTAACGGTGCCAAAGGCCCTTCTGCTGCAAACGTAACCGCTCTGTAAGCATACGACAGCAAGAATTCAAAACCCGCTTAATTGCGGGTTTTTTTATCTTCAGTGTGCCGAAGAAGCGGAAACCAGCCAGAACGCCAGGGCGGTCATCGCAAAAGACCCCAACAGATTGATCAGTACGTTCACCATTGCCCAGCCAAAACGTCCGTCTTGCAGTAAAAACACCACCTCTGCTGAGAATGTTGAGAAGGTGGTCAGCCCGCCGCAAAAGCCTGTCGTAATCAATACCTTCCACATAGGGTCAATGTGGGTCATGCGATTGAACCACGCCAGCCCCATACCAATGATAAACGCCCCAATTAAGTTTGCAGCCAGCGTGCCGAAGGGAATCGCTTGATGAAGGGGGTTAAATCTCATACTCAACAGCCATCTGGCTACGCTACCTGTACCACCGCCAATAAAAACCGCTAAAAGGAGTTGTGACACTGCATAATCCTGCTATTTGATTGTATATAGTGTGAGTGTAACGCTGAATAATCATTATTGGCGAGCCTAACCGTTTTTTCAGGAGGGAGTATGTTCGTTGCTGCAGGGCAATTCGCCGTGGGTCCCTCATGGGAGAAAAGTGCCGAAACGTGCGTATCATTGATGTCCCAGGCCGCGGGCGAGGGCGTCTCATTGTTGGTCTTACCCGAAGCGTTGCTGGCCCGTGACGATCTTGACCCTGACCTGTCAGTGAAATCTGCTCAATGGCTGGAAGGGGGATTTCTGACGCGATTACTGCGAGAAAGCGTGCAGAATGAGATGACAACGATCCTGACGATTCATGTTCCCTCGCTGCCGGGACGGGCGTTTAACATGCTGGTGGCGCTACGAAGAGGTCAGGTTGTGGCTCATTACGCCAAATTACATCTCTATGATGCTTTTTCGATTCAGGAGTCGCGTAATGTTGATGCAGGCGATGTCGTACCGCCGCTGTTGGACGTGGAAGGTCTTAAAGTCGGTTTGATGACCTGTTACGATTTACGCTTCCCTGAGCTGGCATTAGCACATGCTTTGCAGGGGGCAGATATTCTGGTACTCCCTGCGGCCTGGGTACGCGGTGCACTAAAAGAACATCACTGGGCTACGCTGCTGGCGGCCAGAGCGTTGGATGCGACCTGCTATCTGATTGCTGCCGGTGAGTGTGGCAATAAGAATATTGGTCAAAGCCGGATAATCGATCCGTTTGGCGTGACGATTGCCGCTGCCGCAGAAACACCCGCGCTGATTGTTACTGAGGTTTCTGCCGAGCGAGTGCGACAGGTCAGGGCGCAACTTCCGGTGTTACGCAACCGACGCTTTGCGCCACCGCAATTATTATGACGTTTTTTTAAACAAGACTTGATTCACCTTGTTACAGATTGCTATTGTGTGCCCGCGTCGAAAGGCCGTTAAAATTCTCAGGTTAATATGGCGCTTTATGCAGCCTGGTTTAAGTGAAGAAGGTATCTATGGGTGAGATTAGTATTACCAAACTGCTGGTGGTTGCCGCACTGGTCGTTCTGCTGTTTGGTACCAAGAAGTTGCGTACTCTGGGTGGAGACCTGGGAACGGCAATTAAAGGCTTCAAGAAAGCGATGAACGATGAAAATGCCGATGCGAAGAAAGATGCAGATGGTAGCGTTCAGGCTGAGAAGCTTTCTCATAAAGAGTGATGTCAGGAGCATGATGCTCGTACTGCAAACTCTGCATGAAAAAAACCGGCAATTTGCCGGTTTTTTTATTGCTGAAATGTAAGTGAGTATTACGCGATCACTTCACTTCCAGCCCTTTTGCCTGCATGTCTGCATGATATGAAGAACGTACAAATGGACCGCAAGCTGCATGGGTAAAGCCCATTGCCATAGCTTCTGCTTTCATTTCATCGAACTCATCCGGGCTAACATAGCGCTGAACCGGCAGATGGTGACGGCTTGGCTGTAAATACTGCCCCAGCGTTAGCATGGTAACGCCATGACGACGCAGGTCACGCATGACCTCAATGATTTCCGCGTTGGTTTCACCCAGACCCACCATCAGACCTGATTTGGTTGGGATCTCCGGATGGGCTTCTTTGAAACGCTCCAGAAGCTTCAGTGACCAGTTGTAATCTGCACCCGGACGTACATTGCGGTAAATACGCGGTACGTTTTCAAGGTTGTGGTTAAACACGTCTGGCGGCGTTGCGGTGAGGATATCCAGCGCGCGATCCATTCGACCACGGAAGTCAGGTACCAGCGTTTCGATTTTAATCGACGGGCTTTTCTCACGGATAGCTGTGATGCAGTCCGCAAAGTGTTGAGCACCGCCATCGCGCAGATCGTCGCGATCGACGGAGGTGATGACGACATAGCGCAGCGCCATGTCCGCAATAGTTTGAGCCAGTTTTAACGGTTCGTTGGCATCCGGGGCAACCGGACGGCCGTGGGCAACGTCACAGAATGGGCAGCGGCGGGTACAAATCGCGCCGAGGATCATAAAGGTTGCGGTGCCGTGATTGAAACATTCAGCCAGGTTAGGGCAGGACGCTTCTTCGCAGACAGAGTGCAGGCCATTTTTGCGCATTGCCGCTTTGATGCCCTGGATGCGAGTGGAGTCCGCTGGCAGTTTTATTTTCATCCATTCCGGTTTACGCAGCAGGGCTTCACGCTCTGTTGCCACATTTTTTACCGGGATAAGAGCCATCTTATCGGCATCGCGGTATTTAACACCGCGTTCCATCACAATGGGTTTACTCATAGCTTGCGTGTTCCAGTTGCGAATAACGAAGGAAAGCGTTTTAATTCAAGGGAATGTTGTATTTATCAACTATTTTTGAATTAGTGATACGCAGTATATCATTGAAACGGGCCAGAAAGCAGCCTGACAGGCTGGCAAAATGTAAAATAGTTGTTGTTTTGTGCCATTTGCCACAACATATGCTGCGGCAATGTCTGCCCCGTTTTTAGTCTGCGACGTACTCGTGTGGTGGGTTACCGAGTAGCGCTAATATGTTTGCCAGCAAACGAGGACGAACGCTTTCGGTGGTGGCATGACTGTCCCACTGTGAAACTTTCGCCATCTCCATTCCGGCGTAGCCGCAAGGGTTGATGCGCAGGAAAGGCGACAAATCCATATCCACGTTAAGCGCTAAGCCATGGAATGAACATCCTCTACGAATCCGTAACCCTAACGAACAGATTTTCTTTTCACCGACGTAAACGCCTGGCGCATCGGCTCGTGGGTGTGCATCGATACCCATTTCTGCAAGCGTGTTTACCACGGTTAGTTCCAGCAACGTGACCAGTTCGCGAACGCCCAGTTTTCGGCGTTTGAGGTTCAACAGGACATACATCACCTGTTGCCCTGGGCCGTGGTACGTTACCTGACCGCCACGATCGCTCTGAATAACGGGGATATCACCCGGCACCAGAACGTGTTCTGCTTTGCCTGCCTGCCCCTGAGTGAAGACCGGATAATGCTCTACCAGCCAGATTTCATCATGACTGTTTTCATCGCGGGTATCGGTGAATTCGTGCATGGCCTGAGAGACGGGCTCGTAAGGCTGAAGACCGAGCTGGCGGACAAGAATTTTATCCTGATACAAAACGGTATCTCCGTAGATACTCACATCGAGTAGAGAATATAAAGAGGGGAAAGTATATCACAGGGGAAGGAGAGAGAGGTTACCCGAGCAGAATGCAACGGGTAACCGACAGGCTGTTACAGCACCATACGTACGATGTCGATGTTGCCTAATTCTTCGTACAGGGTTTCAACCTGCTCAATGTGCGTAGCAGTGATGGTGATAGAGACCGAGTGGTAGTTGCCTTTGCTGCTCGGTTTTACTGTTGGAGAGTAATCACCTGGCGCATGGCGCTGTACCACTTCAACCACCTGATCAACCAACTCCGGCAACGCCTGCCCCATTACTTTGTAAGTAAATGGAGTAGGGAATTCAAGCAGTTCGTTAAGTTTGGTTTTCATGTCAGCTCCGGCGTTACATCAAAAAATAATAACTCCCACGCTGAGTGGGAGTTATCTGGATACCTAGTATATGGGGACGTAAATCACACTTTCAAGTGCTCAATTTTTAGCCAAACCAGTGATGAAACATTAATTTAATGTAATCAATGATTTTACCAAAGAAGTTGCCTTCAGGGATTTCCTGCAGGACCACCAGCGGGCGCTGTTCAATGGTTTTGCCATCGAGCTGGAAATTGATGGTGCCGACAACCTGGTTTTTCTGCAGCGGCGCGTGCAGTTCAGTGGTGTTCAGCACATAGCTCGCTTTCAGATCTTTCATACGGCCGCGCGGAATGGTCAGGTAGACATCTTTATCAACACCTAACGAGGCACGATCGGTATTACCAAACCAGGCCGGTTCAGAGGCAAATTCTTTGCCGACCTTCAGTGGGTTCACGGTTTCAAAGAAACGGAAGCCCCAGGTCAGCAGCTTTTTGCTTTCGGTTTCACGACCTTTATAGGTACGACCGCCCATGACGGCAGAGATCAGACGCATCTGACCTTCGGTTGCGGATGCCACCAGGTTATAGCCCGCTTTATCGGTGTGACCGGTTTTAATCCCGTCAACATTCAGGCTGTTATCCCACAGCAGGCCGTTACGGTTTAACTGACGAATGCCGTTGAAAGTGAACTCTTTTTCTCGGTAGATAGAGTATTCGTTAGGCACGTCGCGAATCAGCGCCTGACCAATCAACGCCATGTCACGTGCTGAGCTGTACTGACCTTCAGCATCCAGACCGTGGACGGTCTGGAAGTGAGTGTTTTTCAGTCCCAGCGCATTCACATAGCTGTTCATCAGGCCGACGAAAGCATCCTGACTACCGGCAGCAAAGTCAGCCATTGCCACGCAAGCGTCGTTGCCGGATTGCAGGTTAATACCACGGATCAATTGTGAAACGGGAACCTGCATTCCCGGTTTCAGAAACATCAGCGATGAACCTTTAAACACCGGGTTACCGGTAGCCCACGCGTCATTGCCCACGGTGACCAAATCGGTTTCTTTGAATTTCCCGGCTTTCATGGCCTGACCGATGACATAGCTGGTCATCATTTTGGTCAGGCTGGCGGGGTCGCGGCGAGTGTCCGCATTCTGTTCGGCCAGAACCTTTCCTGAATTGTAATCAATCAGGATATAGGACTCCGCGTCGATCTGCGGAACGCCCGGGATCATGGTTTTAATATTCAGGTCATCGGCATGGGCAGCAGAGAGAGAGGCTGCGCAGAGAGCCGCGGTGAGCGCGATGCGCTGCACGAAACGAGCGGAAAAAGTGGTCTTCATGGTCTGAACTACGACGTCCGTGATGAAAGTAAAAAAAGTGCCCTACTATAGCAAATGCGTAACTTACAGGCATCCGACTTTCCACATGACTTTGTTAATGTCATTGACAGAAATTGACAGAACGGGTGCCTGCTTTACGTTACTACACGCCGGTGATGAAGGACTGTAATTGCGCTTCGGATTGCAGGCGCTGCTGCAATGTACTGGCTTCAGCTTTGCTGGTGAACGGCCCCATCTGGATACGCCATACGGCACCGTTTTGTACCACGCGGCCCGGCACGCCAAACTGCTGGCTCAGTCGTTTTTGGTACTGCTGCGCACGGGCCTGCTCGCTGACGGCACCCACCTGAACGACATAACGGCCATTGGTTGCAGCAACGGGTGTAGCAGCGGCCGGAGCAGATACCGGTGCTGACACTGTTGCAGGCGCTGTTGTTACGGGCTGTGGAGCCGGTGTGGGTTCGCTGCCTTCGAGCACGCCTGCGGCGAGCGTAGTTGGCGCACCAAGGAAACCATTGCTGTTAACTGGCGCACCGGTAGTGTCATCGCTTTTCAGCGTTGAATTACTGATAGGACGAATATCGCCTTGCGGCTGGTCTGCGTCCGGTGCAGAAGGCATAGTGTTACCCCCGCTTAAATCAGGACGAGACGGCAGGGCGTAAGTCTGTTTTGCGACCGTCGTACACGCCATACCAGGGCCTGACAACGAACCGTCTTGCGCGACGATTATCGGATCAATACGCACTTTCGTATTGTTCGAGGTGTTCAGACGATCGGCCGCAGCGCGTGAAAGTGAAATCACGCGATCGTTGCCATAAGGACCACGATCGTTAATCCGTACGACGATCATCCTGCCGTTTGCCAGGTTGGTAATTCGGGCGTAGCTGGGAACCGGTAATGTTGGATGCGCAGCGGTGAGCTGCATTGGATCAAATGCCTCACCGGATGCGGTTAAATTGCTGCCGGGTTCCGCATCATAGATTGCGGCCAATCCGGCCTGGCTAAAGCGAGAGGGATCCTGAACAATTTTATAGCTTTTACCATCACGCTGGTAATCCTGATTAGCCGTTGGGTTCAGGGGTTCAAAACGCGGATCGGCTCCGCTGATTTCAACAATCGGACCATTACACACCGCTGGTTGCGGCGCGACAGCACCCTGTTGCTGACCATCATCATTCGAACACGCCGCGAGCATTCCTGCTGCGATGCAGATTCCAAGCCACTGCTTACGCATTGCGTACCCCTTACACGCTTTTCGACAACATTTTTCTATGGGTGTGGATCGACATCACAATCCCGAACCCGGCCATCAGCACAATCAGTGCAGAGCCTCCGTAACTGACCAGCGGGAGTGGAACCCCTACTACGGGCAGAATACCGCTCACCATACCAATATTTACGAAGACATAAACGAATAATATCAACATTAAACCACCGGCCATGACGCGACCAAAAGTGGTTTGCGCTCGGGCGGCAATCCATAGCCCACGCATAATCAGCAAAATGTACAGCGCCAGCAGAATTAAGATCCCTACTAGCCCAAGCTCTTCGGCTAACACCGCAAAGATAAAGTCGGTGTGGCGTTCGGGTAAAAATTCAAGCTGTGACTGCGTACCGTGCAGCCAGCCTTTGCCGCTCAGACCGCCGGAACCAATAGCAATTTTAGACTGAATAATGTGATATCCCGCGCCCAGTGGGTCGGTTTCAGGGTCGAGAAGCATCATCACGCGCTGACGCTGGTAATCATGCATCAAGAAGAACCACAGTATCGGGATAAACGCGGCGACCAGAACCACAGCCACGCCGATTAAGCGCCAGCTTAAGCCCGACAGGAACAGCACAAACAGGCCGGAAAGGGCAACAAGGATAGAGGTCCCGAGGTCAGGTTGCGCGGCGACCAGCAGCGTCGGCATGAAAATCAACACCAGCGCGATAGCGGTATTCTTCAGCGACGGCGGACAAACATCACGGTTGATAAAGCGTGCTACCATCAGCGGGACTGCAATTTTAGCAATTTCAGACGGCTGAAAACGCACAATGCCGAGGTCCAGCCAGCGCTGTGCGCCTTTAGAAATGGCCCCAAAGGCATCTACCGCTACCAGCAGAATAATACAGACAATATAGAGATAGGGGGCCCAGCCTTCGTAGACCCTGGGAGGGATCTGCGCCATCACCACCATGATGACCAGACCCATGGCTATTTGGCCGACCTTACGCTCCATCATGCCAATATCCTGGCCGCTGGCGCTCCAGATAACCAGCGAGCTGTAAACCAGCAGTGCCAGCAAAATAAGCAACATCGTGGGATCGATGTGAATTTTATCCCAGAACGTTTTTTTGTTCGGATTATCCGTCACGATTATTGGTCCTCAGCTGCGGCAGCCACCGGGTTTTCCGCAGGCAGATTGGTGTTGTTGTCGCCCAACATAATATGGTCAAGGATCTGGCGCATGATGGTACCTACAGGCGCACCGGCCCCGCCGTTTTCGAGGATAATCGCGACAGAGACCTCGGGTTTATCGTAGGGCGCAAATGCGATCATCAGCTTATGATCGCGTAAACGTTCGGCAATTTTATGCGCATTATAGGTTTCATTGGCTTTCAGACCGAAGACCTGAGCGGTACCGGATTTTGCCGCAATTTTATACGGTGCACCGGCAAAATATTTATGCGCGGTACCGTTAGGACGGTTTGCAACACCGTACATACCGTCTTTGGCAATTTCCCAGTAACCGGAATGAATGTCACCCACCGGCGGCTCATGCGGCTGAACCCATGGCACCTGCTTGCCGTTTTCCGTGGTGCTCATCAGCAGATGCGGGACTTTTACCACGCCGTCGTTGATAAGAATCATCAGCGATTTACTCATCTGAATAGGGGTTGCTGTCCAGTACCCCTGACCGATGCCCACCGGAATAGTATCACCCTGGTACCATGGCTTTTTAAACCGTTTTTGCTTCCATTCACGCGTTGGCATATTACCGGCTCGCTCTTCGGCCAGATCGATCCCCGTATAATGGCCATAGCCGAATTTACTCATCCACTCTGAAAGACGGTCTATCCCCATATCATAGGCGATTTGGTAGAAAAACGTATCCGCAGATTCCTCCAGTGAGCGGGTTATGTTCAGATGACCATGCCCCCACTTTTTCCAGTCGCGATAACGTTTTTCAGAACCGGGCAACTGCCACCAGCCTGGATCGAACAGCCCGGTATTACGGGTAATCACGCCCGCGCTTAGTGCGGATACCGCCACGTAAGGCTTAACGGTTGAGGCAGGGGGGTAAACACCTTGCGTCGCGCGGTTAACCAGTGGGGTATTGGGGTCATTGAGCAACCCTGCATAATCTTTGCTGGAGATACCGTCTACAAACAGGTTGGGATCGTAGCTGGGCATAGAAACCAGCGCCAGCACGCCGCCGGTACGCGGGTCTGTGACCACCACGGCGGCACGACTGCCGGCCAGCAGGGTTTCAATATACTGCTGGAGCTTTAAATCCAGCGTTAAATAGATATCGTGCCCGGCCTGAGGCGCCACTTCTTTCAATTGGCGAATCACGCGACCACGGTTGTTGACTTCAACTTCTTCGTAACCGGTCTGACCATGCAGAACGTCTTCGTAATAACGTTCAATACCCAGCTTGCCGATATCGTGGGTAGCGGCGTAGTTGGCGAGCTTGCCGTCTTTGTCCAGGCGTTCAACGTCTTTATCGTTAATTTTTGAGACGTAACCAATGACGTGAGTTAGCGCAGAGCCGTAGGGATAGTAACGGCGCTTATAGCCTTTGACTTCCACACCGGGAAAACGATATTGATTGACGGCAAAGCGTGCTACCTGCACTTCCGTCAGATTGGTTTTCACCGGAATGGACGTAAAGCGGTGGGAACGTGCTCGTTCTTTTTTAAAGGCGGCAATATCGTCGTCATTGAGATCAACCACTTCCCGCAGCGCATCCAGCGTTTGCTGAACGTTATCGACCTTCTCAGGCATCATTTCTATCTGGTAAATGGTGCGGTTGAGGGCCAGGGGGATGCCGTTACGGTCATAAATGATGCCGCGACTGGGGGCGATCGGCACCAGTTTGATGCGGTTTTCGTTTGAACGGGTCTGATAATCGGTGAAACGAACGATTTGCAGGTTATACAGGTTGGCGATCAGCACGCCAGTGAGCAGCAAAATCCCCAAAAAAGCAACCAGCGCCCGACGCACAAACAGCGCGGACTCAGCCGTATAGTCGCGAAAAGAATTCTGTAGTTTCATCCGCTGCTTAATCTACTCAAGACTCAATGATCACTCACGGTGATAAGGGTGGTTGGTGGTAATGCTCCACGCTCTGTACAGACTCTCTGCCACCAGAACCCGAACAAGAGGGTGGGGAAGGGTTAATGCAGAGAGTGACCAGCTTTGCTCCGCGGCAGCCTTACAGGCTGGAGACAATCCTTCCGGTCCGCCAATCAGCAGACTGACGTCACGACCATCCAGTTTCCAGCGTTCCAGCTCGGTTGCCAGTTGTGGCGTGTCCCAGGGTTTTCCTGGGATATCAAGGGTGACGATGCGATTTTTGCCAGCGGCAGCCAGCATCTGTTCACCCTCTTTATCGAGTATGCGTTTAATATCCGCGTTCTTGCCGCGTTTTCCTGCCGGGATCTCGATAAGCTCAAAAGGCATGTCTTTTGGAAACCGACGGAGATACTCCGTAAAACCGGTTTGCACCCAGTCAGGCATTTTCGTACCCACAGCGACAAGTTGCAGCTTCACGCATTAACTCCAGAGTTTTTCCAGTTCATACAGGCGACGGCTTTCTTCCTGTAAAACGTGGACAATAACCTCGCCGAGATCGACGACGATCCAGTCGGCCACGTTCTCACCTTCAACGCCAAGCGGCAGCAGGCCAGCGGCGCGAGATTCCTGAACAACGTGGTCAGCGATAGACATGACATGGCGGCTGGATGTGCCGGTGCAGATAATCATGCAGTCAGTGATGCTGGATTTGCCCTGAACGTCTAAGGCGATGATGTCTTGACCTTTAAGGTCATCAATTTTGTCGATTACAAAATCCTGAAGTGCTTTACCCTGCAAGTGTTCCCCCTGGGTGAAAAGAGTTAAAAAGGCTTGTTAGTATACCTGAACCAGAGGCGATATCGGGACAAATGTCTCCGAAAGCGCTTTTGAGGTGCGCTATCATCCCACCCCACACAACAGAATGCATCGCCATTTTTGTAAAACAATTTCTGCAAAGCTCTGAAAGGCGGGAAAAGTCAGGCTGCGGAGAATAGCAGCCTGTCATGGGGTGTCAATGGGCGCGAGCCCCTTCGACAGAAAAAACCGTGTATTCACTCCCCCTCGCGCCAGATGGCTCGGCTGTTTAACACTTTCAGCACCGCAAAATCGTCGCAGAAATCAATTGCGCTCCAGCACCCCTGTTCAACGCGGAAATGCCACATTGATGCCGCGGGCATTGACATGAGCCGGGCGATCAGCACGCTGAGTACGCCCTGATGGCTGACCACCAGAAGGTTCTGCGAATTTTTATAATCAGCAAGTTGGGCAATGAAGCGCTCAACTCGCTGTGAAAATGCCTGAAAACCTTCGCCGTTGGTGGGGGTCGCATTCTGCCAGTCGTTACACCACAGCGCATAGTTTTCTGCGTCCTCACGCGCCAGATCGCGATGGTGGCGCATTTCCCAGTCGCCAAAGAACATTTCATTAAGCTCGGGCATGATCCGCAGTGGAACGTCGCGCCCTGCTAAGAGCAACTGCGTGGTATGGCGCGCGCGTTCAAGCTCGCTGCAGAGGACGTGGTCGAAAGGAACGTTGTGTAATAGTACGGCCAGTGTTTCAGCTTGGGTTATTCCCCGCTGAGTGAGCGATGTAGGGGCATGACCGCTGTATAACCCGGCAACGTTGGCGTCGGTTTCTCCATGACGTACTAACCAGAGTCTCATTTTTCCCTCGTGAGGCTATTCGCACAAAACATGATATTTGCCCTGATTGCGCAGTGACTTTTCAATAAAATACCCTTTTAAAACTGGAGCGGCACGATGTCTTTATTAAAGAGCGCGCATGGCGGTAACACCCGGGAAGCCGCCGCATTATTGGGCATCTCGCCTGGGCAATTGCTGGATTTTAGCGCGAATATTAACCCGCTGGGTATGCCGGCAAGCTTAAAACGCGCACTAATCGACAATTTGGACCGTGCTGAGCGCTATCCGGATGTGGATTACGCCCATTTGCATGCCACTCTGGCGGAGCACCATCATGTTCCTACGTCGTGGATCCTCGCCGGTAACGGGGAGACGGAGTCGATCTTTACGTTGGTTGATGGTCTTAAGCCGCGTCATGCGATGATCGTCATTCCCGGATTTGCGGAATATCGCCGGGCACTGCAATGGGGCGAATGCGCAATACACGAGTTTGCGCTGCGCGAAGAGGACGGTTGGCAGTTGACCGGAGAGATTCTCGATGCACTCACCCCGGAGCTGGATTGCCTGTTCCTGTGTACACCTAACAATCCCACCGGGCTGTTGCCCGAACATCACCTGTTGCAGGAGATAGCACGGCGTTGTAAACAGCTCGGGATCGCATTGATCCTCGATGAAGCGTTTATCGATTTTATCGCCGGGGAACAGGGGTTTATTCCGCTGTTGCAAGAGAATCCGCACATCTGGGTTTTGCGCTCACTCACCAAATTTTATGCGATACCCGGCCTGCGCCTGGGATATCTGGTTAACAGCAACGAGCAGGCGGTAGCACACCTGCGCAGCCGGCAAATGCCCTGGTCAATCAATGCCTTTGCCGCACTGGCGGGCGAAATGATTCTCCACGATAGTGTCTATCAGCAGGCGACATGGGAATGGCTGGCGCATGAGGGGAGCCGATTCGATCAACAACTGCAAAATCTGCCTGGCCTGACGGTGTATCCCGGACGGGCAAATTATCGCCTGTTACGCTGCGAAAGACCGGGTTTAGATTTGCAAAAATCATTGCTTGAACAGCATGTGTTGATCCGCAGTTGCGCTAACTATCCGGGGCTGGATGCGCGTTACTACCGGGTGGCTGTCCGTGGCGCTGAAGAGAACAACCGCCTGCTGGCGGCATTACGCTACACGCTTAGCGGTACAACCCTTGCTGATTGATATAGTCCAGCACGGAGTCTGGCATTAAATCGTCACACGGCTCACCGTGTTCCAGTCGTTCGCGGATAAGGGTAGCGGAGATATTGAACCAGGGGGTTTCTGCCAGGTAAATTTTCCCGGCAGGAAGCTGGTGCAGGTCATCTGGCGAATGAGTCAGATGACGTTCGAGCCACTGCTGGTGCTGCGCCTGCGCCATCTCCAGCGGATACCCCGGTCGTCGGCAGACGATGAGATGGGTATTGTCCAGAATGGTGTCGGAATTGTGCCAGGAAGGAAAGGTGAGCAGTGAGTCCTGACCAATAATAAACGCCAGCGGCGCGAGTGGCCCTTGTTCCTCGCGCCACTCCTTGAGAGTTTGGGCGGTGTAAGAGGCCGTATCTCGTTTTAGCTCACGTTCATCCAGGATAAACAAAGGCTTGTCAGCAATTGCCAGCTCAAGCATCTGTTTACGCTGTGCGCTGGAGGCTTCGGGTTGCGCACGATGCGGCGGCACATTATTAGGCATGATAATCACCCGTGATAGGCCAATCAGATTAGCTAGAATTTCCACGGGTTTAAGATGACCATAATGCACCGGATCAAAGGTGCCACCGAACAAAGCCTGTAATGATTTCATATCAGCCATCAATAAAAACATCTGCCAGTGATTTATGGCAGAGCAGAAGAGAAAGTCCCTCAAGCTCGGCCCATACTGACTGACCATAATCTTGTTTAAGCGTAATTTCCGTGCGCGTTAACAACTGTACCGCCTGGCGTAATTGCTCAGATGACAGCCGGTTTAGCGCATCACCCATCATGCCGCGGCGGTTTTGCCATACCCGATGCTTATCAAACAAGGCGCGTAATGGTTTGTGGGCTGATTGCCTTTTCAGGTTGACCAGTAACAGTAATTCACGCTGTATCGTGCGCAGCAGAATAACCGGCTCACTGCCTTCAAGGCGCAGTTGCTGCAGGATATGTAGCGCGCGTTTACTTTTGCCCATCAACAGCGCATCGACCCAATGGAAGGGGGTAAAGTGCGCCGCATCGTTAACCGCTTGCTCCACACGAGGCAACGTGAGTTTTCCATCAGGCCACAGCAATGATAACCGCTCCAGCGCCTGCGCCAGGGCTAATAGGTTACCTTCATAGCAATAACATAATAGCTGATTGGCGGCTTCGTCCAGTTGCAGGTTGCTTTGTTTCGCTCTGGCGGCAACCCAGCGAGGGAGCTGCGCCTGCTCTGGCGTCTGGCAGCTCACCTGAACAGCATGGCTCGCCAGACTGGTATACCACGCGGCATTTTCCTGTGCTTTGGTCAGCTTGTTGCCGCGAACAATCAGCAGCAGATCGTCATGCAGCAGGGTAACCAGCGTGGCGAGTTGTTCGTTAATGGCGGCATTAGGGCCGTTTTCAGGCAGTTGTAGAAGTAATGTCTGCCGGCTGGCAAATAGGCTCATGGCCTGGCAGAGGGAGAAAATAACCCCCCAGTCAGTGCTGGTATCGAGGGTGAACGTGTGGTGTTCTTCGAATCCTTGCACAGTGGCGGCCAGACGGACGGCATCCTGGCTTTCCTGCAACAAGAGGGGATCGTTGCCCAGTAATAAGTACGCCGCGCGCAGCCCTTCTTTGAGCTGTGCGCGGAGTTGTTCAGGGTACAACTTGAGCATCAGTTACCCAGCGTGGTGGAAACACGCGCCGGAGAAGACGTTGGCGCGGCTGTTTCATTCTCAGCAGGCTGTACGTCATCACTGGATGACTGAGTATCAGCAATATGTATGCTTGGCAGCTTACGAATCAACTGTTCGGCCGCTTTGTCATACATTTCTTTGATGATCATATCCTGCTCGTTATCCTTCGCCAGTGCAGCCTGTGAGTTATCAAAGAACGAACGATAGACCTTGGCACTGATCGGATAAATGTCGTGACCCGGAATCAGAACGGAAGCTTTGACAGTCATCACCATCTGGTATTCGGCGGTTTGACCGTTTTGGAATACCGATGCCGTGTCTTTCGAGATACTCACGCCGCCCAGACGCAGGGACGGCACGTCTTTACGCATAGAACCGCTTTCGAGCAGTTCGATGTCGTTCAGACGTAACTGGTTGCGTACCGCGCGGCTTAACGGGCCGTTCGGATCGCCAGAGTCCAGGATCATAGTTTTCATTGTGGGCGGTACCTGCGTAGTACTACGCAGATGCCAACCACACCCAGCGGTGACCAGCACCACCAGGGATAACAACAGAGTTGTCAGATGTCGCACGCTTCCTCCCGCGCTTAGCCAACGACCAGATTGAGGAGTTTACCCGGTACATAAATCACTTTTCGTACGGTAACGCCATCAAGATATTTTGCTACCAGATGCTCCTGGCCAGCACGCTCACGAACTTGCTCTTCGGTGGCGTTGACTGGAACGGTGATTTTGCCACGTACTTTACCGTTCACCTGCACCACAACCAGCGTTGAGTCTTCGACCATTGCGCTGTCGTCAGCAACCGGCCACGGTGCGTTGTCGATATCGCCTTCGCCCTTCAGCGCATGCCACAAGGTGAAGCATACGTGCGGGGTGAACGGGTTGAGCATACGCACAACGGCCAGCAACGCTTCCTGCATCAGGGCTCTGTCTTGCTCGTCTTCCTGCGGTGCTTTCGCCAGCTTGTTCATCAGTTCCATAACCGCCGCAATCGCGGTGTTAAAGGTCTGACGACGGCCGATATCATCGGTCACTTTCGCAATAGTTTTGTGAACATCGCGACGTAGCGCTTTCTGATCGTCGCTCAATGCGTCAACGTTCAGGGCCGCAACATCACCTTTGCTGGTGTGTTCGTAAACCAGTTTCCAGACACGTTTCAGGAAGCGGTTAGCTCCTTCAACACCGGATTCCTGCCATTCAAGCGTCATATCAGCGGGAGAGGCGAACATCATGAACAGACGCACGGTGTCTGCGCCGTAACGCTCAACCATCACCTGCGGGTCGATACCGTTGTTTTTTGACTTGGACATCTTGCTCATGCCGGTATAGACCAGTTCATGACCTTCGGCGTCCTGCGCCTTCACGATACGGCCTTTTTCATCGCGCTCAACGATAGCATCAACCGGAGAAACCCAGTTACGCTCGCCGTTGGCACCGACGTAGTAGAAGGCATCCGCCAGCACCATGCCCTGACACAGCAGCTGTTTAGCCGGTTCGTCAGAGTTTACCATGCCCGCGTCACGCATCAGCTTGTGGAAGAAACGGAAATAGAGCAGGTGCATGATGGCGTGTTCGATACCGCCAATGTAGATATCAACCGGCAGCCAGTAGTTGGCAGCCTTAGAGTCCAGCATGCCTTCCTGATACTGCGGGCAGGTGTAGCGCGCATAGTACCAGGATGATTCCATAAAGGTATCAAAGGTGTCGGTTTCACGCAGAGCCGGCATACCGTTAACGGTGGTTTTTGCCCACTCTGGGTCGGCTTTAATCGGGCTGGTGATACCGTCCATCACCACATCTTCCGGCAGAATAACCGGCAGCTGATCTTCTGGGGTTGGCAACACGGTGCCATCTTCCAGCGTGACCATTGGGATTGGAGCGCCCCAGTAACGCTGACGGGAAACGCCCCAGTCACGCAGACGGTAGTTAACTTTACGCTCACCCACACCTTTTTCGACAAGCTTGTCGGCAATGGCGTTGAAAGCCGCTTCGAAATCGAGACCGTTAAACTCACCAGAGTTAAACAGCACGCCTTTCTCGGTCAGTGCCTTCTCAGACAGATCCGGTTCTGAACCGTCCGCCGCCAGGATAACTGGCTTGATGCTCAGACCATATTTGGTTGCGAACTCGTAGTCGCGCTGATCGTGACCCGGCACGGCCATCACGGCACCTGTACCGTATTCCATCAGCACGAAGTTTGCAGCCCAAACCGGGATCTCTTCACCGGTCAGCGGATGAATCGCTTTAAAGCCAGTGTCGACGCCTTTCTTCTCCATGGTCGCCATTTCAGCCTCGGCAACCTTGGTGTTGCGGCATTCGTCAACAAACGCCGCCAGTTCCGGGTTATTCGCCGCGGCTTTCTGCGCCAACGGGTGACCTGCGGCAACGGCCAGATAAGTGGCACCCATAAAGGTGTCCGGGCGGGTGGTGTAAACGGTCAGCGTGTTGTCATAACCGTTGACATCAAAGGTGATCTCCACGCCTTCAGAGCGGCCAATCCAGTTGCGCTGCATCGTTTTTACGGTGTCAGGCCAGTGATCCAGACGGTCCAGGTCGCGCAGCAGTTCGTCAGCGTATGCGGTGATTTTGATGAACCACTGCGGGATCTCTTTTCGCTCAACTTTGGTATCACAACGCCAGCAGCAGCCGTCAATAACCTGTTCGTTCGCCAGTACTGTCTGGTCGTTAGGGCACCAGTTGACCGCAGAGGTTTTCTTGTACACCAGACCTTTTTTGTACAGTTCAGTGAAGAACTTTTGCTCCCAACGGTAATATTCCGGGGTGCAGGTCGCCAACTCACGGCTCCAGTCATAGCCGAAGCCCAGCATTTTGAGCTGGTTCTTCATGTAAGCGATGTTGTCGTACGTCCACGGAGCAGGCGCGGTATTGTTTTTCACCGCCGCGCCTTCAGCTGGCAGGCCGAATGCATCCCAGCCAATCGGCTGCAGAACGTTTTTGCCCAGCATACGCTGATAGCGGGCGATCACATCACCGATAGTGTAGTTACGTACGTGGCCCATGTGTAGTCGACCAGAAGGATAGGGAAGCATAGACAGGCAGTAATACTTCTCTTTGCTCTCGTCTTCGGTAACTTCAAATGTGCGCTTCTCATCCCAGTGAAGCTGTACTTTGGATTCTATCTCTTCCGGGCGGTATTGCTCTTGCATGGCAGCCAGTGGTCCTGTTTTCAATACAGCTACAAACGTAGCTTTAGATGTGGTGTTTCAGATCCGCATAGCATAGCCCAAACGTCCGCGTCAAAACAGCCTTTCGCGCATTCAGCATTGAATTCCCGCAAGGATAAATATTGCACGAATTTACATACTCTGTGGACAGTCTTGCAAAGCGTAGTGTAAATAACGTCTATTATTATAGACAGTTAACGACCCAGGAGGCGAAGCGATGAACAAGGTTGCTCAATATTACCGTGAACTGGTGACGTCACTTAGCGAACGTCTGCGCAATGGTGAACGCGATATCGATGCGCTGGTGGACCAGGCACGTCAGCGAGTTATGCAGACCGGGGAGTTAACGCGAACCGAGGTAGAAGAACTCACCAGGGCCGTCAGACGCGACCTTGAAGAGTTCGCGATCAGTTATGAAGAGAGTCTTGATGAGGAGACTGACAGCGTTTTTATGCGGGTCATCAAAGAGAGTATCTGGCAAGAACTGGCGGATATTACCGATAAAACCCAGCTTGAATGGCGCGAAGTATTCCAGGACCTGAGTCATCACGGGGTTTATCACAGTGGTGAGGTGGTCGGGTTGGGGAATCTGGTCTGTGAGAAATGCCACTTCCATTTAGCCGTTTACACGCCAGACGTGCTGCCGCTATGCCCGAAATGTGGTCACGATCAGTTCCAGCGCAGACCATTTGAGCCGTGATTATTTGTGCCGGATTCGACGCGACGCGTCTTATCCGGCCTACGCACTTAATGATAAATATCAGGCGTAAAACCTGAGCCGTTCGGCCAGCAGATCGACAAAACCTTGCCGGTCAACGTCAACCATAACCGTGGCGTTGGGTTTATTTCCGCTCAGGAAATAGTAATCCACTACGGTCATTCCCTGCGTGTATTTTCCCTGCGTCTCTACGCCGACCCAGCGTTCAACGGTGGTAAACAGTTCGGGCTTCAGTAACCAGGCAATGGTGCATGGATCGTGTAGCGGTGCGCCTTTGAATCCCCATTTCTCGTCTTTGTGATATTCGAAGAAGAAATCCAGTAACTCAGCGACAATGCTCGCCACAGGATTGCCAATCGCGCGCAATCGCTCGGTGTCTTCACGATGAATTTGTGCTTTATGTGTGACGTCCAGCCCAGCCATCACTACCGGAATACCTGATTGAAACACCATCTCTGCCGCTTCGGGATCAACATAAATATTGAACTCAGCAGCCGGTGTCCAATTTCCGAGTCCCATCGCGCCGCCCATAATCACAATACGGGCGATTTTCTTATGCAACTCGGGGTGGCTATTCAGCAGCAGTGCTACGTTAGTTTGGGGGCCAGTTGATACAATCGTGACCGGTTCCGGACTTTCGCGCAGGGTTTTCGCCATTAACTCCACGGCTGTACAACTTTGCGGGGCAAATGCCGGCTCCGGCAGTACGGGGCCGTCCAGGCCACTTTCTCCGTGAACGTTATCGGCAATTATCAACTCGCGCATCAGGGGCTTCAACGCGCCTCCGGCAACGGGAATATCCGATCGGTTGAGCAGCGTTAACATACGCAACACATTACGCAGGGTTTTATCAGGCGTCTGGTTGCCCGCTGAGGATGTTATGGCTTTAACATCAAGTTCCGGTGAGGCGAGGGCGAGAACCATTGCGATAGCGTCGTCATGACCTGGATCGCAATCAAAAAGGATCGGAAGTGCCATTGTGACTCCTTGTGGGTGGGACTTCGTGACAAGGTTAACGCCGGGCTGTATGTGATTCGAGATGCGAAGAAAGAAAGCGTGATTTGGCGCACACTTTGATGTGCGCGCCGGAAAGATTAATGCAATATTTTGGCGAGGAAGTCTTTGGCGCGGTCTGATTTTGGATTGGCAAAGAACTCTTCTTTCGGCGAGTCTTCCACAATCTTACCCTCATCCATAAAGATTACCCGGTTCGCCACTTTCCGAGCGAAGCCCATTTCGTGGGTGACCACCATCATGGTCATCCCTTCATGAGCCAGCTCGACCATGACGTCCAGCACCTCGTTGATCATTTCTGGATCGAGCGCTGAGGTGGGTTCATCAAACAACATGGCGATAGGATCCATACACAGCGCCCGGGCAATGGCCACGCGCTGCTGCTGTCCACCAGAAAGCTGGGCCGGAAACTTATCGGCATGGGCCGACAGTCCTACGCGCTCAAGCAGTTTTTGTGCTTTGTCGCGAGCAGGCTTTTTATCGCGTTTAAGTACTTTTACCTGGGCCAGGGTCAAGTTTTCGATGATCGACAAATGTGGGAACAGTTCAAAGTGCTGGAAGACCATGCCCACGCGAGAACGCAGTTTGGCCAGATCGGTTTTTTTGTCATTCACGACGGTACCGTCAACGGTGATCACACCCTGCTGCACTGGCTCCAGGCCGTTTACCGTTTTGATCAGCGTCGATTTACCGGAGCCTGACGGACCGCAAACTACCACCACTTCACCTTTTTTAACTTCCGTGGAGCAGTCGGTCAGAACCTGAAAGTGACCATACCATTTAGAAACATTTTTCAGGGTAATCATTAAACTGTCCTTTTCTTCAAATAGCTGACCAACAACGATGCGCTCAGACTGAATACAAAATAGACGGCGCCAGCAAACAGGATCATCTCGACCTGTGTGCCGTCACGCTCGCCAATGGTGGAGGCGGTACGGAAGAAATCTGCCAGACTTAATACGTAGACCAGCGAGGTGTCCTGGAATAGAACAATGCCCTGGGTCAGCAGCAACGGCACCATCGCGCGAAATGCCTGCGGCAGAATAATGAGCTTCATCGACTGCCAGTGGGTCATCCCTAACGCCAGCGCGGCGCTGGACTGTCCACGAGAAATACTCTGGATCCCGGCACGGATAATCTCTGAGTAGTACGCCGCTTCAAACATCGAAAACGCCACCATCGCTGAGATCAGACGAATATCGGTTTTCGGTGACAGGCCTAATACGTTCTGTAAGAACCCTGGTACAATCAGATAGAACCACAGCAGCACCATGACCAGCGGAATAGAGCGGAATACGTTCACGTAGATCTTCGCAAACCAGGCAATGGGCGCGAAGCTGGACAGACGCATTACCGCAAGGATAGTTCCCCAAACGATGCCAATAATGACCGCCGTAACGGTAATTTTCAGCGTGATCATCAGCCCATCCAGCAGATACGGCAGGGAGGGGACAATGGAACTCCAGTCAAATTCGTACATTATTTGCCTCCCAAATTGCCAGGCAGGCGAGTTTTACGTTCAACCAGATTCATCACCAGCATAATAAAGGCGTTAATCAAGACGTAGGCAAGGGTGATAGCCGTAAACGACTCCCAGGCGTGGGCAGAGTAATCCAGCAGCTTGCCTGCCTGTGCTGCCATATCGACCAGACCGATGGTTGAGGCGATGGCGGAGTTTTTCACCAGGTTCATCATTTCTGATGTCATCGGCGGTACGATCACGCGGTAGGCGTTGGGCAGCAGAACATAGCGATAGGCCTGCGGTAGCGTCAGCCCCATCGCCAGCGCGGCGTTTTTTTGTCCGCGAGGCAAAGACTGAATCGCGGCGCGCACCTGCTCACAAACGCGGGCGGCGGTAAACAGCCCCAGGCAGAGCATTGAGGAGAGGAAAAACTGGATGTTGGGATCCAACTCAGCCTTGAACCACATGCCAATGTTTTCTGGGAGCAGTTCCGGGATCACCAGATACCAGGTAAAAAATTGTACGATCAGCGGAACGTTACGAAACAGTTCAACATACAACGTGCCTATCCCGGAAAGGAAACGGTTGGGAACGGTGCGTAAGATGCCGAATAGGGAACCTATCAGGAAAGCAATAATCCAGGCGGTGATTGAAAGCGCGACGGTGACCTGGAAACCACTCCAGAGCCAGCCGAGATAGGTGGTGTTGCCGAACGGGGCTTCTTGTAAAAAAATCCCCCAGTTCCAGTCTATAGACATAAATCTACTCCAGAAAAAAAAAGGGTAGCAGCGCTACCCTCGAAGATTGTTGAGAAGCTCATTTTTCGCGCTGAGTGGGGAACGGCCACTCAGCGTATAGTCTGTCCATGCTTCCCGACAATCGTGAGGGCCAGGTGAACTCGCCCCATTTATTTTAGTTAGTTGAGTGCTTTATCATTTGGTTCTTTGAACAGGGCCTTCATCTCGCTCGACAGTTCGAAATTCATATTCAGGTTCTTTGGCGGAATAGGGTTTTTAAACCATTTATCAAACCACTTCTCTGCTTCACCTGAAGTTTGTGCCTGTGCAATGGTGTCATCCATCAGCTTTTTGAACGCGACGTCGTCTTTACGCAGCATACAGCCGTACGCTTCCTGAGATTGTGGCTTGCCGACGATCTCCCAGTTGTCCGGTTTCTTCGCCTTCGCGCGTTCACCAGCCAGCAGGGCGTCATCCATCATAAAGGCGACGGCGCGACCGCTTTCGAGGGTACGGAAAGAGTCACCGTGGTCTTTCGCACTGATGATGCGCATATCCATTTTTTGTTCTTCGTTCAGCTTATGCAGCAGCACTTCCGAGGTGGTACCGGAAGTCACAACCACCGCTTTGCCTTTCAAGTCAGCAAAATCTTTGATGTCGCCGCCTTTTTTCGCCAGCAGGCGGGTGCCGACAACGAAAATGGTGTCAGAAAATGCCGCTTGTTTCTGGCGTTCAACGTTGTTGGTGGTTGAACCACATTCAAAGTCGAAGGTGCCGTTTTGCAGCAGCGGAATGCGGTTCTGGGAGGTAATCGGAATCAGCTTCACCTGCAGGTCAGGTTTGTTCAGCTTTTTCTTCACGGCCTCAACAATTGCGTTGGAGTAATCCTGTGAATAACCGACCACTTTCTGCTGATTATCGTAGTAGGAAAACGGGACCGAGGATTCACGGTGTCCGACGACGATGACGCCATTTTTAGCGATCTTGTCCAGGGTGCTGCTTGCCGCAGGGGCGGCATCTTCCGCGTGCGCCAGACCGGCAGACATTCCCACGACCAGCATGGCAGTGGCGAGCTTACGTAATTGCATATCCAACTCCTTTATCGTCTGCGTCAGGGACGCATTGATACCCATTGTGATGTTGTTATTGTTTGCTACTTAAAAGTGCAGTCTTGTATGTGTTTGTTAACATTTAGTTTGGATGAATGTAAAGAATTTGCTGTGTTATTGTTTATTTTTGCGAAGTGCGCCGCACCGTTTGAGGGCAAAAATATCTTGTTGCACATTTCAGGTGCTACCTGTGCTCAAATTTGGTGCGACCAGGTTGCACATTCAACCAAAACAGCGTTTGCCTTGTATAACAAAGCAATAGGCGTGCCAGAATGGGAGAGGAGAGGGGATGTGTTAGCCGGACAAGGCGCGTGAGCGCCAACATCCGGCAATATGACGAGAGCAGAGATTATTTACGACGCTGGCGCAGACTCATGACGATCGCGCCAAAGCCTAACAACGCGGTAATCAGCCATAACGGCCAGTTTCCGGTACGCGCATACGGCGTGAGACCCGTTGTCGGGGTAACGCTGGTGGTCAGTACCTGTCGGGTAAACTGCGGGATCATGGCCTGCACTTCACCTTGCGGGCCAATCACCGCCGTGATGCCATTATTAGTGCTACGCAACAGCGGACGCGCCAGCTCCAGTGACCGCATGCGTGCCATCTGGAAGTGTTGCCATGGACCGATGGATTTACCAAACCAGGCATCATTGGAGATGGTCAGCAAGTAGTCCGTATCCGGGCGGAAGTTATCCCGTACCTGTTCGCCAAGAATAATTTCGTAGCAGATTGCCGCCGTCAGCTTAAAGCCGTGCGCCTGCAGCTGTGGCTGCACATACGGCCCTCGGCTGAAGGATGACATGGGTAAGTCAAAGAACGGCGCCAGTGGGCGTAGAATCGATTCCAGCGGCACAAACTCACCAAACGGGACAAGGTGATTTTTGTTGTAACGATTGCTGGAGTCATAGCTGTACGGACTGTCTTTACCCAGCGTGATGATGGTGTTGTAGGTATCGTAGCGGTTTTGCTTGTTAAGGCGCGCGTCAACAATACCGGTGATTAGCGTGCTGTTTTTAGATTTTAGCAGGTCATCCATCATGCCGAGGAACCGCTGCTGATTGATCTCCAGATCAGGAATAGCGGACTCTGGCCAGATGATCAGCTGTGATTTGCCCATTTCAGGCTGCGTGGCATCAAGGTAAATCTTCAACGTGTTGATGAGCTGACCTTCATCCCACTTCAGCGACTGCGGAATGTCACCTTGCACCATCGAAACTTGGGTGGTTTTTTCTGGCTCCAGTGTATACCACTGGATGTAGCGCAGCGGGAAGGGCAGAGCGAACAATACCACGGCAGCAACCAGAGGACGCCAGTTACGTGTGACTAAAGCCAGCGCCAGCAGGCCGCTGACCATCATCAGCAGGAAGTTAATCGCCTCGACGCCCATTACCGGCGCCAGGCCTTTCAGCGGGCCGTCAATCTGGCTGTAGCCAAACTGTAGCCATGGGAAGCCGGTCAGCACCCAGCCGCGCAGGAATTCGGTTATCTGCCAGACTACCGGGGCAGCAATCGCCACCCGCAGCCAGCTGGTTTTTGGCCACAGGCGCGACAGAACGCCCGCAAACAAACCTGTGTACAGCGAGAGGTATGCTGCAAGCAATACCACAAGGAATACGTTAACCGGGCCTGGCATACCGCCAAATTGCGCAATGCTGACATAGACCCAGTTGATGCCGGAGCCAAAAAGACCCATTCCCCAGACATAGCCGATAGCAGCAGACTGGAGTGGGCGACGGTTGAGAGTTAAGGCCTGCAGACCCATCAGCGAAATAATCGCCGCAGGCCAGATGTCATACGGAGAGAACGCCAGCGTCCCGCAGGCACCGAATAATAACGCCAGCAGCAGGCGAATGCGCTGGCGTTCAATTAAGGGGGCAAATGCCATGTAGTCTTTGATCCAGTTTCGGGTTTATTCGTCCAGTTTTGGCTGGGGTGAGTCGTCCGGAATTCTGACATGAACCTGAATAATACGACGGCTGTCGGCCATGGCAACTTTGAACTGGTAGCCATCAATGTCGATAGTCTCTCCACGTGCGGGCAGATGACCAAAGGCCTGCATCACCAAACCGCCAATAGTATCGACTTCTTCGTCGCTAAAGTGGGTGCCGAAGGCTTCGTTGAAGTCTTCGATCGGGGCCAGCGCACGAATGGTCCAGGTGTGGCGACTGAGCTGACGGAAATCGATATCGTCTTCTTCGTCGTATTCATCTTCGATTTCACCGACGATCAGTTCAAGAATGTCCTCAATGGTCACCAGACCCGAGACACCGCCGAACTCGTCGATAACGATAGCCATATGGTACCGCTGAGAGCGGAACTCTTTCAGCATGCGGTCAACACGCTTGCTCTCAGGTACGACAACCGCCGGGCGTAACACTTTTTCCATGCTGAAAGCTTCGGCATCACTGCGCATAAACGGCAGCAAGTCTTTCGCCATCAGAATCCCTTCAATGTGATCTTTGTCTTCGCTGATCACCGGGAAACGCGAGTGGGCGGACTCGATGATGACATCAAGACACTCATCCAGAGTCTGGTTGCGTTTCAGTGTGATCATCTGGGACCGGGGGATCATGATGTCGCGAACACGTTGGTCCGCAATGTCCATCACCCCTTCGAGCATATCGCGCGTATCTTCATCGATAAGGTCGTTTTGCCCGGAATCACGGATCAGCTCCAACAGTTCGTCGCGGTTTTTTGGTTCACCGTGGAAAAGTTGGCTCAGTAACAGGGAAAAGAATCCCTTTTTGCTGTGTAAGGTGTCACTACTGTGTGAATTGTCGTCGCTCATGGCGTCGTATGGGTTCTCATGTTAGTTAATAGATTGCTCAAGGCACGTAAACTCAGTGCCCGGCGTGGTGACCTGTCACCGGCTTGACCGGTAGCAGGTTATTCCTTCTCGGCAATGTACGGATCCTCATAGCCCAGAGCAAGCATAATCTCTGTTTCGAGGGATTCCATTTCTTCCGCTTCGTCGTCTTCGATATGGTCGTAGCCTAAGAGATGCAGGCTACCGTGTATAACCATGTGTGCCCAGTGGGCTTCAAGAGGCTTACCTTGCTCCTGCGCTTCTTTTTCGACCACCTGACGACAGATGACCAGATCGCCCAGCAGCGGCAGTTCGATGCCCGGTGGGGCCTCAAACGGGAAGGACAGCACATTGGTTGACTTGTCTTTCCCGCGATAGGTCAGATTCAGTTCGTGGCTTTCAGCGTCATCGACCAGGCGAATGGTGACCTCTGACTCTTCCTGAAACTGCGGGATCACCGCATCCAGCCATGCCTGAAACTGGCGCTCATCCGGTAAACCGGTGTTATCTTCACATGCCAGCTGTAAATCGAGAATAACCTGACTCATTTTTGTTCCTGTTCCTGGGCTTCACGCTTGCGTTCCGCTGCCTGTTCGGCTTTACGTTTTTGTTCTGCTTCTTCCCAGGCTTCATACGCCGTCACGATACGGGCAACCACCGGGTGGCGTACCACGTCTTCGCTATGGAAGAAATTAAAGCTAATCTCATCGACCTCAGCCAACACTTCGATGGCATGACGCAGACCGGATTTGGTGCTGCGCGGCAGGTCAATTTGGGTAATGTCGCCGGTGATCACCGCTTTGGAGTTGAAGCCAATACGGGTCAGGAACATTTTCATCTGTTCGATAGTCGTGTTCTGGCTCTCATCAAGGATAATGAACGCATCGTTCAGCGTACGACCGCGCATATAAGCCAGCGGGGCAACTTCAATGACGTTACGCTCGATAAGCTTCTCCACCTTCTCAAAGCCGAGCATTTCGAACAGCGCATCATACAGCGGACGTAAATAAGGATCGACTTTCTGGCTGAGATCTCCCGGCAGGAAGCCCAGTTTTTCACCGGCTTCAACCGCCGGACGGGTCAGCAGAATACGGCGAATTTCCTGACGCTCGAGCGCATCGACCGCGGCGGCTACCGCCAGGTAGGTTTTACCCGTCCCTGCAGGACCGACGCCGAAGGTGATGTCGTGGTCGAGAATATTGGCGATGTACTGCGCCTGATTCGGCGTACGCGGTTTGATCACGCCACGCTTGGTTTTGATATTCACCGCTTTGCCAAACTCCGGCACGCTGTCTGCGCTCTGCTCAAGGACACGCGCTTCTTTGATTGCCAGGTGAATTTGTTCCGGCTCGATGTCCTGCGTCTTGCCGCGCATTGGCGCGGTATCGACGTACAGGCTGTGTAAAATATCTGCCGCAGCGGTAACGCAAATCGGGCGACCGGTCAGCTTAAAGTGGTTGTCGCGGCGGTTAATTTCGATACCAAGGCGACGTTCCAGCTGTTTGATGTTGTCATCAAAAGGACCGCACAGGCTCAACAGACGGGCATTGTCTGCGGGCTCAAGGGTAATTTCGCGAGTGTCTATGTTCAAACCGTTCCTCTTATGCAGATATCGCCGGACGTCGAACATTTACCGGCATGTAGGGAAATTATTCACGCCACAGGGAAAAGGCGCAAGCATTGCAATGAAGATGGGGGCGTAGAGAGGAAATACAAGACCCTCCTTGTCATACTTCAAGCCGCAGAGGCGTTGCCTGCACTCGCGCACCCCAGTCACATAGTTATCTATGCTCCTGGGGATTTGCTCGTTTGTCGCTTTAGGGGATAGAGGAGGGGTTATGGTAATTACGGCTGATAAATGCCGACACCCAGATCGTTCTCTTTGCGGGTACGCGCAATGACCGACTCCGGACTTTCTGCGATGCGCAGGCCCATTTCGTCCTCGGTACGCACGACTTTACCGCGCAGGGAGTTAGTCCAGACGTCGGTAATTTCAACATCCACAAACTTACCGACCATATCCGGGGTGCCTTCAAAATTCACCACACGGTTATTTTCAGTACGACCCGATAGCTCCATTACGCTTTTACGCGACGTGCCTTCGACCAGAATACGCTGGGTGGTGCCGAGCATACGGCGGCTCCAGGCCATGGCCTGCTGGTTGATGCGATCCTGCAGGATATACAGACGTTGCTTTTTCTCTTCTTCCGGGACGTCGTCAACCATATCGGCGGCAGGCGTGCCAGGACGAGCTGAGAAGATAAAGCTGTAGCTCATGTCGAAGTTAACGTCGGCAATCAGCTTCATGGTCTGCTCGAAATCTTGTGTGGTTTCGCCAGGGAAGCCCACGATGAAGTCGGAGCTAATCTGAATATCCGGGCGTGCAGCGCGCAGTTTGCGGATGATCGCCTTGTATTCCAGCGCGGTATGGGTACGTCCCATCAGGTTTAGTACGCGATCTGAGCCACTCTGTACCGGCAGGTGCAGGAAGCTTACCAGCTCCGGGGTGTCGCGATAGACTTCAACGATATCGTCGGTGAACTCAATTGGATGACTGGTAGTGAAACGGATACGGTCAATGCCGTCGATCGCCGCTACCAGACGCAGTAAATCTGCGAATGAGCCGGTCGTGCCGTCGTAGTTCTCACCGCGCCAGGCGTTAACGTTTTGCCCCAGCAGATTGACTTCACGTACGCCCTGCGCCGCAAGTTGGGCAATTTCAAGCAGGATATCGTCCGCCGGACGGCTGACTTCCTCACCACGGGTGTAGGGCACCACGCAGTAAGTGCAGTATTTGTTACAGCCTTCCATGATGGACACAAACGCGCTTGGACCTTCAGCACGCGGTTCCGGCAGGCGGTCGAACTTTTCGATTTCCGGGAAACTGATATCCACCACTGGACTACGGCTGGTGCTACCGCGCACTTTGTTGATCATTTCCGGCAGGCGGTGCAGGGTTTGTGGCCCAAAAATAATGTCAACGTAGTGTGCACGTTGACGAATATGGTCGCCTTCCTGGGAGGCGACACAGCCGCCCACGCCGATAATCAGATTCGGGTTTTTCTCTTTTAAGAGTTTCCAGCGACCTAACTGATGGAAAACTTTTTCCTGAGCCTTCTCGCGAATTGAGCAGGTATTCAGCAGCAGCACATCCGCTTCTTCCGCCACGTCGGTCAGTTGATACCCGTGAGTGGCATCCAGCAGATCGGCCATCTTCGATGAATCGTATTCGTTCATCTGACAGCCCCAGGTTTTAATATGGAGTTTTTTAGTCATCGACTTGCTCTTGCGAAATTGTGGCTGAAATGCAGGGCGCATAGTGTACTGCGTTGGCGCGGTTGTGACCAGTATGACGGATGTCAGCCTCAAGGGGTAAAAAATCCTGTAAACTTACACAATACATGTAACAGGATGATTGACCATGACAAATCAACCAACGGAAATTGCCATTGTCGGCGGGGGGATGGTCGGCGGCGCGCTGGCGCTGGGACTGGCGCAGCATGGATTCAGGGTGACGGTAATAGAGCACGCCGCGCCCGTGCCGTTTGTGGCTGACAGTCAGCCCGATATCCGTATTTCAGCCATTAGCTCCGCGTCTGCATCGTTGCTGAAAGGGTTGGGTGTCTGGGATGCGGTGCAGGGCATGCGCACTCATCCATATCGTCGTCTGGAAACCTGGGAGTGGGAGAATGCCCATGTGGTGTTTGATGCGGCAGAGCTAAAACTCCCATTGCTGGGCTATATGGTCGAAAACAACGTCCTGCAACAGGCGTTGTGGCAGGCGATGGAGGCGCATCCCAACGTGACCCTGCGCGTGCCGGCATCACTGATTTCTCTGCATCAACATAACGATCGGCATGAGCTTGAACTGACTGGCGGTGAAAAGATAACGGCAAAACTGGTGATTGGTGCCGATGGCGCGAATTCTCAGGTACGTCAAATGGCCGGGATTGGCATCCATGCCTGGCAGTACGCGCAATCCTGCATGCTGATTACCGTGCAATGTGAGAATTCACCGGGAGACAGTACCTGGCAGCAGTTTACCCCTGACGGACCGCGGGCGTTTTTACCGCTGTTCGATAACTGGGCTTCGCTGGTGTGGTATGACTCTCCGGCCCGCATCCGCCAGTTGCAGAGTCTCGATATGGCGCAGCTCCAGGCGGAAATCGCAAAATATTTCCCTTCACGTCTGGGTGACGTTACACCTGTTGCCGCAGGGGCGTTTCCACTTACTCGTCGCCACGCGTTGCAGTATGTACAGCCAGGACTGGCGCTGGTGGGCGATGCCGCGCACACCATTCATCCGCTTGCCGGGCAGGGGGTGAATCTGGGGTACCGTGATGTCGATGCGTTAATTGATGTGCTGGTGAACGCCCGTAGCTATGGTGAGCAGTGGGCCAGTCAGCGGGTACTGAAGCGCTACCAAACGCGTCGTATGACCGATAACTTCATCATGCAAAGTGGTATGGATCTGTTTTACGCCGGATTCAGCAACAACCTGCAGCCTCTGCGTATTATGCGCAATCTTGGTCTAATGGCCGCCGAGCGTGCAGGCGTGTTAAAACGTCAGGCGCTGAAGTATGCATTAGGGTTGTAGCTCAAGTGGTGCCTGATGGCGCTGCGCTTATCAGGCCTACGCGTCATGTAGGCCGGGTAAGGCTTGCCGTCACCCGGCGTTAGAAAAGCAAAAAGCTCGCCGAAGCGAGCTTTTCTAAAATGGCTGGGGTACGAGGATTCGAACCTCGGAATGCTGGTATCAGAAACCAGAGCCTTACCGCTTGGCGATACCCCAACGGGTGCACCCACAAAGTGGACGACTTTTTGAAATTGGCTGGGGTACGAGGATTCGAACCTCGGAATGCTGGTATCAGAAACCAGAGCCTTACCGCTTGGCGATACCCCAACAATTTTTGGATTTACCGAATTAAATCGATACGCCCTTAATATGGTGGCTACGACGGGATTCGAACCTGTGACCCCATCATTATGAGTGATGTGCTCTAACCAGCTGAGCTACGTAGCCAAATACTATCATATTCTTCGATGGCTGGGGTACCTGGATTCGAACCAGGGAATGCCGGTATCAAAAACCGGTGCCTTACCGCTTGGCGATACCCCAATGACCGTTGCGGTGAACCGCTATATCGAAGAAAAATGGCTGGGGTACCTGGATTCGAACCAGGGAATGCCGGTATCAAAAACCGGTGCCTTACCGCTTGGCGATACCCCATCCGTGCAACGCTTACGGGTGAATGGTGCGGGAGGCGAGACTTGAACTCGCACACCTTGCGGCGCCAGAACCTAAATCTGGTGCGTCTACCAATTTCGCCACTCCCGCAAAAAAGATGGTGGCTACGACGGGATTCGAACCTGTGACCCCATCATTATGAGTGATGTGCTCTAACCAGCTGAGCTACGTAGCCATCTTTTTTTCGCGTTACCTTATCGGCGTTGCGGGGCGCATTATGCGTATTGAGCCTTGAAGCGTCAACCCCTTTTTCATTGAAAATAGCTGGAATGTGACTGTTTGGTTAGGTTGCGAACAGCGTGACGCAATATTCGGCAATTATTCGTTATTAATTGTTTTTCCGCACGTAAAACCGACATAAAAAAAGAGCCCCTCAGGGCTCTTAGTGGATGATGGGCTTACTTATAAGCCGACTGGTGCACGCCAACCGCACGGCCTGATGGATCGTTCATGGTTTTGAACGCTTCGTCCCATTCGATGGCTTTGGCAGAAGAACAGGCGACGGACGGGCCACCAGGCACACACTCGGCGGCGCTGGCTACCGGGAACAGCTCTTCAAAAATCTCACGGTACAAATACGCTTCTTTAGACGATGGTGTGTTGTACGGGAAGCGGAAGCTGGCGGTTTCCAGTTGTTGATCGGAAACGTGCTCTGCCGCCACTTCTTTCAGCGTGTCAATCCAGCTATAACCGACGCCGTCAGAGAACTGCTCCTTCTGACGCCATGCAATGCTGGCTGGCAGGTAGGATTCAAAACATTCACGCAGGACATGTTTTTCCATCTTTCCGTTACCGCACATTTTATCCTGTGGGTTGATGCGCATCGCGACATCGAGGAATTTCTTGTCGAGGAACGGTACGCGGGCTTCAACGCCCCAGGCCGACATGGCTTTGTTGGCTCGGGCGCAGTCGAACATATGCAGTGCCTGCAGTTTACGTACCGTTTCTTCGTGCAGTTCTTTTGCGTCCGGCGCTTTGTGAAAATAAAGATAGCCGCCAAATACTTCATCAGAACCTTCGCCTGACAGCACCATTTTAATGCCCATCGCTTTGATTTTTCTTGACATTAAGTACATCGGTGTTGAGGCGCGAATGGTGGTGACGTCATAGGTTTCAATGTGATAAATCACATCGCGGATGGCATCCAGGCCTTCCTGTACGGTGAAATGGATCTCGTGGTGTACGGTCCCCAGGTGGTTGGCGACTTCCTGAGCGGCTTTCAGATCCGGTGCGCCTTTCAGGCCCACGGCGAAGGAGTGCAGTTGCGGCCACCAAGCTTCACTGCGCTCTTGATCTTCAACACGGCGCGCTGCGTATTTTTTGGTGATAGCGGAAATCACGGACGAATCCAGGCCACCAGACAGCAGCACACCATAAGGCACATCTGACATCAGATGGCTTTTAACCGCATCTTCCAGCGCCTGACGCAGTTCGTCTTTATCCGTCACATTGTCTTTTACGGCATCGTATTCGAACCAGTCGCGCTGATAGTACTGACGGATTTCCCCGTCTTTGCTCCACAGGTAGCTACCGGCCGGGAATTCTTTAATGGTGCGGCAAACAGGAACCAGCGCTTTCATCTCAGACGCCACGTACAAGTTGCCGTGTTCATCATGACCCATGTACAGAGGGATAATCCCAATGTGATCGCGGCCGATCAGATACGCATCCTGCTCGCTGTCGTAGAGTGCGAAGGCGAACATGCCCTGCAGGTCGTCAAGGAATTCAGGCCCTTTTTCCTGGTACAGCGCAAGGATAACTTCGCAGTCGGAACCGGTCTGGAACTGATAGCGATCGCCGTATTCAGCACGTAACGCCTGATGGTTATAAATCTCGCCGTTTACCGCCAGGATATGCGTCTTTTTCACGTTGTATAGCGGTTGAGCACCGGCGTTAACGTCGACAATGGACAGACGTTCATGTGCCAGGATCGCGTTATCACTGGCGTAAATACCCGACCAGTCCGGGCCGCGGTGGCGCATCAGACGAGACAGCTCGAGGGCTTTTTTACGCAGCTCAACTGCGTCGGTTTTAATATCAAATACGCCAAAAATAGAACACATAACCTTCTCCGTTAACCCGTTGCGTGATGCTTTTTATGTTTGCTTAATAAAGAAAATGCCGTAAAGCCGCAGGGGGCGCAAGGAGTTTGGTGAGGAGAAAAGAAAAAACTCAATGATGATTGTTGAATAGTGAAAAAAGAGTATGTAATGAGCGTATTTATTGATGAATCGTCAGAGAAATGGCGGTTTCATTAGATGGGGTTATTTAGTGTGCCGGTTAACGTGTTCTTAGGGTTATCCGGCACAGCGTTGCTTAAATAACATCTATCTCGGCAACGGACGGGTAGATCCAGCTTGGTCGGAACGGCATGCTGTCGATATCATCAAGGGTGGAAATGCCAGACAGCACCAGGATAGTTTCAAGACCGGCCTGGAAGCCAGCCAGAATATCGGTACGCAGGTTGTCGCCAACAATGACGGTCTCTTCCGAGTGCGCCTGCATTTTGTTGAGTGCCGCGCGGATAATCCACGGGCTGGGTTTACCTACGTAGAAGGGCTCACGGCCTGAAATCTTCTCAATACCAGCGCACAGCGCACCACAGGCAGGATAAAAACCGCGACCGTGCGTATCCGGGTTGGTGGCAATGAAACGTGCGCCATTGGCCACAAAGTATGCCGCTTTATGCATCATGTCCCAGTTGTAGGAACGCGTCTCGCCGACGATCACAAAATCGGGGTTAACGTCGGTAATGGTGAAGCCCGCTTTGTACAGTTCGTGGATCAGTGCGCCTTCACCGACAACATAGGCTTTTTTTCCTTCCTGGCGACGCAGGAAATCGGCGGTAGCCATGGCGGAGGTATAAAACACGCTGTCAGGAACATTGACACCTGCGGTGGCAAAGCGGTTTGCCAGATCCTGTCCGGTCTGCGAAGGGTAGTTAGTCAACAGGACTAACGGCAAGCCTTTCTCCATCACGCCGGTCAAAAATTCTGCCGCACCCGGTACGGCAACATTGTCGTGCATCAGCACGCCGTCGATATCACAAATTACATTCTTAATGGCCATGGACAATCCGACATCAAAATAAGAAGGCGTTACTATACATAAAATACACTCAATTATTCGAGTTGCCTCAGCGATACAGAGGCAGCTTGAAGAGTGAGGTGTATTAGCTTTCCAGCAAACGTTGTAGCAACGTTCCGTTGAGCATGGCGCGTTTCACCAGCGCAAATGCGCCAATGGCGGAACGGTGGTCCAGCGTGGAGCGAACCACGGGTAAATTGTGGCGAAATGCCTTCAACGCTTGGGCATTAATGCAGCTTTCGATCGCTGGCAGCAGGACCTTATCTGCCTCTGTAATCTCACCAGCAATAACGATTTTTTGTGGGTTAAACAGGTTGATGGCTATAGCGATAGTTTTACCCAGGTGGCGGCCCACGTGCTCAATCACTTCCGATGCCAGGTTATCGCCTTTGTTGGCAGCCTTACAGATCGATTTGATACTGCAATCATCAAGCGTTAGCCGACTTGGATAACCTTGCTTGAGTAAGTTTTGCACGCGATGCTCGATGGACGCGTTGGCCGCGATAGTTTCCAGACAACCAAAGTTACCGCAGTGGCAGCGCTCGCCCAACGGCTCTACCTGAATATGGCCAATCTCGCCAACGTTGCCGTTACGGCCAATAAAAATGCGTCCATTGGAGATGATCCCGGCACCGGTTCCGCGATGCACTCGCACCAGAATGGAGTCTTCGCAGTCCTGACTTGCCCCGAAATAGTGCTCGGCAAGTGCCAGACTACGGATATCGTGACCAACAAAGCAGGTCACCTGGAACCGTTTTTCCAGCGCCTCGACCAGCCCCCAGTTTTCAACCTGAATATGCGGCATATAGCGAATGACGCCACTTTCCGGGTCAACCAGGCCTGGCAGAATAACGGAGATGGCAATTAGCTCACGGACTTTCCGTTGGCAGCTGTCCATAAAGGTGGCAATGGTATTGAGTAGCGCATGTTCCAGCGTTTCCTGGGTGCGCTCGGGTAAGGGGTAGTGCTCCTCAGCGACGGCTTTGCTGCTCATATCGTACAGCGTTAGCGTAGTGTCATGACGGCCAAGACGCACGCCAATGGCGTGGAAATTGCGTGTTTCAGTGACGATAGAGATAGCGCGGCGGCCCCCGGTGGAGGCCTGCTGATCCACTTCTTTGATCAGCCCGCGTTCAATAAGCTGGCGCGTAATTTTAGTTACGCTGGCGGGAGCAAGCTGGCTCTGTTCGGCAATCTGGATGCGCGAGATTGGCCCATGCTGGTCAATCAGGCGATAAACTGCCGCGCTGTTAAGCTGTTTTACGAGATCAACATTACCTATTTGAGCTTGTCCGCCTGGTGTCATTCTTTCTCTTACTCTGTAATGACCTCGTTGCCATTAACGATGGTCTTGATGATTTTAAAGTCGTGTGTGAACGCGGTCAGGTTGGCGACTTTGCCTGGGGCGATACTGCCGAGTTGCTTGTCCACGCCGATGGCGCGAGCGGGGTAAAGTGTTGCCATACGCAGCACTTCATCCAGCGCAATGCCGCAATGTTCAACCAGATTACGTACACCTTCAATCATGGTTAATGACGAGCCGCTCAGGGTGCCATTCTCATCCACACACAGTCCATTGCGGTAGTATATTGTTTTACCAGCGAAAATGAACTGTTCAATATTTGCACCCGCCGGCGCGGTGGCGTCGGTCACCAGGCACAGCTTGTCACCTTTCAGGCGTTTAGCGTTACGGATGTTAACGTAATCGACGTGCAGACCATCGGCGATGATACCGCAATAAATATCGGCTTCATCAAGGATGGCACCAGCCAGACCCGGTTCGCGGCCAGTAATGTAAGGCATGGCGTTGAACAGGTGTGTTGCAAAGGTAATGCCCGCACGGAAACCGATTTTGGCTTCTTTTACCGTCGCGTTTGAGTGACCCGCTGAAACGACAATACCGGCATTGACCAGTCGGATGATCACGTCAGCAGGAACCATTTCTGGTGCCAGCGTGACTTTGGTGATCACATCGGCATTATCGCACAGGAAGTCGACCAGCGCAGCGTCAGGCTGACGAACAAAACTTGGGTTATGGGTACCTTTTTTCACCAGATTCAGCCATGGGCCTTCAAGGTGAAGTCCTAATGCCTGATTCGGGTGTTTTACCTGGTATTCACGCATCACGCGAACGCCTTGTTTCATCAACTCATCGCTGGTGGTGATAAGCGTAGGCAGGTAGTTAGTGCAGCCCGATTTCTCGTTGGCTTTCTGCATGATTTCCAGTGTTTCAACGGTCACAGCTTCTGCCGTATCGTTGAACTGCACGCCGCCGCAGCCGTTTAACTGCACATCAATAAAACCGGGGGAAAGAATGGCCCCATTCAATGAGCGTTGTTCAATCTCCGGCGGTAATTCAGCCAGTGGGCAAACGCTGGCTATCAGGCCATCAGCGACGACAATCGCATGGTCATCAAGAATTTCGTGACCGGTAAAGATCCGGCCCTGGGTTAAAGCATACATTCCGACCCCCGATTTCAAAAAAATGCCGCCCTGCAACGCTTTCGGCTGGGCGGAAACAGCATTACAGACCTTTAATATTTTCGGCTTCTAACTCGTTAAAGTATTTCAGCGTCTTCACTTTCAGTTCCATTGTGGAAGGTTCATCGCAAACCACAACGGCTTTTGGATGCAGTTGCAGGCAGCTGATGGTCCACATATGGTTGACGTTACCTTCAACGGCAGCCTGCAGAGCCTGCGCTTTTTGGTGGCCCAGCACCAGAATCATCACTTCTTCGGCATCAAGCAGTGTACCCACGCCAACGGTCAGCGCATATTTCGGCACCTGGCTTACGTCACCGTCAAAGAAACGAGAGTTCGCCACGCGTGTGTCGTGGGTCAGCGTTTTGATACGCGTACGAGAGGCTAAAGACGACGCCGGTTCGTTAAATGCGATGTGCCCGTCGTTGCCTACACCACCCATAAACAGGTGGATTTTACCGTAGGAACGGATTTTTTCTTCATACTGTCGGCATTCTGCATCGATATCTGGTGCGTTACCATTGAGGAGGTTGATGTTTTCTGCTGGAATATCAACATGATCAAAGAAGTTGCGATGCATGAAGCTGTGGTAGCTTTCTGGATGCTCTTTCGGCAGGCCAACATACTCGTCCATATTAAATGTGACAACATGTTTGAAGCTAACCTGGCCCGCTTTGTGCATTTCGACTAATGCTTTATAGGCTGTCAGTGGGGTGCCGCCAGTCGGCAGGCCCAGAACGAACGGACGATCTGCCGTTGGTTTGAACGCGTTGATACGGTTAACGATATGGCGAGCAGCCCATTTGCCGACTTGTTCAGCGGTATTCAGGGGGATCAGTCTCATTCTTCACCTCAGTAGTCAATGTAAGCAGTTGGCGGATTGAGTCGCTGTGCAGTATTAAGCGTAACCTGGTTTTGCATCGGTAAGGATCAATCCGTTTCGATTTTTTGAATGATAAAATAAGTTTTCGTAGTTAGCCAGTGGAAGGGAGGGTTAATAACGATATTTGGTGACTGTAATCACAAAAAACACGCTTTTAATTTGCGATACGAATTAATTTTCCACACACTCTGAATGTAGATGAATGGTTAATATCGTTGTTCCAGAATATCTTGCTGTCAGAATTGGTCGCACAATAAAAATATGGCTTCAAAGGAGCCTAATCGGGGTCTCGTAGGGGGAATAAAATGAATATTTTAGGTTTTTTCCAGCGGCTGGGTAGGGCGTTACAGCTCCCCATCGCTGTGCTGCCTGTCGCGGCACTGTTGCTGCGATTTGGCCAACCAGATTTGCTTAACGTCGCCTTCATCGCGCAAGCGGGTGGGGCCATCTTTGATAACCTCGCGTTAATATTTGCCATCGGTGTGGCATCCAGCTGGTCTAAAGACAGTGCGGGTGCGGCAGCGTTGGCAGGTGCAGTGGGTTATTTCATATTGACCAAAGCAATGGTTACCATTAACCCGGCGATCAATATGGGTGTGCTGGCAGGTATCATTACCGGTCTGGTCGGCGGTGCCGTGTATAACCGCTGGTCTGGCATCAAACTGCCTGACTTCCTGAGCTTCTTCGGCGGTAAACGCTTTGTGCCAATCGCCACCGGTTTCTTCTGTTTGGTTCTGGCGGCTATCTTCGGCTACGTATGGCCGCCGGTACAAAATGCCATCCATGCGGGTGGTGAGTGGATCGTGGGCGCTGGCGCGCTGGGTTCCGGTATTTTTGGTTTCATCAACCGTCTGCTGATCCCAACCGGTCTGCATCAGGTTCTGAACACCATCGCCTGGTTCCAGATTGGTGAATTCACCAACGCGGCAGGTGCGGTCTTCCACGGTGACATCAACCGCTTCTACGCGGGTGACGGCACTGCAGGTATGTTCATGTCCGGCTTCTTCCCGATCATGATGTTTGGTCTCCCGGGTGCGGCACTGGCAATGTACTTTGCCGCTCCGAAAGCGCGTCGTCCGATGGTTGGCGGTATGCTGTTGTCCGTGGCCATCACCGCGTTCCTGACCGGTGTGACCGAGCCGCTGGAATTCCTGTTCATGTTCCTGGCACCATTGCTGTATCTCCTGCACGCATTGTTAACGGGTATCAGCCTGTTCGTTGCGACATTACTGGGGATCCACGCGGGCTTCTCCTTCTCAGCAGGTGCTATCGACTACGTGTTGATGTACAACTTGCCGGCTGCAAGTAAGAACGTCTGGATGCTGGTCGCGATGGGGCTGGTGTTCTTCGTCATCTACTTTGTGTTGTTCAGCGCGGTTATTCGTATGTTTAACCTGAAAACGCCGGGCCGCGAAGATAAAGACGATGAAATTGTTACTGACGAAGCCAACAGCAACACCGAAGAAGGTTTAGCACAACTGGCCACCAGCTACATTGCTGCGGTTGGCGGTACCGATAACCTGAAAGCCATTGATGCCTGTATCACTCGCCTGCGTCTGACCGTTGTCGACTCCGCGAAAGTGAGCGATGCAATGTGTAAACGCCTGGGTGCTTCCGGTGTGGTTAAGCTGAACAAGCAGACTATTCAGGTCATCGTCGGCGCGAAAGCGGAATCTATTGGCGACGAAATGAAGAAAGTTGTCGCACGTGGTCCGGTTGCCGCAGCGTCTGCTGACAGCGCGCCTGCAGCAGCCCCGGCTGCAAAACCGCAGGCTGTGGCGAATGCTGTCACCGTTGAAGCGCTGGTTTCTCCGATTACCGGTGACGTGGTTGCGCTGGAGCAGGTGCCTGATGAAGCCTTCGCCAGCAAAGCGGTCGGCGACGGCGTGGCGGTGAAACCAACCGACAAAATCGTGGTTTCTCCGGCAGCGGGTACCATTGTGAAAATCTTCAATACCAACCATGCGTTCTGCCTGGAAACGCTGAAAGGCGCGGAGATCGTGGTCCACATGGGTATCGATACCGTGGCGCTGGAAGGTAAAGGCTTTACGCGTCTGGTGGAAGAAGGTGCGGAAGTCAAAGCAGGTCAGCCAATCCTGGAAATGGATCTGGAATACCTGAACGCCAATGCTCGTTCAATGATTAGCCCGGTTGTCTGCAGCAACAGCGATGACTTCGGTGGCCTGGTGATTAAAGCCGAAGGCCATGTGGTTGCCGGTCAAACGCCACTGTACGAGATTAAAAGTAAGTAATCGCGCGTAGGCCGGAGAAGGCGTAAGCGCTGCCATCCGGCAACATGAAATGCGTCACCAGCGGCGGGGAGCAATCTCCGCCGCTTTTTTTTGCAGCAAATGCCCGCATAATGACTGTCTGATACGTATTTTGCGTAACTAAAGGTTGTCAGTCAGTCCTGCTTATAAGATCATACGCCGTTATACGTTGTTTACGCTTTGAGGAATCCACGATGAGTGAGGCTGAAGCCCGCCCGAGTAACTTTATTCGTCAGATCATCGATGAAGATCTGGCCAGTGGTAAGCACACCACTATCCATACCCGTTTTCCGCCGGAGCCAAATGGCTATCTGCACATTGGCCACGCGAAATCCATTTGTCTGAACTTTGGTATTGCGCAAGATTACCAGGGCCAGTGCAACCTGCGTTTTGATGATACGAACCCGGTTAAAGAAGACATCGAGTACGTTGAATCCATCAAAAATGACGTTGAATGGTTAGGTTTCCACTGGACTGGCGATATTCGCTACTCGTCGGATTACTTCGACCAGCTGCATGCCTATGCGGTAGAGCTTATCAACAAAGGCCTGGCGTACGTCGACGAACTGTCAGCTGACGAGATCCGCGAATACCGTGGCACCTTGACGCAGCCTGGTAAAAACAGCCCGTACCGCGATCGTAGCGTTGAAGAGAACCTCGCGCTGTTCGAAAAAATGCGTACCGGTGGTTTTGAAGAAGGGAAAGCCTGCCTGCGCGCGAAAATCGATATGGCCTCGCCGTTTATCGTCATGCGCGACCCGGTGCTGTACCGCATTAAATTTGCCGAGCACCACCAGACCGGTAATAAGTGGTGCATCTACCCGATGTACGACTTTACCCACTGCATCAGCGATGCGCTGGAAGGCATCACGCATTCCCTGTGTACGCTGGAGTTCCAGGACAACCGTCGTCTGTACGATTGGGTACTGGACAACATCACCATTCCGGTTCACCCGCGCCAGTACGAATTCTCGCGCCTGAATCTGGAATATACCGTGATGTCCAAGCGTAAGCTGAACCTGCTGGTCACCGACAAGCACGTTGAAGGCTGGGACGATCCGCGTATGCCGACTATCTCTGGCCTGCGTCGCCGTGGTTATACTGCTGCCGCTATCCGTGAGTTCTGTAAACGTATTGGCGTGACCAAGCAGGATAACACCATTGAGATCGCCTCTCTGGAATCCTGTATTCGTGAAGATCTCAACGAAAACGCACCGCGCGCGATGGCGGTTATCGATCCAGTGAAACTGGTTATCGAAAACTATCCGCAGGGTGAAAGCGAACTGGTTACTATGCCGAACCATCCGAATAAACCGGAAATGGGCAGCCGTGAAGTGCCGTTCAGCGGTGAGATTTGGATCGATCGCGCAGATTTCCGCGAAGAAGCCAACAAGCAGTACAAGCGTCTGGTGATGGGCAAAGAAGTGCGTCTGCGCAACGCGTATGTTGTTAAAGCCGAGCGTGTTGAGAAAGACGCAGAAGGCAATATCACCACTATTTTCTGCACCTATGACGCTGACACGCTGAGCAAAGATCCGGCCGATGGGCGTAAAGTCAAAGGCGTTATTCATTGGGTCAGTGCGGCACATGCACTGCCAATTGAAATCCGTCTGTACGATCGTCTGTTCAGCGTGCCGAACCCAGGGGCGGCGGATGACTTCCTGTCCGTTATTAACCCGGATTCACTGGTTATCAAACAGGGCTATGGCGAACCATCGCTGCAGGCTGCCGTTGCGGGTAAAGCCTTCCAGTTTGAACGTGAAGGGTACTTCTGCCTCGATAGCCGCTATACAACGGCGGATAAGCTGGTGTTTAACCGTACTGTGGGTCTGCGTGATACGTGGGCTAAAGTGGGCGAGTAAGCTGCAATACCCCCTGTCAAACGCCGCGCTCTGCGGCGTTTTTTTTATCTCGACATCCTGCATTACTGGCTCTGTTTGCAGAGCGAATTAATTATTATTACGTCGTGTCCTGAGAATTAGTTAATTACCTATCAAAACCTTATGCCCGAGGACGACTCTGACTGTAACCGCTTTCATCCATATGGAAAACAAGCATTTTTTTCATTTTTCAACGTTTTTATATCTGCACATGAAAATGTAACAGAAAGCAATCAAATATGTGCGGTTGCTCATATTCTTACATACTGGTTACAAAAAGAGATTGATAATTCGCGTCGCGAAAAATAGTCTATTCATTGTAGTCAATGAGGTTTTCTCAGCGCTACTTTTTTTACTTTTTGTTTTTTCGCTGACCGCTTTTACCGGCAGCATTTTATACCCAATGGATTTCGAGTTGCATCAAGGCGGCGACGCAGCGAATTCCCAAGAGCGTACATCAGTACGTGACTGGGATGAGCGAGGAACGCCAACGCAGATGCGGCTTGAAAGACGAAGGGTTATACGTCAAAGAGGATTAACATATGCGTACGTTTAGTGGCAAACGTAGTACGCTGGCGCTGGCTATCGCCGGTATCACAGCAATGTCGGGTTTTGTTGTCGCTCCCCAGGTACATGCCGAAGGATTTATTGATGACTCAACCTTAACCGGCGGCATCTATTACTGGCAGCGTGAGCGTGACCGTAAAGATGTGACCGATCATGACAAATACAAAACCAACCTTTCGCACTCCACCTGGAACGCCAACCTCGACTTCCAGTCCGGTTACGCGGCTGATATGTTTGGTATTGATATCGCTGCATTTACCGCTATTGAAATGAACGAAAGTAGCGAAAGCGGTCATCCAAACGAAATCGCATTCTCTTCCAAAAATAAAGGCTATGACGAAGATTACTCCGGCGATAAGAGCGGGATTAGCCTTTATAAAGCAGCAGCTAAATTCAAATACGGCCCAACCTGGGCGCGCGCTGGTTATATTCAACCCACCGGGCAGACGTTGCTGGCTCCGCACTGGAGCTTTATGCCGGGTACTTATCAGGGTGCTGAAGCCGGTGCTAACTTTGACTATGGTGATGCCGGTGCGCTGAGCTTCTCCTACATGTGGGCTAACGAATATAAAGCACCGTGGCACATCGAAGTCGATAAATTCTATCAGGCCGATAAAAAGACCAAGGTAGATTACCTTCATTCGGTCGGCGCGAAATATGACTTCAAAAACAACCTGTTGCTGGAAGCGGCATTTGGTCAGTCCGAAGGCTATGTCGATCAATACTTCGCGAAAGCCAGTTACAAATTTGATTTAGGCGGCAATCCATTCACCACCAGCTATCAGTTCTACGGCGCGCGCGATAAGGTTGATGACCGTACCGTTAACAATATTTATGACGGTACCGCCTGGCTGCAGGCGCTGACCTTTGGCTACAAAGTGGCAGAAGTGGTTGATCTGCGTCTGGAAGGTACCTGGGTGAAAGCGGACGGACAGCAGGGCTATTTCCTGCAGCGTATGACGCCAACCTATGCCTCCTCAAACGGTCGTCTGGACGTGTGGTGGGATAACCGCTCTGACTTCAACGCCAACGGCGAAAAAGCGGTTTTCTTTGGCGCAATGTATGACCTGAAAAACTGGAACCTGCCGGGTTGGGCTGTGGGTGCCTCCTATGTTTACGCCTGGGACGCTAAGCCATCGACCTGGCAGACTAACCCGGATGCATACTACGACAAAAATCGTACTATCGAAGAGTCGTCTTACAGCCTGGATGCGGTCTACACCCTGCAGGATGGTCGTGCGAAAGGCACGATGTTTAAACTGCACTTCACCCAATACGACAACCATTCAGACATCCCAAGCTGGAGTGGTGGTTACGGCAACATGTTCCAGGATGAGCGCGACGTGAAGTTCATCGTGATTGCACCATTCACCATCTTCTAATGCCAACCGCGGCAGGCCAGGTGCCTGCCGCAACGTTGAGGACTGTTCTATGAAAAAACTGATACTCATCGCCGTCATGGCATCTGGGCTGGTGGCCTGCGCACAATCTCCGGCGCCAAAAGAAGACAGCCGTTTGAAAGAAGCCTACAGCGCCTGCATCAACACCGCACAGGGATCGCCAGAGAAAATCGAGGCCTGCCAAAGCGTGTTAAACGTGCTGAAGAAAGAAAAGCAGCACCAGCAGTTTGCCAATGAAGAAAGTGTTCGCGTACTGGATTATCAGCAGTGTATCCAGGCGACGCGTACGGGCAACGATCAGGCCGTTTCGGCTGATTGCGACAAGGTATGGCGGGAAATCCGCAGCAAGAACACAGCGCAGTAAAATGACAGGTAAAAAACGGGCGGATAGTCTCCGCCCGTTGCTGTTTTTGTTAACCCAGAATATTCAAATAGGCACCCAGTATTGATACGACAACGATGCCAATAAGAATGCGGGAAATTTGGATGTTCTTCCCTAACAGATAATACATTACGCCAAATGCCCCCATCGGTAACAGACACGGCATAATATCGTTTAAAATCTTTTGTAACGGCACGGCATAAGCACCTTCGCCAATCACAAAGGGAACGTTCAATGAGACCATGGTGGCGGTCATTCCTCCTATGACCATCAGCCCCAATATTGCCGCACCGTAGGTGATTTTCTGCATCATTCCCGACTCCTCCATTTTTTTGAAGAAATCAGCACCCAGTCGGTAACCGCCCATCAAACAGAAGTAGCGGATAAAGTAGTGGGGAATGTTAAACACCAGCAGGAACAGTAGCGGTCCCAGAATATTGCCGGATGATGCTAATGAAATCCCCAACCCCGCGGCGATAATACGCAGCGTTCCCCAGAAGAATGAATCACCAATACCCGCTAATGGACCCATCAGCGATGCCTTCACGGCGTTGATTGAGCTGGCGTCGAAGTCATCGTCGAGCATCCGGCGCTCTTCCATGGCTGACGTAATCCCCAGCGGCAGCGTCGACAAGTGAGGCGTGGTATTAAAAAACTCCAAATGCCGGACCAGCGCGTCGGAGATTTCCTGGTCGGTTTTACACGTTTTACGGATAATGGGCACCATCGAAAAGGTATAACCCATATGCATCATACGCTCATAGTTCCACGACGATTCCATGGTCAATGAGCGGAAATAGACGCTCCAGAGATCGCGTTTGGTAATTTTGACATCAGAATTCGTTGTCATCGATGACCTCTTGTTTTTTTGCTTCGTTATTAACGAGTACGATTGCGAGGAACAGGCCAAACAGGGCGATCCCGACCAGCGGTAGTTTTAAATATGCCGCTAGTAGAAAACCAAAGAAGAAATAGGGGAATACTTTTTTGTTGATGATCATTCTCGCCAGCATGGCAAAACCGAGCGCCGGTAAGATGCCCGTGGCGATAGTCATTCCCGTCATAATATCTTTGGGGATCGATTCGAGAATGGCATTAACCACCGGCGTCCCAACATAAAAAGCAAAACCAACCAGAATCGCAAACGGCACGGAACAGGCGAGGGTAGAGTAAATATGCATGCGGACTACGCCGCTGATATTGGCATTTAACGCATGTTTGTCTGCGCGACGGCAAAATATCGGCAAGACAAAGATATACACGGCGTTTTGTAATACCAATACCAACGTAGCAATAGGTACCGCAAGAGCTACGGCAGTGGCCACGTTTTGCCCAGAGGCAATGGCAAAGGCGGTGCCTAAAATACCGCCAGACGTCACATCAGGGGGATTAGATGCGCCAATCTGGAATGCGCCTAACAGCACAAGTTCAATGGCCGAACCAATAATGATGCCATTGGTGAGATCGCCCATAATTAGCCCCACCAACGGCCCCATTACGATCGGACGTCGGAGCATGGCGGTACCGAAGATGGAGTCCAGGTAACCGACACAGGATAAACCACCCAATAAAAAGGATTGCATTAGGGAAGGTGCGAATAAGCAGGTCATTTCTTCCCAAGCTGACTCGCTGATTAAAATTTCGCGGATCTGGGCCGATTTTTTTCCCGCAAACACATCGAATCAGCCTATTTAGGCTATTTTTTCCACCATTTCTGGCGTTATTTCCGGTTTTTACTGAGATCTCTCCCACTGACGTATCATTTGGTCCACCCGAAACAGGTTGGCCAGGGTGAATAACATCGCCAGTTGGTTATCGTTTTTCAGCAGCCCCTTGTATCTGGCTTTCACGAAGCCGAACTGCCGCTTGATGATGCGAAACGGGTGCTCCACCTTGGCACGGATGCTGGCTTTCATGTATTCGATGTTGATGGCCGTTTTGTTCTTGCGCGGATGCTGCTTCAAGGTTTTTACCTTGCCGGGACGCTCGGCGATCAGCCAGTCCACATCCACCTCGGCCAGCTCCTCGCGCTGTGGCGCTCCTTGGTAGCCGGCATCGGCTGAGACAAATTGCTCCTCTCCATGAAGCAGATTACCCAGCTGATTGAGGTCATGCTCGTTGGCCGCGGTGGTGACCAGGCTGTGGGTCAGGCCACTCTTGGCATCGACACCAATGTGGGCCTTCATGCCAAAGTGCCACTGATTGCCTTTCTTGGTCTGATGCATCTCCGGATCGCGTTGCTGCTCTTTGTTCTTGGTAGAGCTGGGTGCCTCAATGATGGTGGCATCCACCAAAGTGCCTTGGGTCATCATGACGCCTGCTTCGGCCAGCCAGCGATTGATGGTCTTGAACAATTGACGGGCCAGTTGATGCTGCTCGAGCAGGTGGCGGAAATTCATGATGGTGGTGCGATCCGGCAGGGCGCTATCCAGGGATAATCGGGCAAACAGGCGCATGGAGGCGATTTCGTACAGGGCATCTTCCATGGCACCGTCGCTCAGGTTGTACCAATGCTGCATGCAGTGAATACGCAGCATGGTCTCCAGCGGATAGGGCCGTCGGCCATTGCCCGCCTTGGGATAAAACGGCTCGATGACAGCGGTCATATTCTGCCATGGCAGAATCTGCTCCATGCGGGAGAGGAAAATCTCTTTTCGGGTCTGACGGCGCTTAGTGCTGAATTCACTATCGGCGAAGGTGAGTTGATGGCTCATGATGTCCCTCTGGGATGCGCTCCGGATGAATATGATGATCTCATATCAGGAACTTGTTCGCACCTTCCTTAGAGATATCGGTGATCACAATGGCTTCATCTTGGCTGCCCAACGTGCTCATGAATTTTTGTACGCTGAGTTTGATATCAGGCACATCCTCGGTGTAGGCACACAGCGTGGAAATATCTTCATTTTTACCCACGACCATTTCCAGTGAATCCCTGATTCCATCAGCAAATCTGCCATGACTGGCGAACAAAAACTTACGCATACCGCTCCATGCTCCACAATGAGTGACGACACTACAGGTGTCGCCATAAATGATGAGACTGAATTGAGATAGCAGGAATCATGCCAGCTAATGTCAAAGCGGAAGGAGGTGAGAGGGGAGGGTTAATACATTATTATGATTTTAAAGGATTAATTTGATTTTATGATATCGTAAATATAGCCGATTTCGCTGAACGGAATGGTGACACTATAGGTATCTTCTATGACACTAAAGGCATCCTGAATCATGCACAGTGTTTCTTTATCACTTTGACTAAGCGTCTGCTGTGCCGGGTAGTTCTCAAGAGGAATCTGACGAATCAAACGTTCCAGCATGCAGCTGGCATGGACATACAGGTTAATCTTCGTCTCATTGGCTAAGCGTTTTTTGAGTAATCTTTCGAGAGTACTGATACAGATATCAAGGTGCTCAAGGATTTTTCCGGTATCCAGAATCGTCAACTGAGCGATGACCCGCTTGAGCGAAAAGTTATGTACCAATCTGTCGTTGATGGTCTGAATCATATCGGTATCAGCAATGCCCTGGAAAACCGTTTCCAGGCGAACATCACCCCGGCCGCTGATCAGGTCATCCAATGAAATATAGGGAATAAAGGGGATATCCGGATTAGCTGTTCCGACAACAGCAATAATGTCATAGAACTGAGACAGTGACTGGCGGGAGGACTCTGAAAGCAGTAGCTGGTGGTCATAGGCGATAACATCCACCCCTGCTTCTTTCGGAATACTGTCTTCCAGCAATGTCTGTATTCGCTGCGCCGTACCCATTCCGGTATAGCAGCTGGTAATGATTACTGGGCGTTTGACCTGCTCTGAATAGATGATTTTACTGTCATTCTTTTGGTAAGAGGTGACGTTCTCAACAATGCTTTCCAGCGGGGCGTTATCTAATAATAACTCACCGACGTGTAGCGCCATTGCCGTGGAGACATTATTAATAATGGCGACAGGGAAATGGATGCTTTTATTGAACTCAGAGTAAATATCCGTTAACGACCCCATATCTACCAGAATGACCAGCCCATTGGACATATCATTATCATTAATGTACTGCAGTATATTACTGGCGATATCTTTGATGGCCGTGTCGATAGGCATATCGAAGGAGGCAAAAAGGGTTTCACCCAACATGCGGTTCACGACATTGGCAATACTGCTGGCCGTTGCATAGCCATGTGCCAGAATGACCGCTTTGGTTCGTGGTGCAACGGCCACCATCTTCATACTTTTCAAATATAGCGTGAAGAAAACGTCATCTTCCTGGGTAATCTTGAGATCAAATCGCTGGGCGATCTGTGTTGATAACATACTCGCAATCAGGTTCTCTTCTGCCAAATGTTGGCTAATATACTGATGTAAATTTTTGAGCGTTTTTTTATGCGCCAGGATGCCGTCATTACCCTGCTTATTTTTAGTGAATAAATACCATGCTAAGCCGTACAGTCGATTACCGTTAAATTGGACCGAATGTTTGCTTTCTATCTGCTGAACAATATCCTGGATAGTATTGAGATGTGAATAAATGGCCGGGTGATCGTTTTGTGCCGTTGGGTTAAATATGATCTTATCGAACAGCGTATCGATTTCACGAGAGACTTCTGGGAGCAGTACATTTTCGCTATTTTGCTGAAACAGGCTGAAGATCTTATCCCAGAATTCACTAATAAAATGGTTCAACGGTACTACAGGGAGAACCAATTGCTGTAGCGTCATCGAAGGGGTAAATACGACAGCGGTTCCTACAACCTGGTGATTAATTTGCACACCATGCGGCATAAAGCTGTCTGGTAGATCGTCTAAGTGTAAAGAGAGGCACTGATCTGCTTGAGACTTTGCAAAACGCGTGGCACTCAGGCAGGTGATGGTATTTTTTAATTCACCGATATTTCCGCTGTAGATGTGTCGTTTTAAGACGTTCAGCACCTGTGGGGACAGTTTGATATTGCGCTTGAGCAGTTTCGACTCATGCAGGAAAAAGGCATAAATAAACTGGATTTTTTCCGCTTCACCGCGCTGTTCCAACGAAGGAATGGCAATATTCAGCGGGATACGACGTATAAACGTGTCCAGAAAATACTCTTTGGGCGAGACGGTTGTGGCGAAAACCAGTCTGACTTGAGCGCTGATTTCTTTTTCGCTTTCCCCCATGCGACGAAAACGCCCGGTATCCATAAAGGTGAATAACTTTTCCTGACCCTCCGGATGTAAGCGGTGGATCTCATCCAGAAATAGCACCCCTCCATCGGCTTTTTGCAGAAGTCCTTCGCTGGTTTTATCTGCCCCTGTAAATGCACCTTTGATATAGCCAAAGAGGTGACTCGAAAGTAATTCAGGGTTGTTGGCATATTGAGCACAATTGAACGCAATAAATGGCGCGGTGGGGGGCAGGATTTTCTTCTCCACAGCTCGCTGCCAGGATAATTGTGCCAGCATGCTCTTACCGCTGCCGGTCGGGCCATACAGCATTACTGATAGACCGTGAGGGGGATAACAGATCGCGGTATTCAATTTTTCTATAACGGGGACTAAACTTCCCTGGGAACCGATCAATCCGGCAAACGTGTCTTGTTGTTTATATTGATGCTTTTTTAGCTCAGCGGCGCCAGAGAAGACGGACTGACTGACACGAAAAAACTGTTCTTCAAAAACGGCTTTGTGCAGAAAATAGACGGGCCGGGTATTCAGTTTTATGACCAGATTATCGTCAATGAGCTGATTCAGATAGTGGCTGATGGTATTACGCTTCACATTGAAGTGTTCTGCCATCGTTTGGGCCGTATGAAAGTCGTCCAGCGAGTCAAAAGAAAAATGACGGGTCTCTTCTGCCAAAAATGCAAAGATCTCTTCTTTTAACACCGTGAGCCTCTTAACTGTTCCATGCGGGTTCTAACGTCTGGTGCGCATATAAAAGTAACAAAAATAAAATGTTGTGGGACATCATGGCTCATTTGGAGTTTTTGAGTCATCACGTTTTCTACGCGTGTTATTTTGATTTAGCCGCGGGGGAGGTTATCACATTTTGCGGATAGTCGGCGGATGGTTGGCGGTGATTGTGACTATTTCGTACTTAAATTTTACTGATACGTTAATCCCCGGCTCAACGTTGAGCGGGGGACTGACGTGATTCAAAACTTATTTTGCAACACCGTCGTGCGCATGCTCATCTTCGCGGCAATCGCCTTCAGCGCAGTGGCCGTAAAGATAGAGGCTATGATTCGTTAAACGAATACCATGTTTAGTGGCAATCTCACGCTGGCGCGCTTCGATAGAGTCATCGCTGAATTCGACCACTTTGCCACAGTCGAGGCAAATCAGGTGATCGTGATGATGCTGTTGAGTCAGTTCGAAGACGGATTTGCCCCCTTCGAAATTATGTCGGGTCACGATACCGGCATCATCAAACTGGTTCAGTACGCGATACACGGTCGCCAGACCAATCTCTTCACCCATATCGATCAGGCGTTTGTATAAGTCTTCCGCACTGACGTGATGGTTATCCGGTTCCTGAAGAACTTCCAGAATTTTTAAACGAGGAAGCGTTACTTTCAGGCCAGCCTTCTTTAATGCGGTATTGTTGTCAGTCATGCGGAATCTGTCCTGTAGCTAAACGGTTCACTTCATTAAAAGAAGTGACAGAAATTGCACTTGAGATAATGCGTATCATTATAGAACTGCCACGCCTAAATGAAAACTGCAAGCCTCTGGCAAATATGGTTAATCAAAACGTGGTATCGCCAACAAACACACTGTGCAATACCCGATTGGCATCCAGCCATTGTACAGGGTCAGGCGAGAAAGTTACAAATTTGTAGCAATTATTTTGATTGGTTTTATCTATTGATGCGGCACAGATGAAGATCTGCGCCGCACGAAATTAGGCGTTAATAATCTCGTCGAGATGCAGTTCCGCTGAAATCTGCTTAACCCATTTTTCAACGCGTTCTGCGGTCAGTTCAGGCTGGCGATCTTCATCGATAGCCAGGCCGACAAAGTGGTCGTCGTCAGCCAAACCTTTGGATGCTTCAAAGTGGTAACCCGCCGTTGGCCAGTGACCGACGATGGTTGCGCCGCGCGGTTCGATGATGTCGCGAATCGTGCCTAACGCATCGCAGAAATATTCTGCGTAATCTTCCTGATCGCCACAGCCAAACAAAGCAACCAGTTTACCGTTAAAATCAATGTCTTCGAGGGTCGGGAAGAAGTCGTCCCAGTCACACTGCGCTTCGCCGTAGTACCAGGTCGGGATGCCGAGCAGCAGAATGTCATACCCTTCCAGGTCTTCTTTGCTGCTTTTTGCAATGTCATGTACATCGGCAACGTCTTTACCAAGCTGTTTTTGAATCATTTTTGCGATGTTTTCGGTATTACCGGTGTCGCTGCCGAAAAAGATGCCAGTGATTGCCATGAGTAAAATAACCTCTTGAAACTTATTGAAATGGTGGTGGCGCATTGCCCACGGATAAGGGCAATCATAGCAGAACAGTCAGGCATGCGGAAACAGCAAACACGCTGGACTGCACTCTGTGCTACACGATTTATGATTTATACCCGTCATACTTCAAGCTGCATGTGCGTTGGCTTTCCTCGCTCACCCCAGTCACGTACTTATGTACACTCCTGGAGATTCGCTGCGTCGCCGCCTTGATGCAACTCGAATTATTTAGGGTATAGAGCAGAATTTCAGACTATGCCTGACCACGCAATGTGGCGAGTTGGATCATCAGCATTTCTTCAATGAGTTCACTGCGGCTCATATTACGCGCATCAGCCAGCTCATTCAGCGCGTCAACGGCGTCGGCGTTCAGTTTCAGTTCGACACGCTTAAGCCCACGAACTTTGTCGCGTTTAAGCTGATTACGTTTGTTAATACGTAACTGTTCATCACGCGAAAGCGGATTGGTTTTGGGTCGTCCCGGGCGACGCTCCTGCGCGAACAGATCTAATGTCGTACGGTCCGTTTGTTCTTTGGCCATGATCTTGGTGACTTCGGGGAAACAATCAGCCAGGCGTTTGCCCGGATGGATAGCGCGCCATCATACATCAGCAGGGGAGGCGCGCCAACGCCCACGCACGTAATCGCGCGCGGACGCTGAGTTTTTAATCAGTTAGCCTGTTCTGTCAGATAACGACGGATGGCGCGCAGCACGGCTTCGGGTTTTTCTGCATGCACCCAATGGCCCGCGCCGGCAATAACATGTGCCCGTGCCTGGGGAAATTGCGCCAGCAATGGGGCTCGATACGCTTCAGTAACGTACGGTGAGTTCCCCCCAGGGATGAACAGCGCCGGGTGATCCCAGGCCGGAATGGTTTCCCAGCCGACAATATGCGGATACTGATCCCACAATACCGGGACGTTAAAGCGCCATTCACCGTCTATAAATGATTTCAGCAGAAACTGGATCACGCCTTCTTCTTTAAGATGTTGGCGCATCACGCTAGCCGCCTGCTGGCGCGACGCGGCTTCTGCATCCGTCACCGCATTAATCGCCGCAAATATCTCATCGTGACGGCGGACCTGGTAATCAACCGGGGCAATATCGATAGCCACCAGCTTATCGATACGTTCCGGTGCCAGGGCGGTTAGCGCCATCACGGCTTTGCCCCCCATTGAATGGCCAATAAAGGTGGCTTTTTCTATCTGTTGGGCATCCAACGTATCCAGCAGATCTTGCGCCATCGCCGGGTAGTTCATCTCCGGAGAACGGGGTGAGAGGCCATGATTTCGCATATCAACCTGGATGATATTGTGATCGACAACCAGAGAGCGGGCCAGTATGCCCAGATTGTCCAGGCTGCCAAACAGCCCGTGCACCAGGACGATGGGAGAATTATTGTGCAGGTTTTGTGCAGATTGCGCTCGGATATTCAATTTCATGGCAAAGTTCTTTTTTTCACGCTAGCGGGTTAGGGTATCATGTTGACCATTCTGCCACACGGCTGCAACAACTACGGTTACTCCGAGTTTTTCCGGCCATCGGGCTTGACGCTATCCGCTGTTGGGATTTGCCTTTACACTACGCGTGTACAGTCCCAACAACTTGTATTCAGCTAAACACCGCACTGGATTAAGATGAAAACGATTGAAGTTGATGATGAACTCTATAGCTATATTGCCAGCCATACCAAGCATATCGGCGAGAGCGCATCCGACATTTTACGGCGTATGTTGAAGTTTTCCGCTGCATCACAGCCTGCCACGCCGGTGGTGAAAGACGTCCGCGCCGTGCAACCTGTCGTGGAAGCCAAGCCGGTTAACCCTGTAAAAGACAAAGTGCGCGCCATGCGTGAACTGCTGCTTTCCGATGAATATGCGGAACAGAAAAAAGCAGTGAATCGCTTTATGCTGGTGCTGTCTACACTCTATTCACTGGATCAACACGCGTTTGCCGAGGCAACAGAATCGTTGCATGGTCGCACGCGCGTCTATTTTGCAGCGGATGAACAGACGCTGCTGAAAAATGGTAATCAAACCAAGCCGAAACACGTGCCAGGCACGCCGTATTGGGTGATCACCAACACGAATACCGGCCGTAAATGCAGCATGGTTGAACACATCATGCAGTCAATGCAATTCCCTGCGGAATTGATTGAAAAGGTTTGCGGAACAATTTAATCCTTGCATTAGAAGGACCAGGCAATGGCAATCCACAATCGTGCAGGTCAACCTGCACAACAGAGTGATTTGATTAACGTCGCCCAACTGACGGCACAGTACTATGTACTGAAACCAGAAGCAGGGAATGCAGAGCACGCCGTTAAGTTCGGTACGTCCGGGCATCGCGGCAGTGCAGGTCGTCACAGTTTTAACGAACCGCATATTCTGGCTATCGCTCAAGCGATTGCTGAAGAACGTGCGAAAAACGGAATTACTGGCCCTTGTTATGTGGGCAAGGACACTCACGCGCTGTCTGAACCGGCATTTATCTCTGTACTGGAAGTGCTGGCGGCAAACGGTGTTGATGTCATCGTGCAGGAAAATAACGGCTATACGCCAACGCCCGCCGTGTCTAACGCTATCCTGGTCCACAACAAAAAAGGCGGCCCGTTGGCTGACGGTATTGTGATCACACCGTCCCATAACCCGCCGGAAGATGGCGGGATTAAATACAACCCGCCAAACGGTGGTCCGGCAGATACTAACGTCACTAAAGTGGTGGAAGACAGGGCCAATGCACTACTGGCCGATGACCTTAACGGCGTGAAACGTATTTCACTGGATGCGGCGCTGGCGTCGGGTCACGTGAAAGAACAGGATCTGGTGCAACCGTTCGTTGAAGGATTGGCAGACATCGTCGATATGGCCGCGATCCAGAAAGCGGGCCTGACGCTGGGTGTTGATCCGCTGGGTGGCTCCGGTATCGAATACTGGAAGCGTATTGCTGAGCACTACAAACTGAATCTGACCATCGTTAACGATCAGGTTGATCAGACCTTCCGCTTTATGCATCTCGACAAAGATGGCGCCATCCGTATGGACTGCTCCTCTGAGTGTGCCATGGCGGGTCTGTTGGCGCTGCGTGATAAGTTCGATCTGGCGTTTGCCAACGATCCGGACTACGACCGTCACGGCATTGTTACCCCGGCTGGGTTGATGAACCCGAACCATTATCTGGCGGTGGCAATCAACTACCTGTTCCAGCATCGTCCGCAGTGGGGCAAAGAGGTTGCTGTCGGTAAAACGCTGGTGTCCTCCGCGATGATTGACCGCGTGGTGAATGACCTGGGTCGCAAGCTGGTGGAAGTGCCGGTTGGCTTTAAATGGTTCGTTGACGGTCTGTTTGACGGCAGCTTTGGCTTTGGCGGTGAAGAGAGCGCGGGCGCGTCATTCCTGCGTTTCGACGGTACGCCATGGTCGACGGACAAAGACGGGATCATCATGTGCCTGCTGGCGGCGGAAATTACCGCGGTTACCGGTAAAAATCCGCAGGAACACTATAATGAACTGGCCGCGCGCTTTGGTGCGCCAAGCTACAACCGTTTACAGGCTCCCGCGACGTCTGCGCAGAAAGCAGCGCTGTCTAAACTGTCTCCGGAAATGGTTAGCGCCAGTACGCTTGCCGGTGACCCGATCACTGCACGTCTGACCGCTGCACCAGGTAACGGTGCCTCCATTGGCGGTCTGAAGGTGATGACCGACAACGGCTGGTTTGCCGCACGCCCGTCCGGCACCGAGGACGCCTACAAGATTTACTGTGAAAGCTTCCTCGGCGCTGAGCATCGCCAGCAGATTGAGAAAGAAGCGGTTGAGATTGTCAGCGAAGTGCTGAAAAACGCATAAGGCGTAGACCGGATGACGATGCTCGCGTCGCCATCCGGCATGAATTATAAAAGCCGGATAGCTTATATGCTGATCCGGCTTTTTTATTCAGCATCTGTTCACGGCATAAACCGATAGCCGATCCCGGTTTCGGTAATAAAGTGACGTGGACGGGCCGGATCCAGCTCGAGCTTCTGGCGCAAGTGCCCCATATAGATTCGCAGGTAGTGGCTGTGCTCGACGGCATTGGGTCCCCATACCTGGTTTAACAACTGGCGTTGGGTGAGCACTTTACCCGCGTTGTTCAGCAGGACTGCCAGCAGACGAAACTCAATCGGCGTCAGATGTATTTCCTCTTCACCACGGTGTACCAGCCGCGCGGCAATATCCACTTTAATGTTTGAGAATTGAACCACCGGTTCGGGCGTTTGCCCGGTTGCGTGGCGGCGTAAGGCCACGCGTAAACGCGCCTGCAGCTCGCCAATACCAAACGGTTTGCTGAGATAATCATCGGCACCGGCGTCCAGCGCGGCGATTTTGTCGCTCTCCTCACTGCGGGCAGAAAGCACAATCACCGGGATGGCACTCCATTGTCGCAGGTCGCGAATAAAATCGATGCCGTCACCGTCCGGCAGGCCGAGATCGAGAATGATGAGATCGGGTTTTCGCGTGGCCGCTTCCAGCAGGCCACGTTGCAGCGTTTCTGCTTCGTAAACGCGCAGGCCATCGGCTTCCAGCGCGGTGCGCAGAAAGCGGCGAATGGCCTGTTCATCTTCAACAATCAGTACGTTTGTCACATATCCTCATGAAAATCTTCAAGTTCAGGGGGCGTTTCCTGCGGGAGTGTAACACGGAAGCATGCGCCACCCTGCGGTCGATTGTGGGCGGTAATCGTCCCGCCGTGTACGTTCACAATCGCCTGACAAATAGCCAGTCCCAGCCCTACGCCCGGTACAGAGGATTCTTTGTTTCCCCGGGAGAACTTGTCGAAAATAGCGTGCTCCTGGCCCGCTGGAATGCCGGGGCCATTATCCCATACATCCAGAAACAGATGCTCACCTTCTACCTGCGCATCAATGCCGATTTGCGCCTGTGGACCTGCGTACTTAATGGCGTTTTCCAGCAGGTTAATCAGCACCCGTTCAAACAGTGGACCGTCAACGTGAATCAGCGTCAACGGCGCCGGAAGCGACAGATTAATCGGCGCGGCTAAGCCAGGTTCCAGCATTTGCAGGGCGCTACCTACTACTTCTTCCAGCGTTAACCACTCCTTCTTAAGATTAAAGCCGCCAGATTGGATCCGCGCCATATCCAGCAAATTATTGACCAGCCGGGTGGTATTGAGCACGTGCTGGCGAATTTCGCTGGCCTGGCGGGCGTGGGGAGAACCTTCGCTGGCGAGATCCAGCGTTAAAATCTCCGCCTGACCGAACAGCACCGTGAGTGGTGTGCGTAAATCATGGGAGAGGGCCGCCAGCAGGGCATTGCGGATGCTCTCTCGTTCGCTGGCCAATCGCGCCAGTTCTTCGCTGGCGGTCAGCGTCAGGCGTTCGAGCGCACTGGCAACCAGCAGGGTAAAGGTTTCCAGCAGACGCTGCTGCTCCGGGATCATCAACTGACGCAGGTTTCCCGGCTCCACTACCAGCAGCCCGTGCGTTTTGTCAGCGCTTTTCAGCGGCAAGATTTGATACGGCACGCCGGGGAGGGTATCGGTGCCGGCACCTGCCGGTTGTCCTTTATCAAAACTCCATTGGGCAATGGCGTCATCCCACGGCGTCATGCCCTGTTGCTGCGTCAGCGGTGCCAGCTTTCCGTGCTCATCCGGCAATAACACCTGGCTGCGGGCCTGAAAGGTGGAGGCGATAAACTGTTCGCTGGTGGTAGCGATATCTTTCTGGCTACGTCCCACGGCCAGCGCTTTGGACATCTCATACAGATGACGCGTTCGCTGCTCCCGATAACGCGCGACCCGCGCCTGATAGCGCACGCCTGCGGTCAGATTCCCAATAACCAGACCAACCGTTAACATTACCGCAAAAGTGAGCAGATACTGGACGTCTGAGACGGCAAGCGTCCCGCGTGGCGCAATAAAGAACAGATCGAAGCTGGCGACGTTGATCATGGTCGCCACTACCGAGGGCCAACGACCATAAAAAAGGGCGATAACCACCACGCCTAACAGATAGAGCATCACCAGGTTGGCGGCGTCAAAGGTAACCAGCCATTGCATGGCAATCAGCGTGGTGATGGCGCACAGCGCGGCGGCCACCACACAGCCCTGAATTTGTACCCGCCATTTATCCTTAAAGGTGCGGGTATCCATGGTTTGGGCTGCCGCGCGTGGTGGAGGCTCGTCCAACGCGACAATCATCAGATCGAGATCCGGGGCACGATGAGCCAGCTTGTCGGCAAAGGAATCGCTGCGCCACCAGCGGCGCGTGGTTGGCCGTCCCAGCACAATTTTTCCCAGGTTATGCTCCCGGGCGTAGCGAATCACCGCCTTGTCTTCAGCGGGATCGGAAAGGGTGGCGGTTTCCGCACCCAGTTCCTGTGCCAGCCGTAGCGCGCTTAAGATCGCACGGCGCTGTTTTTCCGGGAGCTGATGCAGCGCCGGGGTTTCGACATACACCGCGTGCCACACGCTGCCAAGGCGAGCAGCCAGACGTGCGGCGGCGCGTACCAGCTTTTCACTGCCGGTATTGTGTCCAATACACAGCAAAATAGCGTCGCGGGTGTGCCAGACTTTTTCCTCACCCGGTCGTCCTCGCCAGGCGCGCATTTGATCGTCTACTCGATCGGCGGTACGGCGTAGGGCCAGTTCGCGCAGGGCGATTAAATTACCTTTGCGAAAGAAATGTTCGATTGCCCGTTCCGCCTGACCGGCGATGTAGACCTTGCCTTCGTTGAGGCGCTGGCGTAAGTCGTCAGGCGGCAGATCGACCAGCACCACATCATCGGCGGCATCGAAAAAGGGATCGGGGACGGTTTCACGCACCTGAATACCGGTCACGCCGCTGACCACGTCGTTCAGGCTTTCCAGATGCTGCACGTTAACGGTAGTAAAGACATCAATGCCCGCTTCCAGCAGCTCTTCAATGTCCTGCCAGCGGCGGGGATGGCGCGAGCCTGGCGCATTGCTGTGCGCCAGTTCGTCCATTAATATCAGCGCCGGGCGGCGGGCGAGGGCCGCATCAAGATCGAACTCGCTGATGCGTCGCCCGCGGTGAGTCTGACGTTTTAACGGCAGCACGGCAAGACCGTCCAGCAGCGCGGCGGTCTCTTTACGTCCATGGGTTTCCACCACACCGATCAACACATCCAGGCCTTGCGCCCGCAGCCGCTGGGCCTCTGCCAGCATGGCCCAGGTTTTACCCACGCCGGCACAGGCACCGAAGAAAATTTTCAGTTTTCCACGATGCGGGGCGGTCGTTTGTTCCAGTAAACGGTCCGGATCGGGGCGTAAGGGTTCGCTATGCATGTCCTTTGTCTCAGTGCTTATCCAGCGCTAAATTAAGTTCCACCAGGTTCACCACCGGTTGACCGATAAAACTGACCAGCGGCTTTTGCGTGTATTGTGCAACCAACTGCGTAACCTCTTCAACGCTGAGGTTGCGCGCATGTGCCACGCGTGGAATCTGCCAGGCAACGGCCTCTGGCGTCAGGTTATTATCCAGCCCACTGGCGGATGCGGTTACTAACTCCACAGGAACGACAGGGCTGGCCTGCGGGTTGGCGGCACGCAGCGCAGCGATCCGGCTTTGTAGTTGCTTATCCAGTTCCGGGTTGCTGGCGGCCAGATTACTGCCACCCGAACCCATTGGATTATAGGGTATTTCCGCCGTTGCTGACGGGCGTCCCTGAAAATATCCGGCGGCGGTGAAGTGTTGCCCGATGCGTTCAGAACCGCGGATCGTCTGACCTTCGCGGATGAGCGACCCGTTGGCCTGATGGGGAAACCACCACTGCCCCAGTGCGGTGGTCAACAGCGGGTAGACTCCGCCGGTAATAAGCATCAGGAAAAATAATGTTGATAATGCAGGACGTAATCCACTCATCTGAAACCTCACACCAGACCCAGCAGGGTCAGCAGTAAATCAATCACTTTAATGCCGATAAATGGCACGACCAGGCCGCCGAGGCCGTAAATCCACAGATTGCGGCGTAACATGGCGGAGGCGGACAACGGTTTGTAGCTCACCCCTTTCAGTGCCAGTGGGATCAGAAAGACAATCACCAGCGCATTGAAGATAACCGCGCTGAGGATTGCCGAATCCGGCGAATGCAGACGCATCACGTTAAGCGCGTTGAGCTGCGGATAGGTGGCGGCAAACGCCGCCGGAATAATGGCAAAATATTTGGCGACGTCGTTGGCAATACTGAAGGTGGTCAGTGAACCGCGCGTCATCAGCATCTGTTTGCCAATGTGGACCACTTCGATAAGCTTGGTGGGGTTAGAATCAAGGTCCACCATGTTGCCCGCTTCTTTAGCCGCCTGTGTCCCGGAGTTCATGGCGACCGCAACGTCTGCCTGCGCCAGTGCGGGGGCGTCGTTCGTGCCGTCACCGGTCATTGCCACCAGACGGCCTTCCGCCTGGTACTGACGAATCAGCGCCAGCTTAGCTTCCGGTGTGGCTTCGGCTAAAAAGTCGTCCACCCCGGCCTCCGCTGCAATCGCGGCGGCAGTCAGACGGTTATCGCCGGTAATCATCACCGTTTTGATACCCATTTTGCGTAGCTGGGCAAACCGTTCTTTGATCCCGCCTTTGACGATATCTTTCAGGGCAATGACGCCCAGAACGCGCGAACCTTCGACAACCACCAGCGGCGTCGCGCCAAGACGGGCAACGTTTTCCACTTTCTGTTCGACATCTGCAGGGAAGTGTCCGCCGTTGGCCTCAACGTGACGACGAATGGCGTCGACCGAGCCTTTACGGATCATACGGTTGTCGATGTTAATGCCGCTCATCCGGCTTTGCGCGGTGAACGGCACAAACGTGGCGTGCAGCGATTGCACATCGCGTATGCGCAGATTAAAGCGCTGTTTTGCCAGAATCACGATGCTGCGACCTTCCGGCGTTTCATCCGCCAGTGATGAAAGCTGTGCCGCGTCGGCCAGCGTTTTTTCGTTGACACCGTGGGCGGGAATAAAATCTGATGCCTGACGGTTACCCAGCGTAATGGTGCCGGTTTTATCCAGCAACAGTACGTCGACGTCACCTGCTGCTTCGACCGCCCGCCCGCTGGTGGCGATCACGTTCGCGCCGAGCATTCGGCTCATACCGGCCACGCCAATCGCCGAGAGTAGCCCACCAATAGTTGTCGGGATCAGGCACACCAGCAGGGCAACCAGCACCGTGACGCTAACTGCACTGCCGCCCCAGGCAGAGAACGGCCACAGGGTGGCGGTTGCCAGTAAAAAGACGATGGTCAGGGCTATCAGCAGGATTGTCAGCGCGATTTCGTTGGGCGTCTTACGCCGCTGGGCGCCTTCAACCATGGCGATCATCCGGTCGAGGAAGGTTTCACCGGGGTTCACGCTGCATTCGATAACCAGCCAGTCGGAAAGAATGCGGGTCCCGCCGGTTACGGAAGCAAAATCACCGCCGGACTCACGGATAACCGGCGCAGATTCCCCGGTAATGGCGCTTTCGTCCACCGATGCGCCGCCTTCAATCACCTCGCCGTCGCAGGGAATAATATCGCCTGCTTCCACCAGTACGATATCGCCTTTGCGTAGTTCCTCTGCGGGAACATGATCCATTTCTGCACCGTATTTCGGTTCACGCAATTTACGGGCAAACGCTGTCTTCTTAACGCCTTTCAGGCTGTTGGCCTGAGCTTTACTGCGTCCTTCCGCCAGCGCTTCGGCAAAATTGGCGAAAAGGACGGTGACCCACAGCCAGAGGCTTATCGCACCGGTAAACAGGGGATTGCCTGTCATGTGCCCGGTTGCCATTGCAACGGTTAACAAGGTTGTCAGCAGGCTGCCCAGCCAGACGATAAACATCACCGGGTTGCGCCACTGAGTATGTGGGCTTAACTTTTTGACTGCGTCCATCAGCGCGTGTGCGACCAGAGACGGTTCGAACAGTGCCAGTTGTTTGCGACTCATAACAATGTGCTCCGTATCGCTCAACGTAAAGAGAGGTATTCTGCGACCGGGCCAAGCGCCAGTGCAGGAATAAAGGTAAGGGCGCCAACCAGTAACACTGTACCGATCAACAACCCGACAAACAGTGGGCCGTGAGTGGGGAGCGTCCCCTGGCTTGCCGGTTGGCTCTTTTTAGCCACCAGCGAACCGGCAATTGCCATCACTGGAATAATGACCCCAAAGCGGCCGAAGAACATGCACAACGCCAGCAGGCAGTTCCAGAAGGGGCTGTTAGCGCTTAACCCGGCAAAGGCGCTGCCGTTGTTGTTGGCGGCAGATGACACGGCGTACAGTACTTCGCTGAAACCATGCGGGCCGGGGTTGAGCATGGCGCTGCGTCCGGCGTCGCTCATCATGGCTATCGCTGTACCGAGCAGCACCAGCGCAGGCGTCACCAGAATCGCCAGCGCGGTCATTTTCATTTCCCGCACGTCGATTTTCTTACCCAGATATTCCGGCGTGCGCCCGATCATCAGTCCGGCGATAAACACCGCCAGCAGGACGAACAGCAGCATGCCGTACAAACCGGAGCCCACGCCGCCGAACACCACTTCGCCAATCTGCATCAACCACATCGGTACCATCCCGCCCAGTGCGGTGAAGGAGTCGTGCATCGCGATGACCGCCCCACAGGAGGCCGCCGTTGTGACGACCGCGAACAGACTGCTGACCAGTACGCCAAAGCGGCTCTCTTTCCCTTCCATATTGAGACTGCTGTCTGCGCCAAATGCCAGCAGATGCGGGTTTCCTTGAACTTCCGCCCACATCACAATCGCCACGCAGATGACAAAAATCAGCGACATGGCCCACAGTAAGGTGCGTCCCTGACGGCGATCGCCTACGACATCGCCAAAGGCAAAGCACAGGGCGGCAGGAATGCAAAAGACAGCCAACATCTGTACCATATTGGTCAAGGCGGTTGGGTTTTCAAACGGATGCGATGAGTTAGCATTAAAGAAGCCGCCGCCGTTGGTACCGAGCATTTTAATGGCCTCTTGTGAGGCAACCGGTCCCATTGGTAACAGCTGTTTTACGCCTTCAAGGGTAGTAAATGACTGATAGGGCAGCAGGTTTTGCAGCGCGCCTTGCTGAATAAAGAACAGGGCGATAAGCAGAGAAAGAGGGAGCAGGATCCACAGCGTAATGCGCACCAGATCCACCCACGCGTTGCCCAGGGTATTCATACTCTGGCGCGTAAAGGCGCGGATTAGGGCAAAAATCACCGCAATACCGGTCGCCGCAGACAGGAAGTTCTGCACGGTTAAGCCAGCCATCTGGCTAAAGTAGCTTAAGGTGGTTTCGCCACTGTAAGACTGCCAGTTGGTATTGGTGACAAAGCTCACGGCGGTATTCAGCGCAAGATGCCATGACAGCCCCGGTAGCTGCTGAGGATTCAGTGGTAACAAGTTTTGCGCCATCAGCAGGGAAAACAGCACCAGCAGACCCAGGATATTAAGCATCAGGATCGCCAGCAGGTACTGTTTCCAGTTCATCTCATGTTGTGAAACGCCTAACCCGCGCCAGAGAATACGCTCAACACCGGTTACGCCCGGAAGGGGGATGTTGGTGATGAGTCGTGCCAGCACGGCACCCAGCGGTCTGGCGATGACAAATAACACCAGTAAGAAACTGGCGATGAGTAAAAATCCTTGTGCCGCCATCAGAACGCCTCCGCCTTAATCAGGGCATACACCAGATAACCGAGTAATAAAAAAACCAGCACAATGCCAGTTATCACGCCTGCACTCACGGTGCACCTCCTGTGACATCAATGTGATAACCAGAGCGTAGGTTTTTGGTTGCAAAGATTTCGCAAAAATTGGCGGGTGGGGTGTAAAAAAAGTATAAAAATGGCAAAGACCGTTATTTAACTAATGATTAGTATTAATTTAACTTTTATGTAACCTAATTACAGTTTCAGGCTAAACGGAGCATCAATAGATAAAAATAAGTGGTCGGATGAGTAGCAAAATTACACACAAGGCGGTATTATTTTCATCAGTTAACCAAATTTATTTTCCGGTGCTATTCACCGAACAGATATAGGGGAGAGGATTATGGACTTGTATAAAGAATATCCAGCGCACATTGTCTTATTACGCCGTACTTTCGCCGTCGTGGCGGGCGTGCTGGCGCTGCCGGTCATGCTGTTCTGGAAAGACCGTGCCCGTTTTTACAGCTACCTGCACCGCGTCTGGTCGAAAACCAGTGATAAACCGGTGTGGATGGATCAGGCTGAAAAAGCGACCTGCGATTTCTATTAAGTCATCGTAATTGCTAAAAAAACCGCCAACAGCAATGTGGCGGTTTTTTTATGCACGGACGTCTACACTTACCCGAATAACGGATAAGGAGTCGTGATGAGCAAGAGAATTCCTGTGGGTATCCGCACCTGTGTTACGGCACCTGCGGTTGGTTGTTCTGCCAGAGAAGTCTGCCCGTTCGACGACAGTACCCTGGTGCGTATTTATGCGTTGCATGAACTGTATAAGCTTCGCCAGCGGGGGCTAACGCGCGGAGCGTTGATTGACTATCACACCCGCTACAAACTGATCCTGCTGGCGCATTCCCAGCCAGAGTATCGTGAACTTGGCCCCTTCGTTGCGGCCATCCACGAATGGCAAAGTCTTGAGGCGTTTTTTAATGAGTACCGCTTACGACTGACGCATTTGCTGTTCAATAATGCAACCCGACGTAATCACACCAATGTCCTGATGCACGTTCAGGGTTATTTCCGCAATCAACTCGATCTGCATCAACGTCAGGAACTGACCTCGATAATCGATAGCTATCGACGTGAAGCGCAGTCACTGCTTGCACCGTTAATGCTCATCAAACACTATATGGCCGAGCACCCGAACACCTGGCTGTCCGGGCAACGTTATTTTGAACTCTGGCCGGCAATTCTGGATTTGCGCGGCAAAAATTAATTTATCTGCGGGAGTTTTATGACCACGCATCTGGTCTGGTTTCGGCGTGATTTGCGCCTGCATGACAATCTTGCTCTTGCGGCGGCGTGTCGGGATCGTTCAGCCCGGGTGCTGGTGCTATATATCTCCACCCCAGAACAATGGGCGGCGCATGATATGTCTGCGCGTCAGGCGGCGTTTATCAGCGTGCAGTTGAATGCGCTACATGCGGCGTTGGCAGAAAAAGGGATCCCGCTGCTGTTTCATGAAGTTGCCGATTTTGCTGCCAGCGTGGAGACAGTAAAACGTGTTTGCGCGCAGCATGACGTCAGCCGACTGTTTTATAACTATCAGTATGAAATCAATGAACGGCAGCGTGATGCAAGGGTCGAGAAGCAGTTGCCTGACGTCGTGTGCGAAGGCTTTGACGACAGTGTGATCTTACCCCCGGGCGCGGTTATGACCGGCAATCATGAAATGTATAAAGTCTTTACGCCGTTTAAAAATGCCTGGCTGAAGCGAATTAAAGACGGCATTCCGGAATGTGTTAGCGCGCCAATGGTGCGGGATAGTGGGGCGCTCACCGCGCCGTTAACGCCACTCACGCTGAATTATCCGCAGCAGGATTTTGATGCAGCACTTTTCCCGGCGCAAGAAAAACGGGCTATCGCGCAGTTACGCCAGTTTTGTCAGCAGGCCGCGAGTGACTATGAACAACAGCGTGATTACCCGGCCATTGAAGGCACCAGTCGCTTGTCTGCGAGTCTGGCCACGGGCGGGTTGTCGCCGCGTCAATGCCTGAACCGTCTGTTAGCCGAACAGCCGAAGGCGCTAGAGGGCGGTGCCGGGAGCGTATGGCTAAATGAACTTATCTGGCGTGAATTTTACCGACATTTAATGACCTGGTATCCGGCGCTGTGTCGGTATCAACCGTTTATTCGCTGGACTGACCGCGTGCAATGGCAGAACAACGCGGCGCATCTTCAGGCGTGGCAGACGGGAAATACGGGATACCCCATTGTTGATGCCGCGATGCGCCAGCTTAACGCTACCGGCTGGATGCATAACCGTTTACGCATGATCACCGCCAGCTTCCTGGTAAAAGATCTGCTGATTGACTGGCGTAAAGGGGAGCAGTACTTCATGTCGCAACTGATCGACGGCGACCTGGCGGCCAATAACGGTGGCTGGCAGTGGGCTGCGTCTACCGGAACCGATGCTGCACCGTATTTCCGCATTTTTAACCCTACAACTCAGGGGGAGAAATTCGACCGCGACGGTGAGTTTATCCGCCGGTGGGTTCCCGAGTTGCACGAGGTACCTGGTAAAGCAATCCACGACCCGTGGACGTGGGCAGAAAAAGTGCAGGTTACCCTCGATTATCCCCGTCCGATTGTAGATCATAAACAGGCCAGGCTAGCGACGCTGGCGGCCTACGAGGCGGCACGCAAGGGGTGAGCGTGCGGTTTATTTCTGCGTACTACCATCCGGTAGCATGAATGCGTTGCTGCCGGGCGCATTTAGAATTGGAGCGTGTACGCAAGGCTGTGAATGCCTGGATGCACGCGTCACGCTCGGGCAGTAAAGTCCCGTCATCTTCTTTCAGGTGACGGAACACGATGACAACGCCAGCGACGTCCACACCGCATGATGCGGTATTCAAAACATTTTTACGCCATCCCGAAACAGCGCGCGATTTCCTCGACATTCACCTTCCGGCTTCTCTGCGGACGCTTTGCGATTTATCCACGCTGAAACTGGAGTCAGAGAGCTTTATCGACGCTGATTTACGTTCCCGCTACTCCGATGTGCTCTGGTCTTTACACACACGCGAAGGCGATGGTTATGTTTATGTTGTTATAGAGCATCAGAGTTCAGCCGATCCGCATATGGCCTTTCGTCTGCTGCGTTATGCGATGGCAGCTATGCAGCGCCATCTGGACGCCGGGCACAAGGAATTACCGCTGGTTATTCCGATGCTGTTTTATCATGGCTGTCGAAGCCCGTACCCGTATTCACTGTGCTGGTTGGATGCGTTCGCCGATCCCGTGGCGGCAAAGCAACTTTATGCCAGCGCATTTCCGCTGGTGGATATAACGGTTGTGCCAGATGACGACATCATGGCTCACAGGCGAATGGCGTTGCTGGAACTGATGCAAAAGCATATCCGTCAGCGGGATTTGATGGGGCTGGTAGAGCAACTGAGCACACTGCTACTAACAGGTTGCACTAATGACACGCAGCTACAGGCGATGTTTAATTACATTCTGCAATCCGGCGATGAATCTCGTTTCACTGAATTTATGCAAGAGATGACGCAACGGATCCCCCAACACAAGGAGAGGCTGATGACTATTGCGGAGCGGTTACGGTTAGATGGAGTACAGGAAGGACTGCAACAAGGACTACAGCAAGGTAAGCAAGAAGCCGCGTTGCGTATTGCGCTAACCATGCTGGCACAAGGAATAGATCGCGAAATGGTATTACTGATTACCGGTTTGGCTGAAGAGGATTTGGCAGCGAATAATGCGTAACCGTCTGATAAAAAACAGGCCCGACTCATATGACATCATCGGGCCTGTTAACTCAGGACTCTAGCGCCAGCGCGCGTTTTTTAAATTTAAGTGACTGGTACAGCCAAATCAGCAGCACCAGCGCCACGCAGGCCAACGCACCCCAGGTAATTTCGCTAAAGACGTCAATATACGCGTTGATGGAATAGTTGATGGCCCCGGAGGCATCAAACGCGCCTTGTGACGTCTGGTCGGCAATCACCCCCGCCAGATAGTTGGCAATAGCGCCGGACAACAGCATATAGATTCCGGTTAACACGCCGGTGACGCCAGGGATCTCAATGCGCGTAATCTGCGACATGGCGACCGGGTCGATAAACAGTTCGGCAAATCCCATTACCGCCAGCCCCAACACCATCAGCGGCATCGAGGAGTGGCCGTAAGCGGCGGACCAGCGGGCGCTTAAGGTCAGAATACAGAATCCGGCGCTCATCAACCCCAGGCCGAGGGCAAATTTTCCCCAGATGCGCACGGTACGATTACCACTGACGCTTTCTTTGACTACCCAGGCCAGCACGATGCCGCACAGCATCACGGCAAAGGCGTTAACCGACTGGAACATGGCGGTAGGAATGGAATATCCCAGAATATCGCGATTCACAAAGCGGTCGATATACAGGCTGATGGAGCTGCCGCCTTGCTGTGCAAAGGCCCAGAATAACAGACTGAAGAACGTTAGCGTGACGATAAGCCCCAGTTCTTTGCGCTGCTTTTGCGTTTGTGCCTGACGGTAAATTTTAGCCAGAACGGCCAGACCAATGACGGTGGCGACGATTAGCGCATATACGGACCACTCTTTCCAGAACAGAACGGTAATTAGCAGCGGTGCGGCGACCAGCAGCACTAACAGCCAGGCCCAGTTTGGCAGAACAAACGTTCTGGCACACAGGACCGTTTTGTTGACGCCGGTTGTATGGGCGAAATGCCGGTTGCCGCACAAGAAAATCACCAGTCCTGCCAGCATACCAATTGCGGCCAGCGCGAAGCCCATCGCCCAGCTGTATTCTTCCTGCACATAGCCACAGGCAATGGGGGCGATAATCGAACCGATATTTCCGGCGGCGTAGAGCAGTGAGAACCCGCCGTCGCGGCGCGGATCGTCGTTGTGATACAGCTCACCCAGCAGGCAGCTAATGTTGGATTTAAACAGACCGTAGCCGCAGACAATGATCGCCAAAGATAAATATAGGAACGCTGGCGCCATTTCACTGGCACCCAGTACCAGATGTCCAACCGCCATTAACAATGCGCCAATCATCACCGCCATACGGTTACCAAGGACCTTATCCGCCAGGTATCCGCCAAGAATAGGCGTGACATACACCAGCGAACAGTAAGCGCTGAACAACGCATACGCATGAGTATCGTTGTACTTGAGTTGGTTGGTGAGATACAGGATCAGCAGGGCGCGCATGCCGTAAAAACTGAAGTATTCCCAAATTTGCAGCGCGACGACGTAATAAATTGCGCGTGGCTGAGATGCGTGTTTATTCATTCTATTCTCGAAGTAAATGCCTCACGCCAGGATGAACGTACTGCGTGAGCGTGTTTCCTTGAAGTTATAACTTTGATACAGATCTGATTATTTTTGCAATATGCTGTCTGATTGCATAAATATACATGAATAAAATCACGTAGTGGTAAGCAATTTACGTTCAAACGGCGAGTGAGTGTTTCTTGATGTGTCAGTGAAATGGTTATCGACGAATGGAGGCGGGGACGCTATTTTACATAAGCAGTATTGCTGATTGGACAGGCAGAAATTATGACAACGAGGGCGATGATGAAAAACACCGAGCTGGAACAACTGATCAACGACAAACTGAACAGCGCCGCGATTAGCGACTATGCGCCGAATGGTTTGCAGGTTGAGGGCAAAGAGACGGTGCATAAAATCGTGACCGGCGTGACAGCAAGCCAGGCCTTGCTGGATGAGGCTGTGCGCCTGGGCGCTGATGCGGTCATCGTTCATCACGGTTACTTCTGGAAAGGCGAATCTCCGGTAATTCGTGGCATGAAGCGCCATCGTCTGAAAACGCTGCTGGAAAATGACATCAACCTGTATGGCTGGCACCTGCCGTTGGATGCTCACCCGGAGCTGGGTAACAACGCACAGCTGGCGGCGCTGTTGGGCATTACCGTGATGGGTGAAATCGAGCCGTTGGTACCGTGGGGTGAACTTGCCATGCCGGTGCCGGGGCTGGAATTTGCCTCGTGGATTGAGGCGCGTTTAGGGCGTAAACCATTGTGGTGTGGCGATAGCGGGCCGGAAAAAATTCAGCGCGTTGCCTGGTGCACCGGGGGAGGGCAGAGCTTCATTGATAGCGCGGCCCGTTTTGGTGTTGATGCATTTATTACCGGCGAAGTCTCAGAACAAACTATTCACTCAGCCCGTGAGCAGGGGCTGCATTTCTATGCCGCCGGACACCATGCCACCGAACGCGGCGGTATCCGGGCGTTAAGTGAATGGCTGAATGAAAATACCGAGCTGGATGTATCGTTTATCGATATTCCTAACCCCGCCTAATGAATCAGGTTGTAAAAAGAGGGACGAAAGTGCAGCGAGCGCGTTGTTATCTGTTAGGTGAAACTGCGGTGGTTCTGGAACTGGACCCCCCCATTACGCTGGCGACCCAGAAACGTATTTGGGGTTTGGCTCAGCGCCTGGTTGATGCCCCGAATGTGCTTGAAGTGATCCCGGGTATGAACAATATCACGGTGACGCTGCGTAATCCGCAAACCCTGGCGCTGGATGCCATTGAACGTCTGCAACGCTGGTGGGAGGAGAGTGAAGCACTGGAGCCGGAGTCGCGTTTTATTGAAATTCCGGTGACCTACGGCGGAAAGCAGGGACCGGATCTGGCCGATGTCGCACAACACAGTGGATTAAGCGAAAAGCAGGCCGTTGAATTGCATGCTTCTGTTGACTATGTGGTCTGGTTTTTAGGCTTTCAGCCAGGGTTCCCCTATCTCGGGAGCTTACCGGAACAACTGCATACCCCGCGACGTGCGGAACCGCGTCTGATTGTTCCGGCAGGTTCGGTCGGTATCGGCGGTTCACAAACCGGTATCTACCCGCTCGCCACGCCGGGGGGATGGCAGCTGATAGGGCATACCGCCATTAAGTTGTTTGATCCCCGCCGGGATGAACCCATCCTGTTACGACCAGGAGATACCGTGCGCTTTGTACCGCAGAAGGAGGGAGTATGTTAACTATCATTCGTGCCGGTATGTACACTTCCGTCCAGGACGGCGGTCGTCACGGTTTTCGCCAGTCAGGAATCAGCCACTGTGGGGCGCTGGATAAGCCCGCATTGAACGTTGCCAACCTGCTGGTGGGCAACGATGCAAATGCCGCCGCGCTGGAGATAACGCTCGGCCAGTTGGTTGTGGAGTTTGATGCAGATAGCTGGTTTGCTTTGACCGGCGCGGGGTGTGATGCACATTTAGACGGTAACCCGGTGTGGAGCGGATGGCGACTTCCGGTGAAGGCTGGGCAACGCCTGACGCTAAAACGTCCGCAACATGGCATGCGCAGTTATTTGGCGATAGCGGGTGGCATTGATGTTCCCGAGGTCATGGGGTCGTGCAGCACCGACCTGAAAGTCGGCATCGGCGGTCTGGAAGGACGTCTGTTACGCGATGGCGACAGGCTGGCGGTGGGCGTTTCCACGCGACGGTTCAGCGGACCGCAGGGGGTAAAACAGCTCATGTGGGGGAACCGCATTCGTGCGTTACCCGGACCTGAGTATCATGAGTTTGATGAAGCTTCGCAGGCGTCATTCTGGCGTTCGCCATGGCAACTCAGCCCGCAGAGTAACCGCATGGGGTATCGCCTGCAGGGACAACCGCTAACGCGCACTACCGATCGAGAACTGTTGTCGCACGGTCTGCTTCCCGGCGTGGTGCAGGTGCCGCATAACGGCCAGCCTATTGTGCTGATGAACGACGCCCAGACCACGGGGGGCTATCCACGTATCGCCTGTATCATTGAGGCGGATATGTACCATCTGGCGCAAATTCCCCTCGGCCAGCCAATTCATTTTGTTCAGTGCTCGCTGGAGGAAGCGCTAAAGGCGCGTCACGACCAGCAGCGTTATCTGGAACAATTAACATGGCGACTTAACGATGAAAATTGATCTGAATGCAGACCTCGGTGAAGGCTGCGCAAATGATGCCGTGCTGCTGCAACTGGTGTCTTCTGCCAACATTGCCTGCGGATTTCACGCCGGCGATGCGCAAACCATGCTGGCAAGCGTGCGTGAAGCGTTAAAAAATGACGTAGCAGTGGGGGCGCATCCCAGTTTTCCGGATCGGGAAAACTTCGGCCGTAGCGCCATGACCCTACCCGTCGACACGGTTTACGCCCAGACGCTGTATCAAATCGGTGCGCTGGCGGCGATAACCCGGGCGGAAGGTGGCGTGATGCGCCACGTCAAACCGCACGGCATGTTGTACAACCAGGCCGCCAGGGATCCACAGTTAGCCGATGCCATCGCCAGGGCGGTGCATGCCTGCGATCCGTCGCTGGTGCTGGTGGGGCTGGCGGGTAGCGAACTGATTCGGGCCGGCGAGCATTATGGTCTGCAGACGCGTCAGGAGGTGTTTGCCGATCGCGGCTATCAGGCGGATGGCAGTCTGGTTCCGCGTAGTCAGCCGGGGGCGCTGATTGAAGACGAAGAGCAGGCGTTGGCGCAAACCTTACAAATGGTGCAGTCCGGGAGAGTAAAAAGCCAAACCGGAGAATGGGCCAACGTCACGGCACAGACGGTCTGTATTCATGGTGATGGTGAGCACGCACTCGCTTTTGCCCGCCGTTTGCGCAGCGCGTTTAATGCATGCAATATTGAAATTAGCGCATAAGATTTAAAATACAAAACAATAACATATTACACAACAACATAAGCTCTAAATAATTCGAGTTGCAGGAAGATGACCAGTGAGTGAGTTCCCAGGCGCTTACAGAAGTAAGTGACTGGGGTGAACGAAGGCAGTCAACGCACCTGCAGCTTGAAGTATGACGAGTTTTAACAGGAATGAACTATGGAAGAGGTAATTTCTCTTTGGCCATTGACGGGGATCGCCGTCATCGTGGTCGGATTTCTTTTACGTTTTAACCCGGTATTGGTGGTTATCATTGCCGGGATCGTCACCGGGTTGGCGGCGCATATGCCGATCGCCACTATCCTCGAAAAACTGGGTGAAGGTTTTCTCAACACCCGCAACCTGCCGTTTATCTTATTGATTCCACTGGCGGTCATCGGTCTGCTGGAGCGCCATGGCCTGAAAGAACGCGCCCAGGCGTGGATCGCGAAAATCCGTAGCGCCACCAGCGGCCGTTTGCTGATTGTCTATCTGTTTATTCGTGAAGCGACCGCCGCGCTGGGACTAACCAGTCTGGGGGGGCATCCGCAAATGGTGCGTCCGCTGCTGGCGCCGATGGCAGAAGGGGCCGCTGAGAAAAATCACGGTGAACTGCCAGGCTCTGTACGCTATCGCCTGCGTGCGATGTCAGCGGCGACCGATAACGTTGGGCTGTTTTTCGGCGAAGATATCTTTGTTGCCTTTGGGGCAATCATCTTCATGCACAACTTTATGCTGGAGTCCGGCGGGATCCAGACCGAGCCGTTGCACATTGCCCTGTGGGGGATCCCAACGGCGATTTGTGCCTTCCTGATCCACGGTGCGCGCTTGTGGCGGCTGGATAGCTATCTGCAACGAGAAGTCGCGAAAGCGAATGCCGCAGCGAAAGGAGAAGCGAAATGAATTTTCAGCAAAGCTATCTCTACTGGCTGGCGGGTGCGGTCTTGTTGATTGTGGCCGTGATGTCCTGGCAGGACAAAGCGAACCCCCGGCGTTTAACCACCGGTCTGTTCTGGGGCGTGTATGGTCTACTGTTTTTGCTGGGTGACTGGACCTATTCACTGTTTGGCGATAAACGTACGGTGCATATCGCGGTGGGTATCGCGGTGGTCGTACTGGCGCTGATCGCCGGTTTTGGCGGCGTGAAGCTCGGCAGCTACCATCAACGTACGCAACAACAGCGTGAAGAAAGCGCCAGTCGACTGGGCAACCGGCTGTTTTTCCCGGCGCTGGCGATCCCGGTGGTCACTGTTGTCGGCGTGCTGATGTTCAATCATATTCCGGGTTTACAGAATGCGCTGTTTGGGCCGGGGAATCACGCCACGCTGGTGACGCTGTTTTCAATGACCGCCGGTTCGCTGATTGGTCTGGCAATGGCGGTTAAAATGACCCATGAGCGGGCACATCAGCCGATTCAGGAAGCGCGTCGTTTGCTGGACTCCATCGGCTGGGCGTTCATTCTGCCGCAAATTCTTGCCACGCTCGGACTGCTGTTTACGGCGGCGGGCGTCGGCAGCGGCATTTCGTATCTGACGCAGGAATATCTGGCAGTGGACAGCCGCTTTATTGCGGTAGCGGTATATACCATCGGTATGGCGTTGCTGACCATGATTATGGGTAACGCCTTTGCCGCCTTCCCGATTGTGACCGCCGGGATTGGGATTCCAATTCTCGTCTTGCAGCACGGCGGCAATCCGGCGGTGATGGCGGCAATTGGTATGTTCTCCGGGTATTGCGGAACGCTGATGACGCCGATGGCGGCAAACTTTAACATCGTGCCAGCGGCGCTGCTGGAGCTGCCGGATAAAAATGCGGTGATTAAAGCGCAGGTGCCGACCGGCATCCTGCTGTTGCTGGTGAACGTGTTCCTGATGTATTTCCTGATGTTCCTGTAAGGAGGAAGGATGAAAACGGTATTAATCACCGGATTTGAACCCTTTGGCGGCGAGTCAGTTAACCCTTCCTGGGAAGTGGTCTCGGGGCTCGACAATGCTATCATCGCTGGATGCCGCGTCGTGGCGCGCCAACTGCCGTGCGTATTTGGCGAATCTCTGGCAGTGCTCAATACTGCGATTGATACGCTGTCACCGTCGCTGGTGCTGGCGGTCGGTCAGGCCGGAGGTCGTACAGACATCACCGTTGAACGCGTTGCCATCAACGTGGATGATGCGCGTATTGCGGATAACCGTGGCCAGCAACCGGTAGATGAACCGATTGTGGCTGATGGCCCGGCGGCGTGGTTCAGCACACTGCCGATCAAAGCCATGGTGGTGGCCATGCGCAGCGCCGGTATTCCGGCATCGGTTTCGCAAACCGCAGGTACCTTCGTCTGTAACCACGTGATGTATGGGCTGCTGCACAAACTGCGAGATACGCCGACGGTGAAGGGGGGATTCATTCATATCCCTTATCTTCCACAGCAGGCCGCAGCCCATCCCGGTGCGCCAAGTATGGCGAGTGATACGGTGCGTCGCGCGCTGGAAATTGCCATCGTCACGGCGTTACAGGTGGAGCGCGATATCGCCGTGACGGGCGGTGCAACACATTAACAAAGGACAGTATTATGCCTGAAGGCCCGGAGATCCGCCGCGCGGCGGATACCCTGGAGGCGGCAGTCAAAAGCAAACCGTTGACGGATGTCTGGTTTGCCTTTGAGCAGTTAAAACCGTATCAATCTCAACTGATTGGGCAGCGTATTACCCAGCTCGAAACGCGGGGTAAAGCCTTACTCACCCACTTTTCCAATGGTCTGACGTTATATAGCCATAATCAACTGTACGGCGTCTGGCGGGTAGTGGATACGGGGAATATCCCGGAGACTACCCGCGTGTTGCGCGTCAGGTTGCAAACCGCCGATAAAACTATCCTGCTCTATAGCGCGTCGGATATCGAAATACTGACGCCAGAACAGCTCACTACCCACCCCTTCCTGCAGCGGGTAGGGCCGGACGTGCTGGATCTGCACTTAACACCCGCTGAAGTCAAAACGCGTCTGCTGTCACCGCGTTTTCGCAATCGGCAGTTTTCCGGCCTGCTGCTGGATCAGGCGTTTCTCGCGGGATTGGGTAACTACCTGCGGGTAGAGATCCTCTGGCAGGTTGGGCTGACGGGTCAACATAAAGCGTCGCAGCTGAGCGAACAACAGTTGGACGCGCTGGCGCAGGCGCTGCTCGATATTCCGCGTTTATCCTATAACACTCGTGGACTGGCTGATGAGAATAAGCATCACGGGGCACTGTTTCGCTTTAAAGTCTTTCACCGCGACGGTGAAGCCTGCGAGCGATGCGGCGGGATTATTGAAAAAACGATGCTGTCGTCAAGACCATTTTACTGGTGTCCGGGTTGTCAGAAATAACATAACATGACGCGGTCCCGGTGATGCAGAGGGATATGTCGAATAAGGTCACCTGAATCTCTCAAGGTGATGAGCAGGAGTGGAATATGGATGTTAATCGTTTTTTTTGTACCGCCTTACTTATCGCAACAGCCGGTTTCTTTGCCACGTCGGCCAGTGCTGCTGAATCGGTAGCCCCTCAATGTGAGTCCGGGCCGCGGGATATGGAATATATTTATGAACACGGAGCCCAGACTCGTTGTTTTTATCCTGCCATGACGCTGGAAGAAACGTATCAGGCACTGAGAAAAGCACGGTCGGACCGTCAAAACCTGACACCCACGTTGACCCCAGGTAAGGATCGTAAAATAGAAAATCTTGGGGATACGGATCTCGTGGAATATGTCTGGAAAGGCAAAAACAATCTGCATATTACGCAGAGTTTTCCGGGTGGTATGACCGAGTTTATGTTTACCGTGGATAAATCCGGAACGACCGTGACGGAGATTGGGCACCCGGATTAACGCCCCGCGTTAAGACGGCGGTTTTCTCGGCGCATGTGCCGAGATAAAGCGGGCGATGGCCGGCCCGGTGAGCAAAATGCTGAACAGCCGCAGGGTTTGCATCGCCATGATCAGCGCCATATCGGCGTGGCTCCCTGCGGCAATTACCGCGACGGAGTCCACTCCGCCTGGGCTGGTCGCCAGATAGGCAGTGAGAAAATCTATCTGCATGTAATGCGCCAGTCCCCAGGCCATAGCGGCGCAAATCGCCATCAGTGAAAAAATGGACAACAGGATCTGTGGCAACGGGCGCAGCGCCATGAAAAAGATCTGCTTGTCAAAACCGAGACCAATTTGCCAACCGATGGCCATATAGGCTACCGCCAGCAGCCATTCCGGCAGTTCAATCACCATCACGCCGCCTGCGTTCAGCAGCGCGCCAGCCAGCATCGGCAGCAGCATCACGCCTGAAGGTATACGCAGTAAGCGTCCGGCAGTACCAGCCACCACGGCCAGCAACAGGGTGCTGAACAAATTGCTGCTCAGCGGCGGAAACCAGACCATTTGCTCGCTGACCGCTTGCGCCCGATCGCCCATTACCAGTCGGGTGACCAGTGCCGCAGCGCCAACCACCAATAGCACCCGCAGATACTGCATAAACGCCACCAGACGGATATCGGCGCCATATTCCTGGGCCATCGCAACCATTGCCGCCGCGCCGCCAGGTGAAGATCCCCACGCGCCGGTATTGCCCGGCAGCTTACTGTAGCGAACCAACAGCCAGCCTATTGCGGTGCTGGAGATAAGGGTCGCCAGCAGGATGGCAATCACCACCGGCCAGTGTGCCGCCAGCGTTGTAAAAATGGAGCCGGTGAGGTTTTGCGCAATCATGCAGCCGAGAATGGCCTGCGCAACAAGAAAGGTACAGCGAGGCGGGTGCAGGGCAATGCCACGCAAACTGAACAATATGCCAACGATCATTGAACCGAGCAGTAGCGGTCCCGGGAGATGGATAAACAAAAAGAGCAGGGAAAGAAGTAATGACAGCACAAACAATGCGGCCCACTGCAAAACAGGCATCCCATGCTCCTGAGTATCATTAAGTAACACTCAGTAAATCATAGAGAAAGCTGGATGAAAACAACGGGAGTCAAGAAAAAGAAAGAATGTGCCGGGCATAGCAAGATGCGGATTATCCGGCCTACGGAAATAAAAACGTAGGCCGGATAAGCGATAGCGCCATCCGGCAGAGAATTAGCGCTTAATATCAGCCTTAAAATCACGCTTGTCGTAGCCGGTGTACAGCTGACGAGGACGGGCGATTTTCATGCCGTCGGTGTGCATTTCGTTCCAGTGAGCAATCCAGCCAACGGTACGCGCCATGGCAAAGATTACGGTGAACATGGAAGACGGAATGCCCATCGCTTTCAGAATGATACCGGAGTAGAAGTCGACGTTCGGGTACAGTTTCTTCTCGATGAAGTACGGGTCGTTCAGCGCGATGTGCTCAAGCTCCATCGCCACTTCCAGCAGATCATCTTTAGTGCCCAGTTCTTTCAGCACTTCATGGCAGGTTTCACGCATCACGGTGGCGCGTGGGTCATAGTTTTTGTAAACACGGTGACCAAAGCCCATCAGGCGGAAAGAGTCATTTTTGTCTTTCGCGCGGCGAACAAATTCAGGAATGTGTTTAACCGAGCTGATTTCTTCCAGCATCTTCAGTGCAGCTTCGTTTGCGCCGCCGTGTGCCGGTCCCCACAGGGAAGCAATACCGGCAGCGATACAGGCAAACGGGTTAGCGCCAGAAGAGCCCGCGGTACGTACGGTAGAGGTTGAGGCGTTCTGTTCGTGGTCGGCGTGCAGGATCAGAATACGGTCCATTGCGCGTTCCAGGATCGGATTCACTTCATATTTTTCGCACGGCGTGGAGAACATCATGTTCAGGAAGTTACCGGCGTAAGACAGGTCATTGCGCGGGTAAACAAACGGCTGGCCGATGGAGTATTTGTAGCACATTGCGGCCATGGTCGGCATTTTGGACAGCAGACGGAAGGCGGCAATTTCACGATGGCGCGGATTATTCACGTCCAGCGAATCGTGATAGAACGCAGCCAGCGCCCCGGTGACACCGCACATCACGGCCATCGGGTGGGAGTCGCGGCGGAAACCGTGGAACAGACGGGTGATCTGCTCGTGGATCATGGTATGGCGAGTGACCGTGGTTTTGAACTCGTCGTACTCTTCCTGCGTCGGTTTTTCACCGTACAGCAGGATATAACACACTTCCAGATAGTTAGATTCGGTTGCCAACTGGTCAATCGGGAAGCCGCGATGCAGCAAAATACCTTCGTCACCGTCGATGAACGTAATTTTGGATTCGCAGGATGCGGTAGAGGTGAAACCTGGGTCAAAAGTAAACATGCCTTTTGAGCCAAGGCTACGAATATCAATAACGTCCTGACCGAGCGTGCCTTTTAGCACATCCAGTTCAATAGCAGTATCACCGTTTAGAGTGAGTTTTGCTTTAGTATCAGCCATTTACGGTCTCCTTAGCGCCTTATTGCTTAAGACTACTCAGGTGAGATCTGTTTCAACTCATCAATTAACCGTTACCACTTTGTTATTCGGCTCGCCGCTCTGCGAAGAGGAGAAAACCAGGGTACAGAGCAATGGGCGCTTGCAGGTAAATCAGTTAACTCATGGTGAATTAGCAACAAATCAACAACTTAGCAATCCGAATTATTAAACCTGTCTACACTAATAACTGTCCTGAATTCATTGGTCAACCTTTCCACACTGTTACATAACTTACTCATCGGTGAAAGAGTGACCCCATAACTTTTACGCATTATATGCTTTTTCTGGTGTCGTTTGTAACAAGTTTGTTTAATGATTGTCAAATCAGATGATTAAAAATTAAAATAATGTTGTTATCGTGACCTATGTCACTGTTCGGGATAAAACCCGACAAACTATATGTAGGTTAATTGTAATGATTTTGTGAACGTCCTATACTGCCGCCAGGTCTCCGGAATACCCTGCAATCCCGAGCCAACCAGCGTTGTAACGTGTCGTTTTAGCAACTGGAAGCAGTGTTTTATATGACGCGTAGTTATAGTAAGGACGCTGTCTGACCCGCACGCAGACCGGAGGAAGGAAATCCCGTCGTCTTTCAGGCAACAGGAGTCTTCATCTTCTGTACCCGAAGTCTAAAGGGAATAATAAGAACAGCATGTGGGCGTTATTCATGATAAGAAATGTGAAAAAACAAAGACCTGTCAATCTGGATCTGCAAACGATTCGGTTCCCAATCACGGCGATAGCGTCCATTCTCCATCGCGTATCTGGAGTGATCACCTTCGTGGCGGTCGGGATACTGTTGTGGTTATTGGGTACCAGCCTTTCCTCCCCTGAAGGTTTCCTCGCAGCGTCTTCCATTATGAATAACTTCTTTGTGGAGTTAATTCTGTGGGGAATTCTGATAGCGCTGGCCTACCACGCCGTCATGGGCATTCGCCATCTGTTGATGGATTTTGGCTACATCGAAGAAACCCTCGAAGCAGGGACGCGTTCTGCCAAAATTTCTTTTGTTATCATTGTCGTGCTTTCACTTCTCGCAGGAGTCCTCGTATGGTAAGCAACGCCTCCGCATTAGGACGCAACGGCGTACATGACTTCATTCTGGTCCGTGCTACCGCTATCGTTCTGACGTTATACATCATCTATATGGTCGGTTTCTTCGCCACCAGTGGCACGCTGACCTGGGAAATCTGGACCGGTTTCTTCTCATCGGCATTCACCAAAGTCTTCACCCTGCTGGCACTGTTTTCTATCTTGATTCATGCCTGGATTGGCATGTGGCAGGTGTTGACCGACTACGTTAAACCACTGGCCGTGCGCCTGATTCTGCAACTGGCGATTGTCGTTGCACTGGTGGTTTACGTCATTTATGGATTCGTTGTGGTGTGGGGTGTGTAATGAAACTGCCAGTCAGAGAATTTGATGCTGTTGTGATTGGTGCCGGTGGCGCAGGTATGCGCGCGGCGCTGCAAATTTCCCAGAGCGGCCAGACCTGTGCGCTGCTCTCCAAAGTGTTCCCAACCCGTTCCCATACCGTTTCCGCGCAGGGTGGCATCACCGTTGCGCTCGGTAATACCCATGAAGATAACTGGGAATGGCACATGTACGACACCGTTAAAGGGTCGGATTACATTGGTGATCAGGACGCGATTGAATATATGTGTAAGACCGGCCCGGAAGCGATTCTGGAACTGGACCATATGGGCCTGCCGTTCTCGCGTCTTGACGATGGCACTATCTATCAACGTCCGTTTGGTGGCCAGTCGAAAAACTTCGGCGGCGAGCAGGCGGCACGTACTGCAGCAGCAGCTGACCGTACCGGTCATGCGCTGTTGCACACGCTGTATCAGCAGAACCTGAAAAACCATACCACCATTTTCTCTGAGTGGTACGCGCTGGATCTGGTGAAAAACGCCGATGGCGCAGTGGTCGGCTGTACCGCCCTGTGTATCGAAACCGGTGAAGTGGTTTACTTCAAAGCCCGCGCCACCGTGCTGGCAACCGGCGGCGCAGGCCGTATTTACCAGTCTACCACCAACGCGCATATCAATACCGGTGACGGCGTTGGCATGGCAATCCGTGCCGGTGTACCGGTGCAGGATATGGAAATGTGGCAGTTCCACCCAACCGGTATCGCCGGGGCAGGGGTTCTGGTCACTGAAGGTTGCCGTGGTGAAGGCGGTTACCTGCTGAACAAACACGGTGAGCGCTTTATGGAGCGTTATGCCCCGAATGCGAAAGACCTGGCGGGTCGTGACGTGGTGGCGCGTTCTATCATGATCGAAATCCGTGAAGGTCGTGGCTGTGACGGTCCATGGGGCCCACACGCCAAGCTGAAACTCGACCATCTGGGTAAAGAGGTTCTTGAGTCCCGTCTGCCGGGCATCCTTGAACTCTCCCGTACCTTTGCTCACGTTGACCCGGTGAAAGAACCTATCCCGGTTATCCCAACCTGCCACTACATGATGGGCGGCGTGCCGACCAAAGTGACCGGCCAGGCGCTGACCGTGAACGAGCAGGGCGAAGACGTGGTGATTCCTGGGCTGTTTGCGGTGGGCGAAATCGCCTGCGTATCGGTTCACGGCGCCAACCGTCTGGGCGGCAACTCGCTGCTGGATCTGGTGGTGTTCGGTCGTGCGGTGGGTCTGCATCTGCAGGAATCTATCGCCGAGCAGGGTGACCTTCGCGATGCAACAGAAGACGAGATTGATGCTTCTCTGGAACGACTGAACCGCTGGAACGGCAACCGTGACGGCGAAGATCCTGTGGTCATCCGTAAAGCGCTGCAGGAATGTATGCAGCATAACTTCTCGGTATTCCGTGAAGGTGACGCGATGGCGAAGGGTCTTGAAGAGCTGAAGGTGATTCGCGAGCGCCTGAAAAATGCCCGTCTGGATGATACCTCCAGCGAGTTCAACACCCAGCGAGTTGAGTGTCTGGAGTTGGATAATCTGATGGAAACTGCTTACGCCACGGCGGTGTCTGCAAACTTCCGTACCGAAAGCCGTGGCGCGCATAGCCGCTTCGACTTCCCGGAACGTGACGATGAAAACTGGCTGTGCCATTCCCTGTACCTGCCAGAATCGGAATCCATGACACGACGTCAGGTCAACATGGAACCGAAACTGCGCCCGGCATTCCCGCCGAAGATTCGTACTTATTAATGCGGAGACAGGACAATGAAACTCGAGTTTTCAGTTTATCGTTATAACCCGGACGTAGACGATGCTCCGCATATGCAGGATTACACCCTGGAAGCGGAAGAAGGTCGCGACATGATGCTGCTGGATGCGTTGATGCAGCTGAAGGAAAAAGACCCGTCACTGTCGTTCCGTCGCTCTTGCCGTGAAGGCGTTTGTGGCTCCGACGGCCTGAACATGAACGGCAAAAATGGTCTGGCCTGTATCACACCCATTTCTGCGCTGAATCAGCCGGGCAAAAAAATTGTCATCCGCCCGTTGCCGGGTTTACCGGTGGTGCGCGATTTGGTGGTAGACATGGGGCAATTCTACGCACAGTATGAGAAGATTAAACCTTACTTGTTGAATAATGGGAAAAATCCACCGGCTCGTGAGCATTTACAAATGCCTGAGCAGCGTGAGAAGCTCGATGGGCTGTATGAATGTATTTTATGTGCATGCTGCTCAACGTCCTGCCCGTCATTCTGGTGGAATCCGGACAAGTTTGTTGGCCCGGCGGGTCTGCTGGCTGCGTATCGCTTCCTGATTGACAGTCGCGATACCGAGACCGACAGTCGCCTGGAAGGTTTAAGTGACGCTTTCAGCGTATTCCGCTGCCATAGCATCATGAACTGCGTCAGTGTATGTCCTAAGGGGCTGAACCCGACGCGCGCTATCGGCCATATTAAGTCGATGCTGCTGAAGCGTAGTGCATAAGTTGTTGTTGCCGGATGGCGACGTAAACGTCTTATCAGGCCTACGGGATTGTACCTGTAGGCCTGATAAGTGAAGCGCCATCAGGCAAATCGTTAATGCAGGAAACCTCTAAAAACTGCCTCTTATCTCTGACAGTTTTTAAAGGTTCCTTCGCGAGCCAAACAAAAAGAGCTCGCAAGTGAACCCCGGCACGCATACGCGTATGCGTGGTAGTATCCACGGCGAAATACTCGTCATAGTTCAGGTTGCATGTGCGTTGGCTGCACTTGCTCACCCCGGTCACTTACTGGCTGTAAGCTCCCTGGGATTCGCAAGCTTGCCGCCTTCCTGAAACGTGAACTATTTAGAGTATTAAATAAGCAGAAAAGATGCTTAAGGGATCACGATGCAGAACAGCGCTTTGAAAGCCTGGTTGGACTCTTCTTACCTCTCTGGTTCGAACCAGAGTTGGATAGAACAGCTCTATGAAGACTTCTTAACCGACCCTGACTCGGTAGATGCTAACTGGCGTTCGACGTTCCAGCAGTTACCTGGTACCGGAGTCAAACCGGATCAACTCCATTCAAAAACGCGTGATTATTTCCGTCGTCAGGCGTTGGCTACCCCACGTTACTCTTCTTCTATTTCCGACCCTGATGCCAATGTGAAGCAGGTTAAAGTCCTGCAGCTCATCAACGCATACCGTTTCCGCGGCCATCAGCATGCGAATCTCGATCCGCTGGGACTGTGGCAGCAAGAAAACGTGGCCGATCTGGATCCGTCTTTCCACGATCTGACCGAAGCCGATCTTCAGGAAAGCTTTAACGTCGGTTCTTTTGCCGGTGGCAAAGATACGATGAAGCTGGGCGAGTTACTGGAAGCACTGAAGCAAACTTACTGCGGCCCGATTGGCGCCGAGTACATGCACATCACCAGCACCGAAGAGAAACGCTGGCTTCAACAGCGTATCGAATCCGGTCGCGCGGCGTTCAGTGGCGAAGAGAAAAAACGTTTCCTCAGTGAACTGACCGCAGCAGAAGGTCTGGAGCGCTACCTGGGGGCCAAGTTCCCGGGTGCTAAACGCTTCTCGCTGGAAGGTGGTGATGCGTTAATTCCGATGCTCAAAGAGATGATTCGCCATGCCGGCAACAGCGGCACGCGTGAAGTGGTTCTGGGCATGGCGCACCGTGGTCGTTTGAACGTGCTGGTGAACGTGCTGGGTAAACGTCCACAAGAACTGTTCGACGAATTTGCGGGCAAACATAAAGAGCACCTCGGTACCGGTGACGTGAAGTACCACATGGGCTTCTCATCGGATATCGAAACCGAAGGCGGTCTGGTTCACCTGGCGCTGGCGTTTAACCCGTCGCACCTGGAAATCGTCAGCCCGGTGGTTATCGGTTCCGTTCGTGCGCGTCTGGACAGACTGGATGAGCCGAGCAGCAATAAAGTTCTGCCGATCACCATTCACGGTGACGCAGCGGTAACCGGGCAGGGCGTGGTTCAGGAAACCCTGAACATGTCGAAAGCGCGCGGCTACGAAGTCGGCGGCACCGTTCGTATCGTTATCAACAACCAGGTCGGATTCACCACCTCTAACCCACTGGATGCGCGTTCCACGCCGTATTGCACCGACATTGGTAAGATGGTGATGGCGCCGATTTTCCACGTCAATGCGGATGACCCGGAAGCGGTCGCTTTCGTGACGCGTCTGGCGCTGGATTTCCGTAATACCTTTAAACGCGATGTGTTCATTGATCTGGTGTGCTACCGCCGTCACGGCCATAACGAAGCCGACGAGCCGAGCGCAACCCAGCCGCTGATGTATCAGAAAATCAAAAAACACCCGACGCCGCGCAAAATCTACGCTGACAAACTGGAAACCGATAAAGTTGTTACGCTGGAAGACGCGACCGAAATGGTCAACCTGTATCGTGATGCGTTAGATGCGGGTGAATGCGTGGTGAAAGAGTGGCGTCCAATGAACATGCACTCCTTCACCTGGTCACCGTACCTCAACCACGATTGGGATGAGAACTACCCGAGCAAGGTTGAAATGAAGCGTTTGCAGGAACTGGCAAAACGCATCAGTACCGTACCTGAAGCGGTTGAAATGCAGTCGCGCGTCGCCAAGATTTACGGTGACCGTCAGTCAATGGCCGCTGGCGAGAAGCTGTTCGATTGGGGTGGCGCTGAGAATCTGGCCTACGCCACGCTGGTAGACGAAGGCATTCCGGTTCGTCTGTCGGGTGAAGACTCCGGTCGCGGGACCTTCTTCCACCGCCACGCGGTGATCCACAACCAGGCGAACGGTTCAACCTACACCCCATTGCAGCACGTGCATAACGGTCAGGGCACGTTCCGCGTATGGGACTCCGTTCTGTCTGAAGAAGCGGTGCTGGCATTTGAATACGGCTACGCCACGGCTGAGCCGCGCACGCTGACCATCTGGGAAGCACAGTTTGGCGACTTCGCCAACGGCGCACAGGTGGTTATCGACCAGTTCATCTCCTCTGGCGAGCAGAAATGGGGCCGCATGTGTGGTCTGGTGATGCTGCTGCCGCACGGCTATGAAGGTCAGGGTCCGGAGCACTCCTCCGCGCGTCTGGAACGTTATCTGCAACTCTGCGCCGAGCAGAACATGCAGGTTTGCGTCCCGTCTACCCCGGCTCAGGTGTACCACATGCTGCGTCGTCAGGCGCTGCGCGGTATGCGCCGTCCACTGGTGGTGATGTCACCGAAGTCATTGCTGCGTCATCCGCTGGCGGTGTCCACGCTGGACGAACTGGCTAACGGTGCGTTCCTGCCAGCCATTGGCGAGATTGATGAACTGGATCCGAAAGGCGTGAAGCGCGTTGTAATGTGTTCTGGTAAGGTTTATTACGACCTGCTGGAGCAACGCCGCAAGAATGGTCAGAAAGATGTTGCCATTGTGCGCATCGAACAGCTTTATCCGTTCCCGCATAAAGCGATGCAGGACGTGTTGAAACAGTACGCTCACGTACATGATTTTGTCTGGTGCCAGGAAGAGCCGCTCAACCAGGGCGCATGGTACTGCAGCCAGCATCATTTCCGTGAAGTGATTCCATTTGGGTCTGCTCTGCGTTACGCAGGTCGCCCGGCCTCTGCCTCACCGGCAGTAGGATATATGTCCGTTCACCAGAAGCAGCAACAAGATCTGGTAAATGACGCGCTGAACGTCGATTAAATAAAGGATAAATAATGAGTAGCGTAGATATTCTTGTTCCCGACCTGCCTGAATCTGTGGCTGACGCAACCGTAGCGACCTGGCATAAAAAACCGGGCGATAGCGTTAAGCGCGATGAAGTGCTGGTAGAAATCGAAACTGACAAAGTGGTACTGGAAGTACCGGCATCAGCGGACGGTATTCTTGATGCGGTTCTGGAAGATGAAGGGACAACCGTCACGTCTCGCCAGATCCTCGGTCGCCTGCGTGAAGGTAACAGCGCCGGGAAAGAGACCAGCGCCAAGTCTGAAGAAAAAGATTCTACTCCGGCGCAGCGCCAGCAGGCCTCGCTCTCCGAGCAGAATAACGATGCCCTGAGCCCGGCGATTCGTCGCCTGCTGGGTGAGCATAACCTCGAAGCCAGCGCCATTAATGGTACCGGCGTCGGCGGCCGCATCACTCGTGAAGATGTTGAAAAACATCTGGCTAAAGCTCCGGCAGCGAAAGCGGAAGCCAAAGCACCGGCAGCCGCACCTGCCGCTCAACCTGCACTGGGTGCGCGTGGTGAGAAACGTGTTCCGATGACCCGTCTGCGTAAGCGCGTGGCCGAGCGTCTGCTGGAAGCGAAAAACTCCACCGCGATGCTGACGACCTTCAACGAAGTCAACATGAAGCCAATCATGGATCTGCGTAAGCAGTACGGTGATGCGTTTGAAAAACGTCACGGTATCCGTCTGGGCTTTATGTCGTTCTACGTGAAAGCCGTGGTTGAAGCGCTGAAACGCTTCCCGGAAGTCAACGCCTCTATCGATGGCGATGACGTGGTGTATCACAACTACTTTGATGTCAGCATGGCGGTCTCTACGCCGCGCGGCCTGGTGACTCCGGTTCTGCGCAATGTTGACCTGCTGGGTATGGCTGACATCGAGAAAAATATCAAAGAACTGGCAGTGAAAGGTCGCGACGGCAAGTTGACGGTCGAGGATCTGACGGGCGGGAACTTCACTATCACTAACGGTGGTGTGTTCGGTTCCTTGATGTCTACGCCGATCATCAACCCGCCGCAGAGCGCCATCCTGGGTATGCATGCCATCAAAGACAGGCCGATGGCGGTAGACGGCAAGGTTGAAATCCTGCCGATGATGTATCTGGCGCTGTCTTATGACCACCGTTTGATCGATGGTCGTGAGTCAGTGGGCTTCCTGGTGACCATTAAAGAGTTGCTGGAAGATCCAACGCGTCTGCTGTTAGACGTGTAACTATAAAGAGTATCACCTGCCCCGTAGGTCTGCGGCCTTATCAGGCCTACGGGTTATAAGATAACGATTACCTGAAGGATGGACAGAACACATGAACTTACATGAATATCAGGCAAAACAACTTTTTGCCCGCTATGGCTTACCGGCACCGGTGGGTTATGCCTGTACTACTCCGCGTGAAGCCGAAGAAGCTGCCTCTAAAATCGGCGCAGGTCCATGGGTAGTAAAATGTCAGGTTCACGCTGGTGGCCGCGGTAAAGCGGGCGGTGTGAAGGTCGTTAACAGCAAAGAAGACATTCGCGCTTTTGCTGAACACTGGCTGGGTAAACGTCTGGTCACTTACCAGACGGATGCCAATGGCCAACCGGTAAATCAGATTCTGGTTGAAGCTGCGACCGATATTGGTAAAGAACTTTACCTCGGCGCTGTGGTTGACCGTAGCTCCCGTCGCGTGGTCTTTATGGCCTCTACCGAAGGCGGCGTGGAAATCGAAAAAGTCGCGGAAGAAACCCCGCACCTGATCCACAAAGTCGCACTGGATCCGCTGGCGGGCCCAATGCCGTATCAGGGACGTGAGCTGGCATTCAAACTGGGTCTGGAAGGTAAACAGGTTCAGCAGTTCACCAAAATCTTTATGGGTCTGGCGACCATCTTCCTTGAGCGTGACCTGGCGCTGATCGAAATCAACCCGTTGGTTGTCACCAAGCAAGGCGACCTGATTTGCCTCGACGGCAAACTGGGTGCTGACGGCAACGCATTGTTCCGCCAGGCTGACCTGCGCGAAATGCGCGACCAGTCTCAGGAAGATCCGCGTGAAGCGCAGGCAGCACAGTGGGAGCTGAACTACGTTGCGCTGGATGGCAACATCGGTTGCATGGTTAACGGCGCGGGCCTGGCGATGGGCACCATGGACATCGTTAAGCTGCACGGCGGCGAACCGGCTAACTTCCTCGACGTTGGCGGCGGCGCGACCAAAGAACGCGTGACCGAAGCGTTCAAAATCATCCTTTCTGACGACAATGTTAAAGCCGTTCTGGTTAACATCTTCGGCGGTATCGTACGTTGCGACCTGATCGCTGACGGTATCATCGGCGCGGTAGCGGAAGTGGGCGTTAACGTACCTGTTGTTGTCCGTCTGGAAGGCAACAATGCCGAACTCGGCGCGAAAAAATTGGCTGACAGCGGCCTGAATATTATTGCAGCGAAAAGTCTGACGGATGCAGCTCAGCAGGTTGTTGCCGCAGTGGAGGGGAAATAATGTCCGTTTTAATTAATAAAGATACCAAGGTAATCTGCCAGGGCTTCACCGGCAGCCAGGGGACATTCCACTCAGAACAAGCGATTGCTTACGGTACACAAATGGTCGGTGGCGTTACGCCGGGCAAAGGCGGCACCACCCATCTGGGTCTGCCGGTGTTCAACACCGTACGTGAAGCGGTAGAAGCGACCGGCGCGACTGCGTCAGTTATCTACGTACCGGCACCGTTCTGCAAAGACTCCATTCTGGAAGCTGTCAACGCGGGCATCAAACTGATCATCACCATCACCGAAGGTATTCCGACGCTGGATATGCTGACCGTGAAAGTGGCGCTGGATGAAGCAGGCGTGCGTATGATTGGCCCGAACTGCCCAGGCGTTATCACCCCGGGCGAATGCAAAATCGGTATCATGCCGGGTCACATTCACAAACCGGGCAAAGTGGGTATCGTTTCCCGTTCCGGTACGCTGACCTATGAAGCGGTTAAGCAGACCACTGACTACGGTTTCGGCCAGTCCACCTGTGTGGGCATCGGTGGGGATCCAATCCCTGGTTCTAACTTTATCGACATTCTGAAGCTGTTCCAGGAAGATCCGCAAACCGAAGCGATTGTCATGATCGGTGAGATCGGCGGCAGCGCGGAAGAAGAAGCCGCAGCTTACATTAAAGATCATGTGACCAAACCGGTTGTCGGCTACATCGCTGGCGTGACCGCGCCGAAAGGCAAACGTATGGGCCATGCGGGCGCGATTATCTCTGGTGGTAAAGGGACGGCGGATGAGAAGTTCGCTGCACTGGAAGCCGCTGGTGTGAAAACCGTACGCAGCCTGGCTGATATCGGCGAAGCGCTGAAGACCGTGATTAAGTAATAAGTAAAAAAACAGCCCTGACTATCAATATGGTCAAGGGCTGTTCCCGTTTCGACATGGTTGGCCATCTGATGATGGCCTTTTTTATTTTCTGCAATCCACCATCTTGAAATTTGATCACAATCATCTTCACAAATGAGATTATTTTTTGCGGTCAGCATCATTCTTTCTTTAGACTAAATTCTGCATATTACCGGCTTTAATATCAACATTGCCGGAGGATGGCGTGCCGCTGAAAATTAAGGATGACGACTTACAGTGTTTTTTCTCCATCGCCGATGTTTTTGCCAGAGCGACAGGATTAGCGACGGTAGTGATTGATGTTACAGGCAAGGTGATATCGGATTGCCATAATTTTAACGCATTCTGTACACTCATGCGTACCAATGAACAGTACCGAGCGAGTTGTCAAAAGTGTGATAAGTATTGCGCTTTTGAAGGGTTAAAACAGCTAAAACCAAGAATACTCTGCTGTTATGCAGGATTAAGCCTCTTCTCAATGCCACTCATTAATGAAGGGAATCTTTGCGGTTTTATTATCTGTGGCCAAGTACGAGCCAAATATCAGGAATATAAAACGATAGTTATAGATGAGCAATCACAATGGATGAGCGACCCTGAAATAAAGGCTGCATGGGATCGCGTGATTGTTGTAGATAATAATATATTGACCGCGTCGGCAAACTTACTGAACTTTATTGTTAATAATTATGAACGAAAGAATACGGTAGATGAAATGGTTAATAACCCTAAAGTAAGCGCCCCGCAGATTTATTTTACTGAGCTTTCCCGGCATGAAAAGAAACTCATGGAAGCGCTACGTTATATTGATGAGAATTTATATAGTGAGCTATCTCTTGAATCCGTGGCAGCGCATGTATGTTTGAGTGCTAACTATTTTAGCCGCTTCTTTAAGAAGCGTCAGGGAGTGAATTTTAAAACATGGGTGAATCAGAAGAAAATGCAAAAAGCTGGCGAGTTATTGCATGATCCTGTGCATTCAATAGACAGCATTGCCCGGAAACTTCAGTACGCGCAAACCAGTTACTTTTGCCGTGTTTTCCGGGCGGCGCATCAAACGTCACCCCAGTCTTTTCGTCACGCGAGACTTTCGCAGTAGAGGCTTTCCGGTAGCGCGAGGGCTTCAGGAATAAAAGACAGTCTGTCGCTTAGGGTCACAACCTCACCGATAACGATCAGCGCGGGTGGCACGATGTTCGCTTCCTGCGCTTTGTTCAGTAATGACCCCAATGTACAAGTCAGTCGGCGCTGATTCTCCCGCGTAGCGGACATGATAATAGCGGCGGGGGTGTCGGCAGATTTTCCCCCCATGAGCAACTCTTCACAAATAAACGCCAGATTGGCGATCCCCATCACGATAACCAGCGTACCGTTGAGTTTGGCCAGCTGACGCCAGTCCTGCTGCTGATTTCCTTCACGCGTATGACCGGTGACCACGTGAAATCCTGAAGCATAATCGCGATGCGTGACTGGAATACCGGCGCAGGTCAGGCCGCCAATAGTGGAACTGATGCCGGGTACGACTTCAAAAGGTATGCCGATTTCCACGAGATCCTCAACTTCTTCAGCCCCCCGGCCAAACACGTAAGGATCGCCGCCTTTTAAGCGCACGATATGGTGATGGGTTTCAGCATACTGGACCAGCAACGCGTTGATTTCATCCTGTGGCACACAATGAAAGCCCGGATTTTTGCCGACATTGATGAGCTGGCAATCAGGTGCCGCCCATTCCAAAATTTTAGGATTGACCAGCCTGTCGTAAATAATGACATCGGCCTGCTTAATGCACATCATTGCTTTGAGGGTGAGTAACGATATATCACCGGGACCGGCGCCAACGAGCCAGACCTTTCCGAAAGTTTTCACATTGTGTCCTTTATCACGTCTAACATTAGAATGGCAGAAACTACATCAAGGAATGATTTAAAGCAGTCGTTTGCCGGGTGGTTATAACACTAAATTATCCTAAAATATCGCAGCAATAATATTGATTAAACTCGCATAGTTTTTTCTGCAATAAACAAGATCATTTGAAAAATTATTAAGAACTTATAAGCACTATTTGCCCATGTTTAACCTTATTTAAATTGTGTTTATTGCCCGGCTTGCGTATTATTGGTTAATATTTATCCGCCTCAGTGTGAGTAAATCATGGATTGGATCAATGACATCAATGGACAAAATAAAATATAACTTTCGATGCTTGTCTGGGTGTAATGAAATTTATTTTATAAATTAAACTTATTTTGTACGCTGCATATGGAAGAGGTTATGAGAGGAAAAATACCGAAGACGGAGTTGCTGGTAACTTTTGAAGTGGTTGCGCGTCACGAAAGTTATACCCGGGCAGCAGAAGAGCTTGCGTTGACACAAAGTGCTGTTTTTCGCCAGGTGAATGCGCTGGAGGACTTTCTAAATACAGCGCTATTTAATCATGCCAAAAAGCGAATTTTCTTAAATGCGGCAGGGAAGCATTATTTAACTATCGTCAAGGAAACGCTTAACAAACTGGAACGTGACACCACCACCATAATGACCTGGCAACCGACCGTGCAGGTTATTGAGTTGGCGGTTAATCCTACGTTTAGTACGCACTGGCTGATTCCTAACTTACGTGAGTTCAATAAACTTAACCCTGATATTATCGTTAATATTCACTCTTTGGCGAATATCGGCGATTTTCTCAATCGTGAATACGACGCGGCAATCATGCGGGAAGATTTTTACTCGCCATGGTCTGGGGTGGAGTACCTTTTCGAAGAGGAAATTTTACCCGTATGCAGCAGATGCCTGCTGAACGAAGCCGATCGCAAGCTGGCGGTAACCGATCTGCTGAATGAGTTTCCTCTGTTGCACCAAAGTACGCGTATCAAAGGCTGGCAGGAATGGTTTGCGTTGTCTGATGTCAGCAGTCCGTTAGTCAATAAAGGTCCGCGCTTTGATTTGCTCTCGATGCTGATCGCGGCGGTACGCTCGAATTTGGGCGTCGCGTTGTTACCCCGATTTGCTATTCAGCACGATCTGGACTGCGGTGATATGGTGATTCCCTGCGATGTCCCGATGCGTACCGGCAACCGGTTCATTATGACGTGGCGTGAAGAGAAGGCGGAATCTCCGCATTTACAGACTTTCCGTAACTGGTTACTCGGTAAATCTGTGGTGTCAGTGACGTGATGACAACGCCGGCCTACAATATTGTAGGCCAGCGTGTTTTTCCTACCAGTCAATCCCAACTTGTGCCTGAATACCGCTATCAAACGCGTGCTTGACCGGACGCATCTCACTGACCGTATCGGCAAGTTCCAGTAAAAGCGTGTGGCATCCGCGGCCCGTGACAATTACGCTCTGTTCGGCTGGACGATTCTCGATGGCAGCGATCACTTCCTGAGTATCCAGATAGTGATACGCCAACATATACGTCAGTTCATCCAGTACGACCAGGTCGTAGTGCGCATCGGCGAGCATGCGCTTACTTTCCTGCCAGACCACCGTTGCTGCCGCAATGTCCGCTTCCTTGTTCTGGGTTTCCCAGGTGAAGCCGGTTCCCATAATATGGAATTCAACGCCGAGCGGTTGTAACGTGTTGTATTCGCCATTATCCCACTGGCCTTTAATAAACTGCGCGACGCCAACGGTTTTTCCATGGCCGACCGCGCGCGTCGCGGTACCAAAGGCGGCAGTGGATTTTCCTTTACCGTTGCCGGTGAAGACAATCAAAATCCCTTTCTTTTCCGTTGCCGCCGCCACGCGGGTATCAACCTGATCTTTCAGTTTCTGCTGACGCTGGCGGTGCCTGTCGTCATTGGCTCGCACTTCCATTGTTGCTCCTTAATGTCCTGCAGGGCAGGTTGTGCAGCGATGCTGCTGCTCAAACTGACTAAAGAAGTTGTTGCCTTTGTCATCCACTAATACAAAGGCGGGCATATTTTTCACTTCCATCATCCACACCGCTTCCATACCCAGTTCAGGATATTCAAGACAATGCAGGCTCTTCACATACTGCTGGGCCAGCAGGGCCGCTGCGCCGCCGATGCTGCCAAGGTTAAATCCACCATGCTTCTGACAAGCATCGGTCACCTGCTTGCTGCGATTGCCTTTTGACAACATGATCAAACTGCCGCCTGCTGCCTGGAAAGCATCGACATAACCGTCCATGCGCCCGCCGGTAGTGGGGCCCATTGAACCGCAGGCCAGATTGTTAGGCGTTTTGGCGGGACCGGCGTAATACACAATGTGATTTTTCATGTATTCCGGCATCGGTTCGCCGTTATCCAGACGTTCTTTGATCTTGGCATGGGCGATATCGCGGGCAACGACAATTGGGCCGCTGAGTGACAGTCGGGTGCCAATCGGCAGTACGGACAGATCCTGCATGATCTCGCGCAGCGGACGATCCAGATTCAGTTGTACGGTCTGACCGCTGTTTTCTACGCGCTGAGAATCGGGAATAAATTTTCCCGGATTATGTTCAAGTTTCTCCAGCCAAATACCGTGCTTATTAATTTTGGCTTTAATATTGCGGTCTGCAGAGCAGGAGAGGGCCATGGCGATAGGGCAGGAGCCACCGTGGCGTGGCAGGCGAATGACGCGAATGTCGTGCGCGAAGTATTTACCGCCAAACTGTGCGCCAATACCAAACTCGCGGCTGGCATTGAGCAACGCCGTCTCCAGTGCGGTATCGCGGAACGCCTGACCCAGTTCGTTGCCGCTGGTTGGCAGGTTATCGTAATATTTTGTTGAAGCCAGCTTCGCCACTTTCAGCGATTGATCGGCAGAGAGCCCGCCCACGACGAACGCAATGTGATACGGCGGACAGGCAGCGGTGCCCAGTGATTTCATTTTCTCGATCAGGAAGGCGGTGAGTTTTTCTGGCTGCAGAATGGACTTGGTTTCTTGATACAGCGCCGCTTTGTTGGCCGAGCCGCCGCCTTTATTGACGAACAGGAAGCGGTATTCGTTACCCGGAGTTGCACTGATGTCGATTTGCGCAGGCAGGTTCGTTTGGGTGTTGACCTCGGTGTACATATCCAACGGGGCATTTTGCGAATAGCGCAGGTTATTTTCCGTGAAGGTGGTATACACGCCTTTGCTTAATGCTTCCGCGTCATCGCCGCCGGTCCAGACCTGCTGTCCTTTGCTGGCAACAATCGTTGCGGTGCCGGTATCCTGGCAGTTGGGCAGTACGCCTTTGGCGGAAACTTCCGCATTGCGCAGCAGTTGAAGTGCGACATATTTATCGTTACTGCTGGCCTGCGGGTCGTGCAAAATGCTGGCTACTTGCTTCAAATGTCCGGCGCGCAGGAAAAAGGACGCTTCATAAAATGCCTGCTGTGCCAACAAGGTTAACGCCTCAGGCGCCACCTTGATCACTTCCTCTCCGTCTAACTCAGTTACCGTAACGTATTGGTTAGTGAGTAATTCATATTCTGTATTATCTTTACTCTGAACAAAGAGTTCCTGCCAGACAAATGGTTTAGACATTTTTACTTCTCACCTTTAGGTTTTTAGGTAACGTCGGTTCCGGCCAACAAAAAAGTAAACTTTGCTGGCCGGAGAAGTTTTAGCGAGGAGGCCGGATACGCATTAGCGCTATCCGGCACGGGCTTATTTCGCTAAAAAGACGTTGGCTTTTGTCGCTTCGGCGACATATTCGATAGTTTTCTGGGCACGAACGCTGTTACCGGCTTCATCCAGCGGCGGAGAATAAACAGCTATCGCATATTCACCCGGGACAACAGCAACCATTCCGCCGCCAACGCCGCTTTTCGCCGGCAGGCCGACGGTATACAGCCACTTGCCACTGCCGTCGTACAACCCGGCAATCGCCATTTCAGCCAATACTTGCGGCACATATTTTTCGTTCAACAACTGCTTGCCGTTAAACGGAGACTTTCCTTTGTTGGCGAGGACAGCACCCATTTTGGCCAGTTGCTCAACGGTGATATCGACTGAGCATTGACGGGTATAAATTTCAACGGCTTCGTCGGTGTCGCCATAGAAGCTGTTGTAGGATTCCATCAGCTTCGCCAGCGCCTGGTTGTGCTGGTTGGTATCCATTTCAGATTTGAACACCGGTTCGTTCACGGTCAGTTTGGCATCTGCCCAGACGTTCAGGTTATCGAGGATTTTGTTCCAACGATCGGTTTTGTCTTTGGCTTCAATCAGGCTAACGGTGCTCATTGCGCCGGCATTAACCAGCGGGTTTTCCGGTGCGCCTTTAGTCAGTTCAACGGCTAAGCCTGAGTTGAATGGCATGCCGGTGGCATTGGCGCCGAGTTTATCCAGAACCACCTGTGGGCCATGCTGCTCCATAGCCAATGCCATGGTGAAGACTTTGCTCAGGGATTCCATCGGGAAGGGTTTGTTGACATCGCCAACCTGGTAGATTTTGCCGTCAACGGTGGCAATGGTGATGGCAAAATTTTTCGGGCTATAGGTCGCCAGAGCAGGGATATAGTCGGCGACTTTTCCGTCATTGTTACTTTTAAATTTCTGGTGTGCCTGTTCGATCAGTTTGGCGTAATCCGGCGTGGTTTGCGCGAACGTTGTTGCGCTAAACAAGACGCTGAAAGAAAAGAGACTTACGCCGAGAAGTGTTTTATTCATTGTGTTTTCCTGGTGGTGTTGTGAAAAAAGATCCGTAGACCGGAAAAACCTTATCGACCTGGTAAGACGCTTCGCGTCGCCATCAGGTGTGGCTCTCTTGTCGGATAGCGGCGTAAACGCCTTACCCGGTCTACAGATCGCAGTTATCAAATGATTAAGACAAAGCAACTTCCGTTTCAGTAACCGGACGATCCTGTTCCGGGGTTTTCACTGGTGCAGTTCCGCGACAACCCTGGCCGAAGTGTTCACCTTCCCAACGACCCACGATGGCAGCACCCATGGCATTACTCATTACGTTAGTGGCAGAACGACCCATATCGAGGAACGGATCGACGCCCATCAGCAGGATCAGACCGGCTTCCGGAATGTTGAATTGGTTCAGCGTAGCGGCGATAACTACCATGGACGCACGCGGTACACCCGCCATCCCTTTAGAGGTCAGCATCAGGATCAACAGCATGGTGATTTGCTCACCCATGCTCAGTTCGATGTTGCACGCCTGGGCAATAAAGACGGTGGCAAAGGAGCAGTAGGCCATGGAGCCGACCAGGTTAAACGAGTAACCGATAGGCAGTACGAAGCTGGCAATTTTGGAAGAGACGCCAAACTTCTCCAGTTTATCCAGCGTGCCTGGGAAGGCCGCTTCAGAACTGGAGGTGGTAAAGGCCAGCAGAGCCGGTTCGAGAATGGATTTGGTCAGACGGCTGATGCAAGGACCAATCAGCAGCGTTGACAGACCAATCAGGATGGCCCACAGCATACCCAGCGTCAGGTAGAACTCACCCATGAAGATCCCGGCGCTCACCATCACACCCAGACCACGTTCGGCAATCAGACCGGAAATCGCAGCAAAAACGGTCAGTGGTGCGAACAGCATGACGTAGCCAGTCAGCTTCAGCATCACGTGTACCAGCGAGTCCAGTACCTTCACGATAGGATCGGCTTTTTCGCCAATGGCGGCCAGGCTGCAACCGAGGAAAATTGAGAACACCACGATCTGCAGGATTTCGTTACGTGCCATCGCGTCAACGATACTGGTCGGTACCGCGTGCGAGATAAATACTTTCAGCGTGAACGGCTCTGACTTAACGGCTGCGACAGCACCGACGTCATGCGGAACAAAGTTGATGCCCGCACCTGGCTGGAAGATGTTAACGATAACCAGACCCAGCGCAATTGACACCAGAGAGGCGCAAATAAACAGGAAAAAGGTTTTAGAAAATATACGTCCCAGCGTTTTGGCATCGCCCATTTTGGCAATACCAACAACCAGTGTGGAGATAACCAATGGCGCGATAATCATTTTCACCATACGTAAGAATATAGTGGTGAAAATAGAAATATCCGCTGCATAAGATTTTGCTGTTTCAGCCGCGGCCATATTATTTATGGCCACCCCGGCAATCATGCCGAGTATCAGGCCTAATATGATCATCTTCGTTAAACTAATTTTCTTCATGTGTACTCCATCGGATAAAGGCTGGTAATGAAAATTGTGTAGGGTGGCGGGCACCTGAGCTGGAACAGTAGCTCAGGCGCACGCCTGTTGTGACCAACCGCATGAATACTTCGAAGCACTGTGATACTGCTGAATTCTGTGCTCCAATGGTTGTTATTTTGTTTTTTATTACAAATCGAACTCAATACTTAATAATGGAGCATGTTGCTGCGCGCCATAAACATCATTGTCACCGACGTTGCCGGAAATAATATCGCGAGGCATGACGATCTTTACCGCATTTGCCGGGTCAAACCAGACAATGTTATGAATAAAGTCAGGCTCGACATTATATAATCCAGCAATCAGTTGCGGTGTTAATTGCTCGGACGCTTTTACTCGTTGATAGTCTTCCTTGGTTTTAAATAAAATATCTAAAACCAGTTCGTACGGTCCGGCATTTTTGGAACGGATGACCTGCGCCAGTGAACAAATTGAGTGTTTCATGCCTGAACTCCTTCTGGCGTGACCTGTTCAATGTGGAAATCAAAACGCAGTGCATCGCTTGCTTCAATCAGGTGATAGATTGAGAACTCATACACCGGACCACTCTGAATATCAGATGGCGAGAACGGGAAAGCGAGGTTGCCCGCAGTCGCAATGCGATTTTCATAGCCGTAGTGCAGCAGGGTAGAGCGCACCAGCGAGCAGACGCTGTTGGCGATATCCTGCGTTGGTGCGACCACGTCCAGTAAAATCCCCAGTTCGTGACCGGCGGTTTTAATCGGCTCATGATTGCCCATCACACCGTTCTTCCCGTACAGGTGGAACGTCATGCGGATACTGTCATCATTCAGTGAAAGGTTACGTGCTACGCTTGCCTGTACCTCTTCAAGAATGGTGTCAATTCCGGCAATCATAATCGGGTCGCGAGTCCCGGCGATGGTCAGGCAGCGGAAGCCAACCTGACGTGCACCTTCCAGTTTCAGCGCATACGGCGTCTCTTCATGACGTGAGCCGCTGACATACACTTCGCCGTCGTTTACCTGCGTGAAGGTACACGCCTTCAGGTTCAGCACGCCGCCCGGTCCCGGCAGGAAGTACGGATCGGACTTCTCATACAGAGTGTGCGCTGCAGCGGAAGTTTCAGTGAACTTACGCTTTGGATTGAACGCTTTCAGCGTAAAGCCGTTGTCGTCAATGATCCCCATCGCACAATCTGAGCCGGAGCCCGGGGTGGCGGCAATAGCAGCACACTCAAGGATCTTACCGCAGTGAAGCGCCAGACCTTCATCAAAGCCCTGCATAATCGGCAGTGCGGCGAAGCAGGCCGGATCGTAGGCTCGTCCGCCCAGTACCACCTGCGCACCGGCTTCCAGCGCACGCTGGAAAGGCTCGACGCCCATCTGTGCGACGATGTAGGTGCTCTCTTCAATCGCCTCGTGAGTCAGTTCAGGGACAAAATCCAGGGCGGTGATTTTGCCGTTATCCAGCGCCTGATGAACGACCTCTTTGTCGACATCAGACGGGATCAGCGCCATAGAGAAGGACAGTTTTTCTTCCTGCGCAATCTCATGGATAATCTGGCGACACCACTCCAGATGCGGAGCAGCACCTGAACCACCGGCTGTGCCGATGACCACCGGGATGTTGTTCTTAACGCCTGCTACGATCATATAGCGCAGATCGCGTTTTACGCCGGCCCTGTCGGTAAACGGTTTACCTGCCCCGAGGTAGTGGGGGCCAGGATCGGAGGAACCCGCGTCAACAGCAATAAGATCCGGTGACTCTTCCATGGCTTTACGAAAACTTTCTTCCGGGAAGCCATAACCCAGGATAGCCGTAGGCGATAAGATCTTAAATGTGCGTGCCATCTCTTAATCCTTAGTCTGCAACAGCGCGATGGTGCGGTTCATTTCGTTAAACACGATGTTGAGACCTTCATCGAAACCCATACCCGGTTTGATCAGCATGCGCATTGGACGCGCGGCCAGCGCGACGTGTACGCAGGTACGTGCACTGATCTCGGTTTCGTTACAGGTGCCGCCCTGATAGGCTTCCATTCCGTGTTTGTTGCAATACAGCACTGCATCAACGATGTTGTGAACACCACCCAGATCCGGGGTCTTGATTTGCACCATGTGGCAACTGCCCGCATCGGTGAAGTCGACGATATCCTGATAGGTGTTACACCATTCATCGGCCACGATTTTCACGCCGGAGCCCAGACGAGTCAGCTCGTTGGTGATCTCAGTCAGCATGCGGATCTGATCCGGTTTGTTACCGGCATCAACCGGACCTTCGATGTACAGCGGCAGGCCCTGTGCTTCAACTTCCAGGCTGGCGATGTATTCGGCGCAACGAACCGGATCCATATCGAAAATCAGACCGATGGTGCCGTACACATCAATGTGCAGCGTAGGCTGATACGCTTCGTTGGTGCGCAGGGTTAAGATGCGGTTGGATAACCAGCGCACATACTCACGCAGTTTTTCACCTTTAAAGCCCAGCTTCTGCTCGACGTTGTTGATCAGCGCGTGCGGCAGAACGTCCACACCTTTGAGGATCATTTTGTCTACGGCGATATAACGGTCGTCGCCGCTCTGGCCGAATAAAGGAATCGCTTCCGGAACACATGGCAACTGCCATTCGTCACATACGACTTCTACTTTCAGACGACCGGTCGCCAGCGCAGCGGCATCCAGCAGCGCCTGAGACAGGCCGTAGCGAACGGCGGTATGCAGCAGACGACCGTCAATGCTCAGTTCGTCGAAGAAACGGGCGTTTGGCAGGAACGCATCGACATCGCGGCCTTCCAGCAGCGGTTTGATGTGATCGTTGAGGAACGGAATGAAGTTCTCTGCCAGGAACAGCGGGTCACGACCGCCCGCACCGGAATACTGTACGGCTGCACAATCACCGACCGCTACCGCGCCGTTTTCCAGAATCAGCTGAACCGAAACGCATTCACCCGCCTGGCGAACAGAAGTAAATCCAGGCGTTACCGGCGTGCCGGTATAGATGAACCCATCGTGACCTGCGCCGTCTTTAATGGCCTGCTGGTCGTCAAAATAAAATGAGGAGTAGCCAGCTGTGAAAAGGGCCTGTTTAATTTTCATTATGGTCTTCCTATTAATTTACTGTGGGATACGGCGTTGATGTCATCAATGACCATCTGGAAAGAAGGCTTGCGGCCTTCAAAGTGGGCGCGCTCTGCGACGTAGTCGTGGTGCAGGGCGAGAATATCTTTCGGCAACGGTACGGAGCCGGCTTCAAGAATACGGATTGCGCCTGAGTTATCGCGAACCGGCAGGATTTTGCCAGCATTACAGGCTGCAGGTGCGAAAGGCACGTCCAGTACGCCTGCTTCAAAGGCCAGCACGGTACCGCGTGCAATGTCGCCATTACCCAGTTCGAAGACTTTCTTCAGCACTGCGTGGACTTCGCTCTTAATCAGTTCTACTTCCTGCTCCACGGCTGCGCACTGCGGGAATTTCTGGTCGCTAACCATGTTCAGCATCTGACGTGACGCTTTGAGGCCTTGGGCGTTTGCTGCCGCAGTCGGGATACCAAATGCTTCATGGGGGCTCTTGGTGATCACTTTCGTTGCGCCAGACATGCCAGCCACTGCCGCACCCCAGGCGATGACGGAGAAAGCTTTCGCTTCGTCTTCCGGGAATCCGCCCATCCACTGGTGGAATACGGTGCTCAGCTCATAGTCGTCGAAGCCGTAGTTATGGAAGTATTCGTGTGACAGTTCACGCAGCGCTTGAATCGCAGCAATGTCCTGCGTCAGGCTACCGACCTGGCCGTAGCCCACGGTAATGGACTTCACGCCTTGCTCCAGCGCCAGCAGACCTTCGATGATCGCGACGGAGTGAGACATGAATGGCGGAATCAGGGTGCCGGTCAGCGGACCAAAGGGTTCACGGTTAATGCGAATCCCGTTTTCTTCATACAGTCCCATCAGACGGTCGCAGTACTGCCAGTCACGGATGGATTTTTCCAGGGTGACGCGCTTGGCGTAAGGGATGTTGTAAGAGATACCGCCACCTTCGTAGCTGGTAAAACCACTGGCCATGGCAATTTCTGCCAGCAAGCGCGCATCTGGCGTACCGTGGCGAACCTGGATAGGTTTCTCCAGGGATTCCGTCATCCGGCGGCAGGCAGCAACCCCGTGGTTGACGACCGGTAAACCATTCAGCTTGGACGTACCCGCTTCGATAGATTTCTGGATCCCGACGGCGGCTTCTTCATAACGGTTCAGACGGGTATAAGCATCGATGGTGCTGGGCAGCAGGTCGCACTCTTGCTGCAATGTTTTGAGCAGCGCAATGTGCTCATCCATTAATGCAACGCCTGCACGCGGCTGGCTCAGGGTTTTACCTTCCTGATCGGCCTTCAACAGCGCGAGGGAGAAGCGCTTCTGGTCTGGAATTGTTTGTTGGTACTTCACGCCATCTTCGAAGTTCTCAACGTCTTTGCCGGTTTCCCAGGTTTGTAACACCTGCAGCCTTTCGGTCATAAATTCGTCATGGGTCAGTTTTTTATTTCGAAGTTCCATTCGTAGCTGCCTTAAGTTTTATAGGGTTAAACACTGAATGCTGGTGCGAGCAGCGGCTTGCGGGTACAGCCTGGCGACGTTTGCCAGTAGAGGGAGCAGGCCATGTGAATCGCGGTAATACTCAAACTGATTCGGTAACAGAATTCTTTTACCCTGGTCGTCCAACTCCCGATATTTGAGCCAGTTATGAATATCAAACTGGCTGGCGCGCGAGAGCCATCCCCCTGAACCGACAACTTTGCGTACGGTGGTGAGATCGCGACCCATCTGTAAATCCACGTTACCTACGCAGGTGCAAACCTGCTTTTTAGTGCCCGCGTGGCGCTCAGTGGCATAGCCCACGCACAAACCTGCCAGCAGGGTGTCGAAATATTTCTCTTCCTCGCTGAGTGGCAGGTAATCCGGTTGCCCAACCAGATGGCGCAGATAGCGGTAAAACGCCTCTTCGCGCTGTGGCTGTTGGGCAAAGATAACTTTCACCATTTCCTGCGTGCTTTCTCCGACGACAACGGCGGAAACTCGCATCCCCAGATCGCCTTCAACAGTACGTTTGACGAAGGGTTCTGGGACGCCGTGCAGAACGGTGTCAGGGGAGAGGGTATTCGCGCTGGCTGAATAGACATCCGTGGTGGCGCCGCCCATGTCGATCAGCATGAATTCCTTCCATGCGCTGTCGTAGTCGCTAATCGCTTTTACCAGTTCATACACCGTCCACGGCGTGGGCATCGGCTCTTCGCCGGTTTCACCGACAATAACGTCCAGTCCTTTGCCTTTGACGATACGGGACAAAAACACATCGCAAATGGCCTGACGAGCAGCAAACGGATTAGGGTGGTCGAGATCGGGCAGGATGTTATCTACCGTAGTCAGATCTTTATGTCCCAGGAGAGTTTGCACATCGTCCTGAATGTCGCGGTTACCAGCGTAGATAATGGCGCAATCAAGCTTTGACTCGGCCAGTGCACGCGCATTAGCCAGACCGTAGCTTTCTTCACCGCCATCCGTGCCGCCGGTAAACAACAGGATGTCTGGCGGTGATGATTCCAGCTCCTGAATGTCATGGCGGTTAAGTTTGTACGAATAATATTGCGCGATTTTTGCGCCAGCCGAATGGGCGGTTACTTTGGCCGATTCCAGCGTAATGGAAGGCACCAGCCCCATTGCTGCAACGGCGAGTCCACCTTTGGCTGACGAGGAGTATTTCAACTGCACTTCACCGCTTTTCAGTAACGGGCGAGCATCGGCAACATTTAGCACCTGATTCAGGCTGGCAAAAAAACCGTCTGCCAGATGATGTGTGGTGGTTGGGGTCAGGACATGGTTTACCAGCGTTAATTCTTCACCTTCATGTGCGAAGAGGGCTGCCTTGGTCCATGTCGAGCCGATATCGACAGAAACTGTTTGCATCAGATAGCCTCTTCCAGGCAACGCTGCTCGAGGCCATTGTGTTGGTGAATGTCATTGGTGATAAGCGCACAAACATCTTCCAGGTCGTGGCTTGGTGCAAAGACGCGGTTAAAGCCCATTTCTTTAAACTTCACTTCGACGTCTGCAAAGTCATGTTTACCCACAACCAGGTTGCCGCCGACATAGAGCAGAATATCGCCGAGGCCACGTTCGATGCAGCGCTCACGCAAGCCGAGGCAGTCGATATCACCGTGGCCATAGATAGATGACACCACGATGGCATCCGCGCCTGTTTCAATCGCGGCATCAATATATTCATCCTGACTCACCATCACCCCGAGGTTGATTACGTGAAAATCGTGGGAGGTAAAAACGCGATCCAGAACTTTATTGCCTACTGCATGGCAGTCAGCACCGATAACGCCAATAACAAGTGTAGATTTCTTCATGGGGAATCCTCTGTAGGGCTGATGGTCAATAAGTAAAAATTATTTTTTAATATTTAGAACATGGATTGTGACAACCTCTTAATAGAGTCGGAGTTTCTGTGGAAGCTGAAAAGGAAGCAATTGATCTATTTTCAAAATATCCTGATTAAAATGATTGTTATAATTGCATTTTGGTAAATCTGTGATGATTCAATGAGTTGTGTTGTTGTTTTTGTCGCATTGTCATTTTGTTAGTAAATTCACTAATAAATGACTTGCCATCTTTGTGATCAAAATCTTATTTTGTTATGCGAGGTTTTAATGTGCGATTTTTAATAATATAAAAAGGTAGGTTCACTAAATAACTTGTGAACGACATAACGTTTTTTTATTTATATATCTTATATGGCAGAAATATTTTTTGTTAAATTTAAGATAAAAATGATAATAGATTGTTCGGAACATATTTAATCTTTGCCGCATAAGCATAGAGAAGGAATGACCTATAACTTATAATGATGTTTTGGGCGATGATGTTTGGGTTTCGGCGCGCGGCGGTGATCCCGCTTCAGTAGAGTCACTGAATGCAGCCGCATTTCACTTCTGATTGAGATAGTTACATCTCGGTGTTAATTATAAGTGAAAATAAAATGAATTATTTGTATAAAATAACAATGTTATGGCTTGCTAAAAAAAAACTGTGAGCTACCCAGCAAGAGTGACTCTTTATCTACCTCCTGACCGTTGCCATCTTGATGGCTTAAAAGATCGTGTGGATTTTAATTAATAATCTATCATTTATGGTAACTATGATTACTTATTGTAAAACAAGAAATTAACATGAAATTCACTAGTCATGTTATCGGTAAACATCATTAACATTAAATCTGTAAATTGATTTAAATCAATGTTTAAAACTTGGTAAACCTCATCAAATGAGGTTAAATTGCTGCAGATCAAATTGGTCTGAAAGTGGTAAATTAGCTATAAATTGATCACTATCGAAAAATGCAAATTTGTCTCGATAAAAACCTGTTTATTGTAAGGATTTTACGGCGTAATATAATTGCGGGATCAATTTGAGTGTTTTATTAACATGTTTGTAACTTTTCATCATTGTCCTTTCTTCAAATGAGAAGAAAGAGCGACGGTGGAAGGACGCAAATAAATTTGTATTGGGGCATGCGTGTGACCCTTTCTAACGGGGTTCACTCTCGGAGTCTTCATGCGATGAGCAAGGAGTCATGATGTTAGATATAGTCGAACTGTCGCGCTTACAGTTTGCCTTGACCGCGATGTACCACTTCCTTTTTGTGCCACTAACGCTGGGTATGGCGTTTTTGTTGGCCATCATGGAAACGGTCTACGTCCTTTCCGGCAAACAGATTTATAAAGATATGACCAAGTTCTGGGGCAAGTTGTTTGGTATCAACTTCGCTCTGGGTGTGGCTACCGGTCTGACCATGGAGTTCCAGTTCGGGACTAACTGGTCTTACTATTCCCACTATGTCGGGGATATTTTCGGTGCGCCGCTGGCGATCGAAGGTTTGATGGCCTTCTTCCTCGAATCCACCTTTGTAGGTCTGTTCTTCTTCGGCTGGGACCGTCTGAGTAAAGTCCAGCATATGTGCGTCACCTGGTTGGTGGCATTGGGTTCAAACCTGTCTGCGCTGTGGATCCTCGTGGCGAACGGTTGGATGCAAAACCCAATTGCAGCGGATTTCAACTTCGAAACCATGCGCATGGAGATGCTGAGCTTCTCTGAACTGGTGCTTAACCCGGTTGCACAGGTGAAATTTGTTCACACTGTAGCGTCTGGTTATGTCTGCGGCGCGATGTTCGTTCTGGGTATCAGCTCTTACTATATGCTGCGCGGTCGTGACTTCGCATTTGCTAAGCGTTCTTTTGCCATCGCTGCCAGCTTCGGTATGGCTGCCATTCTGTCTGTTATCGTTCTGGGTGATGAGTCCGGTTACGAAATGGGCGACGTGCAGAAAACCAAACTTGCCGCGATTGAAGCAGAGTGGGAAACCCAGCCTGCACCGGCATCCTTTACGCTGTTCGGTATTCCGGACCAGGATGCGCAGGAAAACCATTTTGCGATTCAAATCCCTTACGCGCTGGGCATCATTGCCACCCGCTCTGTTGATACGCCGGTCATTGGTCTGAAAGACCTGATGGTGCAGCACGAAGAGCGTATCCGTAACGGGATGAAAGCGTATCAGATGCTGGAAGAACTGCGTGCGGGTTCCACCGATCAGGCCGTTCGTGACCAGTTCAACAGCATGAAGAAAGACCTGGGATATGGTCTGCTGCTGAAACGCTATACCGACAAAGTGACCGACGCGACCGAAGCACAAATTCAGCAGGCAACGAAAGATTCTATTCCTCGTGTCGCTCCGCTGTACTTTGCGTTCCGTATCATGGTGGCGTGCGGCATTCTGATGCTGGCTATCATTGCGGTTTCCTTCTGGACCGTCATTCGTAACCGTATCGGTGAGAAAAAATGGCTGCTGCGCACGGCGCTGTATGCGCTTCCGCTGCCATGGATTGCGATTGAGTCCGGTTGGTTTGTTGCAGAGTACGGGCGTCAGCCGTGGGCGATAGGTGAAGTGCTACCGACAGCCGTGGCGAACTCGTCACTGACTGCGGGCGACCTGATCTTCTCGATGCTGTTGATTTGCGGCCTGTATACCCTGTTCCTGGTGGCTGAACTGTACCTGATGTTCAAGTTCGCACGCCTTGGCCCGAGCAGCCTGAAAACCGGTCGTTATCACTACGAGCAGTCCACTGTGACTTCTCAGCCGGCACGCTAAGACAGGAGTCGTCAAATGATCGATTATGAAGTATTGCGTTTTATCTGGTGGCTGCTGGTTGGCATTCTGCTGATTGGTTTTGCAGTCACTGATGGTTTCGACATGGGGGTGGGCATGCTCACCCGTTTCCTCGGTCGTAATGATACCGAGCGTCGAATTATGATTAACTCCATCGCCCCACACTGGGATGGTAACCAGGTTTGGCTCATCACCGCGGGCGGCGCATTATTTGCTGCCTGGCCGATGGTGTATGCCGCTGCGTTCTCCGGCTTCTATGTGGCGATGATTCTGGTACTGGCGTCCTTGTTCTTCCGTCCGGTCGGTTTTGATTACCGCTCTAAGATTGAAGACATGCGCTGGCGCAACATGTGGGACTGGGGCATCTTCATTGGTAGCTTCGTACCGCCGCTGGTCATTGGTGTGGCGTTCGGTAACCTGCTGCAAGGGGTTCCGTTCCATATGGATGAGTACATGCGTTTGTACTACACCGGTAACTTCTTCCAGTTACTGAATCCGTTTGGTCTGCTGGCCGGTGTAGTAAGCGTGGGCATGATCATCACTCAGGGCGCGACCTATCTGCAGATGCGTACTGTAGGTGAACTGCACCTGCGTGCACGTGCTACTTCACAGGTTGCCGCGCTGGTTACTCTGGTGTGCTTCGCGCTGGCCGGTGTCTGGGTGATGTACGGTATTGACGGTTATGTTGTGACCTCTGCACTGGATCACCACGCTGCCTCTAACCCGATGACCAAAGAAGTCGCGCGAGTTGCGGGCGCATGGATGGTGAACTTTAACAATGCACCTATCCTGTGGCTGGTTCCGGCTCTGGGTGTAGCCCTGCCGCTGCTGACCATCCTGACGTCTCGTATGGAGAAAGGGGCCTGGGCGTTCGTCTTCTCTTCACTGACGTTGGCCTGCATCATCCTGACTGCGGGTATCGCAATGTTCCCATTTGTGATGCCATCCAGCACCATGATGAATGCCAGCCTGACCATGTGGGATGCTACCTCCAGCCAGAGAACATTGAACCTGATGACCTGGGTTGCGGCGGTGTTTGTACCGATCATTCTGCTCTACACCAGCTGGTGTTATTGGAAAATGTTCGGTCGTATCACCAAAGAAGATATTGAAAACAACACCCACTCTCTGTACTAAGTAAGGAGCTTAAAATGTGGTATTTCGCATGGATTTTGGGAACGCTTCTTGCCTGTGCATTTGGGATAATCACAGCGCTGGCGCTTGAGCATGTCGAAGCAGGCAAAGCAGGGCCAGAAGAAAGCTAATGACCAACGTTATCGCGATGTTATATAACGCGATGGATAAGCGCCCCTTGCGGGCGCTTTCTTTAGTCATGGCGTTAGTGTTGGCAGGATGTATTTTTTGGGATCCCTCACGCTTCGCAGCAAAAACCAGCGAGCTTGAAATCTGGCATGGCCTTCTGCTGATGTGGGCGGTCTGCGCTGGCATTATCCATGGCGTCGGGTTTCGTCCTCGCGCGGTGCACTGGCAGGGCATCTTCTGCCCGCTGATAGCCGACATCGTGCTGGTGGTTGGTCTGATTTTCTTCTTCTTTTGAATAAGAAACATCCTTAAATATTTATGGGCTTGCATAAGCCCATAATTTTTTACTCTCCGTTTACTTTCCCCCATTCCAAAGCATCATTCCCGCGCGTATAGTAGCACCGGTTAAAAGCTCTAACTTTTGTTGCATTACCGGGATGTAAAGTGAATACAACGCGATATACAAACGACATTCTTGAAGCATCGCGGCGGCAAGAACGCGAGTCACCTGGCGCTTACAAAAGTAAGTAACCGGTGTGAGTGGGCGAAGCCAACAAAGAGGCAGTAAGAATGAATAAGTATATTTTTCGATGGCCGGTTCGTGTCTATTATGAAGACACCGACGCCGGTGGGGTGGTTTACCACGCCAGTTACGTCGCTTTTTATGAACGAGCACGCACAGAGATGCTGCGTCATCATCACTTTAGTCAGCAAGTGCTGCTGGCCGAACGTGTAGCCTTTGTGGTGCGCAAGATGACCCTGGAATATTTTGCGCCAGCCAGGCTCGACGACATGCTCGAAGTCCAAACCGAAATTACGTCAATGCGTGGCACCTCATTGGTTTTCACGCAACGCATTGTCAACGCAGAGAACACCGTGCTGAATGAAGCCGAAGTTCTGATTGTTTGCGTTGATCCACTCAAGATGAAGCCTCGTGCGCTTCCCAAGTCTATTGTCGCGGAGTTTAAGCAGTGACTGACATGAATATCCTTGATTTGTTCCTGAAGGCAAGCCTTCTGGTTAAACTTATCATGTTGATTTTGATTGGTTTCTCAATCGCATCCTGGGCCATTATTATCCAGCGGACCCGTATACTGAATGCGGCTTCACGTGAAGCAGAAGCGTTTGAAGACAAGTTTTGGTCCGGCATCGAATTATCGCGCCTGTATCAGGAAAGTCAGGGGCGTCGTGATAACCTGACGGGTTCTGAACAAATTTTCTACAGTGGATTCAAAGAATTTGCGCGATTGCATCGGGCTAATAGCCATGCACCGGAAGCGGTGGTTGAGGGGGCATCCCGTGCGATGCGTATCTCCATGAACCGTGAGCTGGAAACACTGGAAACGCATATTCCGTTCCTCGGCACCGTCGGTTCCATCAGTCCGTATATCGGTCTGTTCGGTACCGTTTGGGGGATCATGCATGCGTTTATCGCCCTCGGAGCGGTAAAACAGGCAACCCTGCAAATGGTTGCTCCGGGTATCGCAGAAGCACTGATTGCCACCGCAATCGGTCTGTTTGCGGCAATCCCGGCGGTAATGGCGTACAACCGACTGAATCAGCGTGTGAATAAGCTGGAACTGAATTACGACAACTTCATGGAAGAGTTCACCGCGATTCTGCACCGCCAGGCGTTTACCGTTAGCGAGAGCAACAAGGGGTAAACCATGGCCAGAACGCGTGGACGAGGTCGTCGCGAACTTAAGTCCGAAATCAATATTGTACCGCTGCTCGATGTACTGCTGGTGCTGCTGCTGATCTTTATGGCAACGGCGCCGATCATTACCCAGAGCGTGGAAGTCGATCTGCCGGATGCGACCGAATCGCAGGCCGTCAGCAGTAACGACGAACCACCGGTCATTATTGAAGTTTCCGGTGTTGGGCAGTACAGCGTGGTGGTTGAGAAAGACAGAATGGATCAACTGCCGCCGGAGCAGGTTATCGCGGAAGCGAAAAGCCGCCTGCAGACCAATCCGAAAACGGTCTTCTTAATCGGTGGTGCGAAAGACGTGCCTTATGATGAAATAATTAAAGCGCTGAACCTGTTACACAGCGCAGGCGTGAAATCGGTTGGCTTGATGACGCAGCCAATTTGATGTCTGCGTATTCCTGGCTTGAAAGATAGCGCGTAACAGGCGAACAGTTTTTTGGGAACCCAGAGTGTCAAAGGCAACCGAACAAAACGACAAGCTCAAACGGGCGATAATTATTTCAGCGGTGCTGCATGTCATTTTATTTGCGGTACTGATCTGGAGTTCGTTCGATGAGCACATTGATGCTTCAGGCGGCGGTGGCGGTTCGTCTATTGACGCCGTCATGGTCGACCCTGGTGCCGTTGTTCAACAGTACGACAGGCAACAGCAGCAGCAGGCAAGTGCGAAACGCGCAGAAGAACAGCGTGAAAAGCAGGCGCAGCAGCAGGCCGAGGAACTTCGTGAGAAGCAGGCGGCCGAGCAGGAACGACTGAAGCAGCTAGAGAAAGAACGTTTAGCCGCGCAGGAAAAAGTGCGCGAACAGACGGAACAGCAAAAACAGGCTGAAGCTGCGGCCGCGAAAGCGCAGGAGCAACAGAAGCAGGCTGAAGAAGCGGCGGCGAAAGCTGCTGCAGACGCCAAAGCCAAGGCGGACGCTCAGGCGAAACAAGCTGCAGATTCTGCGAAGAAAGCCGCCGCTGACGCGGCGAAAAAAGCAGAGGCTGACGCCGCAGCAAAAGCCGCCGCTGATGCGAAGAAAGTTGCCGAGGCGCAAGCCGCCAAGGCTGCTGCAGATGCAGCGAAAAAAGCACAAGCAGAAGCCGCTAAGCAAGCTGCTGCCGAGAAGGCCGCCGCAGAGAAGGCCGCTGCAGCTGCAGAGAAAGCTGCAGCCGCGAAAGCTGCCGCCGACAAGAAAGCAGCTGCCGCAGAAAAGGCCGCCGCAGACAAGAAAGCTGCCGCTGATAAAGCCGCTGCTGCCAAAAAAGCCGCGGCGGAGAAAGCCGCGGCAGCCTCTGGCGTTGACGAGCTGTTCGGTGACTTAAGCTCCGGTAAGAATGCACCGAAATCAGGTGGTGGCGCGAAAGGTAGCGGACAACCGTCGAAAGACAGTGGTACAAGTGGTGCGAATGGTGGCGCAACAGGTGCTGATATCAGCGCTTACGCGAAGCAAATTCAGGTCGCGATTCAGAGCCGTCTGTTTGATGCGGGCCTCTACCAGGGTAAACAATGCGTACTGCACATTAACCTGGCACCAGATGGACGATTAAAGAGTGTGACATCTGAAGGTGGAGATCCTGCACTATGCCAGGCCGCGTTAGCGGCGGCGAGATCGGCAAGTATTCCTAAACCGCCTAACCAGGCTGTTTACGAAAAGATAAAAGACGCCAAACTGGATTTTAAACTGTAACCGTTTTTCCGTATTTTCGGACGAAAACAGTCTAAGGTTGAGACAGAGTTCTGGTAGTTTTGTGTATTTGAGTTTGTTAACATTCTGCTAAATTATCGTGGGCTTTTGGTCCAGATAAGGGAGATATGATGAAGCAGGCATTACGAGTAGCATTTGGTTTTCTGATGCTGTGGGCAGCGGTGCTGCATGCAGAAGTACGTATCGAGATCACCCAAGGGGTGGACTCGGCGCGCCCGATTGGTGTTGTCCCGTTCCAGTGGGCAGGGCCGGGTGCTGCACCTGAAGATATCGGTGGTATCGTGGGCGCTGACCTGCGTAACAGCGGTAAATTCAACCCATTAGACCGGTCTCGTCTGCCTCAGCAGCCGGGCACTGCGGCTGAAGTTCAGCCTGCGGCATGGTCTGCGCTGGGTATTGATGCCGTAGTAGTCGGTAAGGTTACGCCGAATCCGGACGGTTCCTACAGCGTGGCTTATCAGCTGGTGGATACCGGTGGTGCACCGGGTACCGTATTGGCACAGAACACCTACAAAGTGAACAAACAGTGGCTGCGTTACGCGGGCCATACTGCCAGTGACGAAGTGTTTGAAAAACTGACCGGTATTAAGGGCGCATTCCGTACCCGTATCGCGTACGTTGTTCAGACTAACGGTGGCCAGTTCCCGTATGAATTACGCGTGTCTGACTACGATGGCTACAACCAGTTTGTGGTTCACCGCTCTCCGCAGCCGTTGATGTCTCCGGCATGGTCTCCGGACGGGTCTAAACTGGCCTACGTAACCTTTGAAAGCGGTCGTTCTGCACTGGTTATCCAGACGCTGTCTAACGGCGCTGTGCGTCAGGTTGCGTCGTTCCCGCGTCACAACGGTGCGCCAGCATTCTCTCCGGATGGCAGCAAACTGGCATTTGCCCTGTCTAAAACCGGTAGTCTGAATCTGTATGTGATGGACATTGGCTCTGGCCAAATCCGTCAGGTCACTGATGGTCGCAGCAACAACACGGAACCAACCTGGTTCCCGGACAGCCAAAACCTGGCCTTCACGTCTGACCAGGCCGGGCGTCCGCAGGTATACAAAGTTAATGTCAACGGCGGTGCTCCGCAGCGCATAACCTGGGAAGGTTCGCAAAACCAGGATGCGGATGTCAGCAGCGACGGTAAATTTATGGTAATGGTAAGCTCAAACAGTGGGCAGCAACACATTGCCAAACAAGATCTGGTAGCGGGTGGCGTACAAGTTCTGTCGTCAACGTTCCTGGATGAAACGCCAAGTCTGGCACCTAACGGCACTATGGTAATCTACAGCTCTTCTCAGGGGATGGGATCCGTGCTGAATTTGGTTTCTACAGATGGGCGTTTCAAGGCGCGTCTTCCGGCAACCGATGGTCAGGTTAAATTCCCTGCCTGGTCGCCGTATCTGTGATAATAAATAATTGATTAATAAAGGAATCATTGAAATGCAACTGAACAAAGTGCTGAAAGGGCTGATGATTGCTCTGCCTGTTATGGCTATTGCGGCATGTTCTTCTAACAAGAACGCCAGCAATGACGGCAGCGAAGGCATGCTGGGTGCCGGCACTGGTATGGATGCAAACGGCAGCGGCAACATGTCCTCCGAAGAGCAAGCGCGTCTGCAGATGCAACAGCTGCAGCAGAACAACATCGTTTACTTTGATCTGGACAAGTACGATATCCGTTCTGACTTCGCTGCAATGCTGGATGCGCACGCTAACTTCCTGCGTAGCAACCCGTCTTACAAAGTCACCGTAGAAGGTCATGCGGACGAACGTGGTACTCCTGAGTACAACATTTCCCTGGGTGAGCGTCGTGCGAACGCCGTTAAGATGTACCTGCAGGGTAAAGGCGTTTCTGCTGACCAGATCTCCATCGTTTCTTACGGTAAAGAAAAACCTGCAGTACTGGGTCATGACGAAGCGGCTTACTCCAAAAACCGTCGTGCCGTACTGGTTTACTAAGAGAATTGCATGAGCAGTAACTTCAGACATCACCTGTTGAGTCTGTCGTTACTGGTTGGCATAGCGGCCCCTTGGGCCGCTTTTGCACAGGCGCCAATCAGTAGTGTCGGCTCAGGCTCGGTCGAAGACCGTGTCACTCAACTCGAGCGTATTTCTAACGCTCACAGTCAGCTTTTAACCCAACTCCAGCAACAACTCTCCGATAACCAGTCCGATATTGATTCCCTGCGTGGTCAAATTCAGGAAAGTCAGTATCAACTGAATCAGGTTGTTGAGCGCCAGAAGCAGATTTTGACGCAGATGGACAGTCTTAGCAGCGGTGGTACGCCAGCGGCGCAGCCAGCAGCGGGCGACCAGAGCGGGGCTGCGGCCCCTGCGTCGGGTGCAGGCGCAGCAGCGACGTCAGGCGTTCCAGCAAGCTCTGGCGATGCGAATACCGATTACAATGCGGCAATTGCGCTGGTGCAGGATAAATCCCGCCAGGATGACGCGATTGAAGCATTTCAGAACTTCATCAAAAATTACCCTGATTCCACCTACCTGCCGAACGCGAATTACTGGCTGGGACAGTTGAATTACAACAAGGGTAAAAAAGATGATGCGGCGTTCTATTTTGCATCGGTAGTTAAAAACTTCCCGAAATCACCGAAGGCTGCAGACGCGATGTACAAAGTTGGCGTCATCATGCAGGACAAAGGTGATAAAGAAAAAGCCAAAGCGGTTTATCAACAGGTTATCACTAAATACCCTGGTACTGATGGCGCGAAACAAGCGCAAAAACGCCTCGGCGCGATGTAATGCGCACCATGCGACCAGAAATCGTGTTATTTCTGGTCGCGTCGTGTGATTCCTAAGCAGTTGAGTTATTTACATCGAAATTTTTGTTGCGCTAAAATCTGAAATCAGTAATATATGCCGCCGTTGCCAAGGGATATCAAACAGCCCGAAAGCGGCAAAAAAAGTGGGGCGTTAGCTCAGTTGGTAGAGCAGTTGACTTTTAATCAATTGGTCGCAGGTTCGAATCCTGCACGCCCCACCACTAACTTAGCAGTAAGCAGTATCCAGCGTAGTATCGGGTGATTAGCTCAGCTGGGAGAGCACCTCCCTTACAAGGAGGGGGTCGGCGGTTCGATCCCGTCATCACCCACCACTCGGGGCGTTAGCTCAGTTGGTAGAGCAGTTGACTTTTAATCAATTGGTCGCAGGTTCGAATCCTGCACGCCCCACCAATTATTTTTGGTGGTTCCGAGTAAAAAATATTTCAGGCAACACCCGTATGGGGCGTTAGCTCAGTTGGTAGAGCAGTTGACTTTTAATCAATTGGTCGCAGGTTCGAATCCTGCACGCCCCACCAATATTGCGGTGGGTTCCTGAAAAGAGTAAAGCAGTAAACCCCATATGGGGGCGTTAGCTCAGTTGGTAGAGCAGTTGACTTTTAATCAATTGGTCGCAGGTTCGAATCCTGCACGCCCCACCAGTGTAAAAAGGCGCCCTAAAGGCGCCTTTTTGCTATGTACGGAATTCAAAGATTCGAACCTGCAGCAGGTTCGGGTCGAACGCAGTGAGACAACGGAGCCGTTTACGGCGACGGCCCGGAGGGCGAGCGAAGCGAGTCATCCTGCACGCCCCACCAGTGTAAAAAGGCGCCCTAAAGGCGCCTTTTTGCTATCTGCGATTTATAAGATTCGAACCTACTTTCCTGATGGTGCCGCGCTTATCAGATCTACGAAGCTACAAATCGACACCGTACCTGTAGGCCGGATAAGACGCCAGTCGCCATCCGGCATTGTCCAACGCAATTATTGTGACTTTTTTACGCCAATCCGCTATCTTGTTTAGCATATAAAACAAATCTAACCGATTATGGCGTACGTCACGCTTTTACTCGGTTATTTCGTTAAGCCAGTAAAACGAGAAAGCATGATGAGCGTGATGTTTGACCCTGAAGCCGCAATTTATCCGTTTCCGCCTAAGCCGCTGCCGCTGAGCGAAGATGAAAAACAATTTTATCGCGAGAAAATCAAACGCCTGCTAAAAGAGCGCGATGCTGTAATGGTGGCGCACTATTATACAGACCCAGAGATCCAACAGCTGGCTGAGGAAACCGGTGGATGCATTTCTGACTCGCTGGAGATGGCGCGGTTTGGATCAAAGCATTCGGCCTCTACGCTGCTGGTGGCTGGGGTCCGATTTATGGGCGAAACGGCTAAAATCCTCAGCCCGGAAAAGACCATTCTGATGCCAACGCTGCAGGCGGAATGTTCCTTAGACCTGGGCTGTCCAATCGACGCATTCAGTGCATTTTGCGATGCGCATCCGGACCGCACCGTCGTGGTGTATGCCAACACGTCGGCGGCAGTGAAAGCGCGTGCGGACTGGGTGGTGACATCCAGCATTGCGGTTGAACTTATTGAGCACCTGGATAGTTTAGGTGAAAAAATCATCTGGGCTCCGGACAAGCATCTGGGCAACTACGTGCAAAAACAGACCGGAGCTGATGTTCTTTGTTGGCAAGGGGCCTGTATCGTCCATGATGAATTCAAAACACAGGCATTAACGCGCATGAAAGGGTTATATCCCGACGCAGCCGTGCTGGTACATCCTGAATCGCCTCAAGCAATAGTCGATATGGCCGATGCCGTGGGGTCGACGAGTCAGCTCATCAACGCGGCAAAAACGTTACCGCATAAGCAGCTTATCGTGGCGACTGACCGGGGTATTTTTTACAAAATGCAGCAGGCTGTGCCGGACAAAGAGTTGCTTGAAGCCCCGACGGCCGGCGAGGGGGCAACCTGTCGCAGCTGTGCGCATTGCCCGTGGATGGCGATGAACGGCCTCAAAGCGATTGCAGAGGGCCTTGAGCAAGGTGGGGCAGCCCATGAGATACAGGTTGATGACGCGCTGCGAGAAGGGGCACTATTGCCGTTAAACCGCATGCTGGAATTTGCGGCTACACTACGAGCTTAAATAAATTATTGCTCTGGGGGAAAAGATGGATTTTTTTAGCACGCAGAATATTTTGGTTCATATCCCGATTGGCGCGGGGGGATACGACCTGTCATGGATTGAAGCGGTGGGGACCGTTGCCGGTTTACTGTGCATTGGTTTGGCAAGCCTTGAGAAAATCAGCAACTACGTCTTTGGTCTGATAAACGTCACACTGTTTGCGATCATCTTTTTTCAGATCCAGCTCTACGCCAGCCTGTTATTACAGGTGTTCTTTTTTGCCGCCAATATCTACGGCTGGTATGCCTGGTCCCGACAAACCAGCCAACATGAGGCTGAGCTGAAAATTCGCTGGCTGCCGCTGCCGAAAGCGCTAAGTTGGCTGGCGGCTTGCGTGGTGGCGATTGGTCTGATGACGGTATTTATCGATCCGGTCTTCGCGTTTCTGACCCGTATGGCCGTGAACATTATGCAAGGGCTGGGATTACAGGTTGCCGCACCTGAGTTGCAACCCGATGCATTCCCGTTCTGGGACTCCTGCATGATGGTGCTGTCGATTGCGGCGATGATCCTGATGACGCGGAAATACGTCGAAAACTGGTTGCTGTGGGTGATCATTAACGTCATCAGCGTGGTGATCTTCGCCCTGCAAGGTGTGTATGCGATGTCGCTGGAATACATGATCCTCACCGTTATTGCGCTTAACGGCAGCAGGATGTGGATGAACAGCGCGCGCGAACGTGGCTCACGCGCGCTCTCCCATTAGTGATGGTGATGTGAATGGCCGGACAGTCCCTGATACAGGTGGCAGTCCGGTCCGTTGCATGGCTGATATTCCATCTGGATCGTTGCGTGTTCAATCTGATAATGATGCGTCAGGAAATGTTGAATGCGTTCCAGCAATGCGTCGTGATCGTGCGGGGGAACCACCTGCACATGTAGCGTCATCACCGGTTTTTCACCCACCATCCAGACGTGCACATGGTGCACGTTGCGAACTTCAGGAATATTCCGGCTGAGGTGGCGCTGTAGCGCGGGAATATCCAGTGACAGCGGTGCGCCTTCGAGTAATTCGTTCACGCTATCTTTCAATAACCGCCAGGCGCTACGCAGTACCAGCACGGAAACCAGAATCGACAGGATCGGATCCGCTGGCGTCCAGCCGGTCCAGATGATGATCAACGCCGCGATGATCGCGCCAACCGACCCCAGTAAATCGCCCATTACGTGCAAGGCCGCGGCGCGAACATTGAGGTTCTTCTCCTCGCTCCCGCGATGCAGCACCCAAAAGGCAAGAACGTTAGCCAGTAAACCTGCCACGGCAATCACCATCATCATGCCGCCAGCTACCGGCCGTGGGGTATAGAAGCGCTCTATCGCCTCCCAGACGATTAAAATGGTGATCACCACTAGCGCGATAGCGTTCACAAACGCGGCCAGCGTCGTGAGCCTCAGCCAGCCGAACGTGTGTCGGATGGTCGGCGGTCGGCGAGCAAACCTGACAGCCAGCAGTGCAAAAAGCAGAGCGGCTGCATCTGTCAGCATATGGCCGGCGTCCGCCAGCAGCGCCAGCGAGCCTGACAGGATCCCGCCGACCACCTCCACGAACATAAATCCCGCCGTAATGCAGAAGGCGAACAGCAGTCGACGGGCGTTATTATCTTTGGGCAGGTCAGGGGAAGTGGGGGTATGTGAGTGCGCCATAATGTCATCCCTTTGTTATTCTCATCATTACTGTATGACATCATACCGGGTTTGGGCTGACAAAATTAAAAAGGAGAGCTTTTGCTCTCCCGTTATTAGCCATATTTTTAGCTTTACTGGGTGGTGCCGTCGGTTTTGGTGTCTACGTCATTGTTGATACCGTTTCCGGTCTCTACCTTCTTGTTGATATCCGGACAACGACCGTCTTTGCACATTGAGTTTTTGTGCATCTCGTCTTTGGTCATCCCTTCATGATTCATTGATGAACCGTTCGGATGCAGCATGGTGCCGCCCGAATTAACGTTGTTGTTGTCGACATTATTCGGTGCCACGTTCTCGCGTGCGTCCGGTGCGGTTTGCCCGGCATCCGCCGAAGAATTCGCCTGACCGTTATTTGACTGCGTGTTTGCGTCTGCAGCCAACGCCGCGCCGCTGGCGAGGCTAAGAGTGGCAGTAAGAAAGAGTGAGGCCAGCTTTGTCATTTGCATAATATGCTCCTGTTATGGTCGATATGTCGGATAACCTCTTCCAACAGTGCATGTGCCAGTTAAATCCTCAGAAGGTAGTTAACTATTTCAGTATGAAAATTAAAACCAGCATAGAATATTGAAATTAATAAAAAAATAAGCTGTTGCAGTTATAAATTGTAGTTTGGATCTCGTTTATCGCTACTTTATTGCGTTTTTTTGGCTTATTCCAGGATTAATCCGTCCAAAGTGTAAAACCCCGTTTACACTTTAGAACTGAAGATATAGATTGGAGGGATTGCATTCATTTATATAAGTATGGCAACGCTGGAATAATCATGAATTATCAGAACGACGATTTACGCATTAAAGAGATCAACGAGTTACTCCCCCCGGTCGCACTGCTGGAAAAATTCCCTGCTACTGAAAATGCCGCAAATACGGTTGCTCACGCCCGCAAAGCGATTCATAAAATTCTGAAAGGCAGCGACGATCGCTTACTGGTTGTGATCGGGCCGTGCTCGATTCATGATCCGGCAGCCGCCAAAGACTATGCCGCTCGCCTGCTGGCGCTGCGTGATGAGCTTAAAGACGAGCTTGAAATCGTCATGCGCGTCTATTTTGAAAAGCCGCGTACCACCGTAGGCTGGAAGGGGCTGATCAACGATCCGCATATGGATAACAGCTTCCAGATCAACGATGGCCTGCGCATTGCGCGTAAGCTGCTGCTGGATATTAACGACAGCGGCTTGCCAGCAGCGGGTGAATTCCTTGATATGATCACCCCACAGTACCTGGCCGATCTGATGAGCTGGGGGGCTATTGGCGCACGCACGACGGAGTCCCAGGTTCACCGTGAGCTGGCGTCAGGTCTTTCCTGCCCGGTTGGCTTTAAAAACGGGACCGACGGTACGATCAAAGTGGCCATTGATGCCATCAACGCCGCTGGCGCGCCGCACTGTTTCCTGTCGGTGACCAAATGGGGTCATTCAGCCATTGTGAATACCAGTGGTAATGGCGACTGCCATATCATTCTGCGCGGTGGTAAAGAGCCGAACTACAGTGCTCAGCACGTTGCAGACGTGAAGGAAGGGCTGGTTAAAGCAGGTCTGTCCCCGCAGGTGATGATTGACTTTAGCCATGCAAACTCCAGCAAGCAGTTTAAAAAGCAGATGGATGTCGCGAAAGACGTTTGCGGACAGGTTGCTGGCGGTGAGAAAGCGATTATTGGCGTGATGATTGAAAGTCATCTGGTGGAAGGTAATCAGAATCCGGATAGCGGCGAGCCGCTGACCTACGGTAAGAGCATTACCGATGCCTGCATCGGCTGGGAAGATACTGATGCGGTGTTACGCCAGTTGGCAAACGCGGTCAAAACGCGTCGCGGCTAACCGAGTCTCGTAGGCCTGATAAGCGTAGCGCCATCAGGCTTTTCTGCGCAGACTGCCGGGTAGCGGCGAAATAAAAAAAGCGCGGATAATCCGCGCTTTTTTATATTCAGCGAAGAAATTACTTTGCTTTACCCTGGTTGGCAACGGCGGCCGCTTTTGCCGCGATCTCGTCAGCATTACCCAGATAGTAACGTTTGATCGGCTTGAAGTTTTCGTCGAACTCATACACCAGCGGTACGCCGGTCGGAATGTTCAGTTCCAGAATTTCATCTTCGCCCATGTTATCCAGGTATTTCACCAGCGCACGCAGGGAGTTACCGTGAGCGGCGATAATCACGCGCTCACCGCTTTTCATGCGCGGCAGAATGGTTTCGTTCCAGTAAGGGATAACACGCTCGATGGTCAGCGCCAGGCTTTCGGTAACCGGCAGCTCTTTGTCAGTGAGTTGAGCATAACGCGGATCGTGCCCCGGATAGCGTTCGTCATCTTTGGTCAGTTCCGGCGGTGTTACCGCGAAGCCACGACGCCATTGTTTAACCTGCTCGTCACCGTATTTTTCAGCGGTTTCGGCTTTGTTCAGACCCTGCAGAGCGCCGTAATGACGTTCGTTCAGCTTCCAGGATTTTTCAACCGGAAGCCACGCTTGATCCAGTTCATCCAGTACGTTCCACAGGGTGTGGATGGCACGTTTTAGCACAGAAGTGTAAGCAAAATCGAAGCTGTAGCCTTCCTCTCGCAGCAGTTTGCCTGCCGCTTTTGCTTCGCCTACGCCTTTCTCGGACAGATCAACATCGTACCAACCGGTAAAGCGGTTTTCGTTGTTCCACTGACTTTCACCGTGACGTACCAGAACCAGCTTAGTTACAGCCATACACTCACTCCTATAAACCACATTGAATGATAATAGTTCTCATTATATTGCCGTAATGCGTCAGCGGCAATGCTTACGCATAACCATAGCGAAAATAGCTGCACAGTGTAAGGTTCTTGTGAACTCAAGGTTGCGATTTTGGCTTTTGGTGGTGAGGCTTTGAGTAGGTTGGGGGAGGGCAATAAACGACGAGCCCGATACTGGACTCGTCATGGTTAGTCGTCAGGCCGGAATAAACCGGTATTCCGTCACGCTGGCGTACTCTTCGCCCGGGCGCAGGAAGCAGTCCGGTTGCGGCCATTCCGGATGGTTCGGGCTGTCCGGCAGAAACTCGCTTTCCAGCGCCAGACCTTGCCAGTCGGCGTACGCCTCTGGGCCACGGGACGGCGTGCCGCCGAGGAAATTCCCGGAGTAGAACTGCAAAGCCGGGGCCGAGGTGTAGACCTCCATCTGCAATTTTTCATCCTGCGACCACAGCAGCGCGACCGGCTTACGGACATCACCTTGTGCCTGTAGCAGGAAAGCGTGATCGTAACCTTTTACGTGGCGCTGATCGTCATCGGTCAGAAATTCGCTGGCGATAACTTTTGGCGTACGGAAGTCAAAAGAAGTGCCCGCCACTGGCTTTAGACCCTCGTGTGGGATACCCATCGCATCAACCGGCAGATACGTGTCGGCGAGGATCTGCAGCTTATGCTGGCGGACATCGGTTTTATCACCGTCGAGGTTGAAATAAACGTGGTTGGTCAGATTCACCGGGCAGGGCTTATCGACCGTCGCGCGATAGGTGATTGAAATGCGATTGTCGTCGGTCAGGCGATACTGCGCTGTCGCGCAAAGGTGGCCTGGGAAACCCTGGTCGCCATCGTCAGAGGTCAGTGCGAACAGCACCTGACGATCATTCTGATTCACTATCTGCCAGCGACGTTTATCGAAACCGTCCGGCCCGCCGTGCAGCTGATTTTCACCCTGGCTTGGCAGTAATTCAATGGTTTCACCAGCGAAGGTGTAACGGCTGTTGGCGATACGGTTCGCGTAGCGGCCAATCGATGCCCCCAGAAACGCAGCTTGATCAGGATATTGCTCCGGGCTGGCGCAGCCGAGCAATGCTTCACGCACGCTACCATCGCTCAGAGGAATGCGGGCCGATAACAGCGTTGCGCCCCAGTCCATCAGGTTGACCACCATCCCTGCGTCATTACGCAGGGTCAGCAGACGAAACGGCTGGCCATCGGGGGCCATGACGGGAATTTCGTTTAGCACTGTCCGGCTCCTTGTGAAGATTTACACACATAGAAGGTTTCTTTGATACCGGTTTTCGCTTCGTACTGCGCAGCGACAGCCTGCTGTACCGCAGGAACCAACGCTTCAGGGATCAGCGCCACAATGCAGCCGCCGAAGCCGCCGCCGGTCATGCGCACGCCGCCCTGGGAGCCGATGGTCGCTTTGACGATCTCCACCAGGGTATCAATTTGCGGCACGGTAATTTCAAAGTCATCGCGCATGGAGGCGTGAGATTCCGCCATCAACTGGCCCATGCGCAGCAGGTCACCTTTTGCCAGGGCATCAGCGGCTTCCACGGTACGGGCATTTTCGGTGATCACGTGGCGGACGCGTTTGGCGACGATCGGGTCCAACTCATGGGCGACGGCGTTGAATGCCTCAAGGCTGACATCACGCAGCGCGGGCTGCTGGAAGAAGCGCGCGCCGGTTTCGCACTGCTCGCGACGGGTGTTGTACTCACTGCCGACCAGCGTACGCTTAAAGTTACTGTTAATGATCACCACGGCGACGCCTTCAGGCATGGAGACCGCTTTGGTACCCAGCGTACGGCAGTCGATCAGTAGCGCATGATCTTTCTTGCCCAGCGCGGAAATCAGCTGATCCATGATGCCGCAGTTGCAACCGACGAACTGGTTTTCGGCTTCCTGACCGTTCAGGGCAATCTGCGCGCCGTCGAGCGGCAGGTGATAAAGCTGCTGGAACACGGTGCCGACCGCTACTTCCAGCGACGCTGAGGAGCTTAAGCCAGCGCCCTGCGGTACATTGCCGCTGATCACCAGATCGGCACCGCCAAAGGCGTTATTACGCTTTTGCAGGTGTTTTACCACGCCGCGGACATAGTTCGACCACTGCTGGCTGTCATGGGCGATAATCGGCGTGTCGAGAGAAAACTCATCAACCTGATTCTCGTAGTCAGCGGCAATCACGCGCACGATGCGATCGTCACGCGTCGCACAGCTGATCACGGTTTGGTAGTCGATGGCGCAAGGCAGAACGAAGCCGTCGTTATAGTCGGTATGTTCGCCAATCAGGTTGACGCGACCGGGCGCCTGAATCGTATGGGTGGCAGGGTAGCCAAATGTTTCAGCAAACAGAGATTGTGTTTTTTCTTTCAGACTCATTTTTTAAACTCCGGATTCGCGAAAATGGATGTCACTGACCGCACGCAAACGCTCGGCGGCTTGTTCTGCCGTCAGGTCGCGCTGGGTTTCCGCCAGCATTTCATAACCGACCATAAATTTACGCACGGTCGCGGAACGCAGCAGGGGCGGATAAAAATGCGCGTGCAGCTGCCAGTGTTGATTCTCTTCGCCATTAAACGGTGCGCCGTGCCAGCCCATGGAATAAGGGAAAGAACACTGGAACAGATTGTCGTAACGGCTGGTCAGTTTCTTCAGCGCCAGCGCCAGGTCGGCACGCTGCGCGTCGGTCAAATCGGTAATACGCAGCACATGTGCTTTAGGCAGTAGCAGCGTTTCAAACGGCCATGCCGCCCAGTAAGGCACGACCGCCAGCCAGTGCTCGGTTTCCACCACCGTGCGGCTGCCGTCTGCCTGTTCACGCTGGACGTAATCGACCAGCATCGGTTTGCCTTGCTCAGCGAAATAGTCTTTTTGCAGGCGGTCTTCACGCTCTGCTTCATTGGGCAGGAAGCTATTGGCCCAAATCTGACCGTGCGGATGTGGGTTCGAGCACCCCATCGCTGCGCCTTTATTTTCAAACACTTGTACCCAGGGATAGGTTTTCCCCAGATCGGCCGTTTGCGTCTGCCACGTTTTCACAATCTCCGTCAGCGCAGGCACGCTGAGTTCCGGCAGCGTTTTGCTGTGATCGGGTGAGAAGCAAATGACACGGCTGGTTCCACGTGCGCTCTGACAGCGCATCAACGGATCGTGACTGTCCGGTGCGTCCGGGGTGTCGGACATCAGCGCGGCAAAATCATTGGTAAATACGTAGGTGCCGGTGTAATCCGGGTTTTTATCACCGGTTACGCGTGTGTTACCTGCACACAGGAAGCAGTCCGGGTCATGTGCAGGGAGAACCTGCTTAGACGGTGTCTCCTGCGCCCCTTGCCAGGGGCGTTTGGCGCGATGTGGTGAGACGAGGATCCACTGCCCGGTAAGCGGGTTAAAGCGGCGGTGTGGATGATCGACAGGATTGAATTGCGTCATGACGTGTCCTTAATCCGAATATCCTTGCGGATGGCGTGACTGCCAGTGCCAGGTGTCTTGTGCCATTTCGTCCAGCGTGCGGGTTACGCGCCAGTTTAATTCGCGATCGGCTTTGCTGGCATCTGCCCAGTAGGCGGGAAGATCGCCGTCACGACGCGGTGCAAAATGGTAGTTAATCGGTTTACCACAGGCTTTGCTGAAGGCGTTGACTACGTCCAGTACGCTGCTGCCGACGCCCGCGCCGAGGTTATAAATATGCACACCTTGTTTACCCGCCAGTTTTTCCATAGCGACAACGTGCCCGTCGGCGAGATCCATCACGTGGATGTAATCGCGAACGCCGGTACCATCTTCGGTAGGGTAGTCGTTGCCAAATACGGCAAGCGACTCGCGGCGGCCAACGGCAACTTGAGCAATGTAAGGCATCAGGTTGTTGGGAATGCCCTGCGGATCTTCGCCCATATCGCCTGACGGATGTGCGCCAACCGGGTTGAAGTAGCGCAGCAGCGCGATGCTCCACTCTGGCTGGGCTTTTTGCAGATCGGTCAGGATCTGCTCGACCATCAGTTTGCTTTTGCCGTACGGGCTTTGCGGGGTTCCGGTTGGGAAGCTTTCAACGTAAGGAATTTGCGGCTGATCGCCATAGACTGTGGCTGAGGAGCTGAAGATGAAGTTCTTGACGTTGGCGGCGCGCATCGCGTTTACCAGACGCAGGGTACCGTTGACGTTGTTGTCGTAGTATTCCAGCGGTTTGGCAACAGACTCACCTACGGCCTTCAGACCGGCAAAGTGAATGACCGTATCAATGGCGTGATCGTGGAGAATTTCGGTGATCAGCGCTTCGTTGCGGATATCCCCTTCAATGAAGGTCGGATGCTTCGTGCCTAAACGCTCGATAACGGGCAGTACGCTGCGTTTACTGTTGCAGAGGTTATCAAGGATCACTACGTCGTGACCGTTTTTCAGTAACTGCACGCACGTGTGGCTTCCGATGTAACCGCTACCACCTGTAACCAATACTCTCATAATTCGCTCCGTTAAGCCTATGGTATGGAATGATCCTAGCATAACAAAGATGCGAAAAGTGTGACATGGAATAAATTAGTGGAATCGTTTACACTTCAGTGTTTTCACCGTTTAGCGTCTTTTTTTTAATTGTAAATCATAGGGTTTGTTCACGACTGCGCCATTTATCCGAAAAAGCAGGTAAAAAAATGGGCGTCCAATGCGTACAGCACGTCAGTTAGACATGTATGGAAAATGTATTAGCCCGGAGCAGGATGTCGCTTCAGCGCTCTGACTTTCAGTCAAATTAATTTCTCTGTTCAGGTAAGTTCAAATAACAACACCGGTGGTTAGGTGTGGGCTGGTCCGGCTGAAAATTGCCGACGAGTTTCCGTAAGGCCGGGAGAACCCGCAGGGATGCGGGTTCAGGGCGCGTTTTGCATGGACGCTTCCTCGCGCCCGGCCCGGTAGCCTGGAGGAATTAGCGGAGGGGACCACTAAGTGGCAATTTTCCCGCCGGGAGCCGGGATTGTAAAGGGCGTGGCGGAGAGCGCCCTTTACCCGTTCACGGGTAGTGTGGCATCGGAGAAGCTATATATATGAGGTGAACGGAACAGCTTGCCTGAAATAACATGTTTATTATTCCAGGGACGTTTGTCGATAGCCATAGATCTCGCCGTCAGGCACAAACTCCAGTCGATGCGTAATACAGGCTGGCGCATCCTCGGCGTGGTGAGAAACGAACAGCAACTGGGTATCACCTTCGCCGATCAGCACATCAACAAAACGGCGGATCAACTGGCGATTCAGCGGATCCAGCCCCTGCAAGGGTTCATCGAGGATTAACAGAGTAGGGTGCTTAACCAGCGCGCGAACAATCAGCGCCAGTCGCTGCTGACCCCAGGAAAGGCTGTGAAACGGCGCGTCGGCAGTACGCTTATCGATGCCCAGAATGTCTAACCACTGCTGTACCAGCTTACGCTGCCGGTCAGAAACCGCCTGGTAGATACCGATCGAATCAAAATAACCGGAGAGGATCACGTTGCGTACCGTGGTACTGACGCGGTACTCGAGGTGCAGGCTGCTGCTGACATAGCCAATGTGTTTTTTAATATCCCAGATGGTTTCACCGCTGCCGCGACGACGACCAAACAGCGTCAGTGCGTTGCTGTAACCCTGTGGGTGATCGCCGGTGATTAAGCTGAGCAGGGTGGATTTCCCCGCGCCATTTGGGCCGACAATTTGCCAGTGTTCGCCTGGATTCACCTGCCAGCTCAAGTGATGCAGAATAGGGCGATCGTTATACGAGACCACGCCATCGTTGAGCACAATACGCGGCTCGTGATCGGCCAACGTACGGCGAACAGAGGGTTCATCGGGTTCGGGTAATGTAATCCCGGCCAGTTGTTCGCTATGCGCAAGCTGGGCTATCAATGCCTGTTGCAGTAAACCGGCTTTCTCGCCGGTTTCAGTCAGGGTGCAATCCGCGAGGACGCCAGCAAACTGCACGAATTCTGGAATCTCATCAAAGCGGTTGAGGACCAGCACCAGCGTAATACCTGCCTGATGCAACGTGGCGAGCAAATCCGCTAACTGATGACGTGACGCAACGTCCAGTCCGTCAAACGGTTCATCCAGGATCAGCAATTCCGGTTCCGACATCAGCGCCTGACAAAGTAGGGTTTTACGTGTTTCGCCGGTAGAGAGGTATTTGAAACGCCTGTCGAGCAGATGCGCAATGCCAAACTTCTGCGCCAGCGCTTTGCAGCGCGCTGGATTTTTGATTTCATCGAGAATGATTTCTGCCGTCGTGCGTCCGGTGTCGTCTTCGCCGGGGCTGAGGAGATCGGTGTTATTACGCTGCCATTCGTCGCTGACCAGTTGTTGCAACTGCTCAAAGGAGAGTCGGGTGATACGCGTGAACTGACAGCGACGCTCGCCTTTTAACGGCGGCAATTCCCCCGCCAGCGCACGCGCTAACGCGGATTTCCCACTGCCGTTAGAACCGACAAACGCCCAGCTATCCCCCGCGTTCAACGTCAACGTATTCAACTGGAGCGTTTTTGTGTCGCTCAGACGAAACGTGCCTTGCGAAATTTGCAACGATGACATTTTATATCCCATGTTTTGCAGCAATGAACAACAGGGATACGTGTTCTGCGAGCCGATGTCAATCGACTCAACACAACGTGGCAATAATCACTCTGTCGGCGTTGAAATACGCGGTGACGTTAGCGCCTTCTTGCAGCGTCGCGGCGTCTTCCGACGGAACCGTGGCGCACAGCGTCTGGCCATCGGGCAGCGCCATTAACACTTCGCACTGTTCGGCGCCGCGCTCAATATGGCTGATGGTCCCCTGTAGTTGGTTATCAGCCGCCTGGGCGATAGCGTCGTCCTGGGTGATCCCCACCCATGGCGCCTTCAGCAGGACCAGCACTTCTTTACCCTCATCCAGCCCTAAACGTTCGCCACTTTGCGCCGTCAACGCGACTTTCAGCCGCGTTTCGCCATCGGCAAGCAGGACATCAACATGCTGCTGAACCTGAGAGTGGTCGCGTGCGGTAATGGTGCCAAACCACTGGTTACGGGCGCTGGTTTGTAGTGAAAAACGGGAGATGGCTGCCAGCAAACTGTTCAGCGGCAGGGCGTCGTCGTCGCTCAGGACATCAAACGCTTTCTGCTGAATTTGTGCCAGCAAATCGTAAAGTTGGATTAGGCGCTGGCCATAGCGGGTTAATACCGCGCCGCCGCCGCCTTTGCCGCCGGTGGCGCGCTCTACCAGCGTTTGCTCACTGAGCTGGTTCATCTCATTGATGGCATCCCAGGCGCTTTTATAACTGATGCCCGCATCCTTCGCGCCCTGACTAATAGAGCCGGAAAGCGCAATGTGCTTAAGCAGCGAAATGCGGCGGGGATCGGCAAACAGCTTTTGCTGAAGTTTCAGGGTAAGAAGGATTTCGGCCTGCATATCAAGCTCCTGGCAAAAGGGATATTGTGACGGAAAACCGGGCGCGCGCAAAGTCGACCGCACAAAAGGGGAGTGCAATTCTGCGTTATGGGGTTAAAATACAGCTAAGGACTATATCTGGAGTTGATCATGTTAGAGTTATTGAAAAGTCTGGTATTCGCCGTAATCATGGTTCCTGTGGTGATGGCCATCATTCTGGGGCTGATTTACGGACTGGGTGAAGTGTTCAACATTTTCTCCGGTATCGGTCAGAAAGATCAGTCCAAACAGAACCATTGATTCCCCAAACGCCCGCTCAGTCGGGCGTTTATCTTTTTCGCCTTCCAGCTCGTTTTCGGTGCCTGTAGTTTCTCAAGATCCTGCTTTTCCTGCCGATAATTTCTTTATATAACCTTTGATGGGTACGAATAACCACTGGGAAAATCCTGAATTAATCGTTATATTGCTGCGTACATAACGAAACGCAAAGGAGTTACAGATGGCACGTACATGGTTACGCTTGTTTGCAGGGGCAACACTCTCTCTTTCTGTTGCCGGGCATGCATTGGCGGATGAAGGCAAAATTACGGTGTTCGCCGCGGCGTCGCTGACAAATGCGATGCAGGACATTGCAGCCCAGTATAAAAAAGAGAAGAACGTGGACGTCGTCTCCTCTTTTGCCTCGTCTTCTACGCTGGCGCGCCAAATTGAAGCCGGTGCGCCCGCCGATCTGTTTATTTCTGCCGACCAGAAATGGATGGATTATGCGGTAGACAAAAAGTCTATCGACACCGCATCACGTAAAACGCTGCTCGGTAACAGCCTGGTGGTCGTGGCGCCAAAAGCGAGCGAGCAGAAAGCGTTTGCCATCGACAGTAAAACCAACTGGACCAACCTGTTGAACGGTGGGCGTCTGGCGGTCGGTGACCCGGAACATGTTCCGGCGGGCATTTATGCCAAAGAAGCGCTGCAAAAACTGGGCGCATGGGATACTCTGGCGCCGAAACTGGCCCCAGCTGAAGACGTACGCGGCGCACTGGCGCTGGTCGAACGTAACGAAGCGCCGCTGGGGATTGTTTACGGTTCCGATGCCGTCGCCAGCAAAGGCGTCAAAGTAGTCGCCACGTTCCCGGAAGATTCACACAAAAAAGTCGAATACCCTATCGCGATTGTTGATGGGCATTCTAACGCCACGGTCAGCGCGTTCTATGATTACCTGAAAGGACCGCAGGCTGCTGATATCTTTAAACGTTATGGATTTACGACCAAGTAATGATACTCAGCGATCCTGAATGGCAGGCCGTTATACTGAGCCTGAAAGTTTCTTCCCTGGCCGTGCTGTTCAGCCTGCCGTTTGGGATCTTCTTTGCCTGGCTGCTGGTGCGCTGCACGTTTCCAGGTAAAGCTCTGCTCGACAGCGTGCTGCACTTGCCACTGGTACTGCCACCGGTGGTGGTCGGTTATCTGCTGTTAGTGGCCATGGGGCGACGCGGATTTATCGGCGAGCGGCTGTACGACTGGTTTGGTATTACGTTTGCCTTCAGCTGGCGCGGCGCGGTGCTGGCGGCGGCGGTGATGTCTTTCCCGCTGATGGTGAGGGCCATCCGTCTGGCGCTTGAAGGCGTGGACGTCAAGCTGGAACAGGCCGCCCGTACGCTGGGGGCCGGTCGCTGGCGCGTATTCCTGACCATCACCTTGCCGCTGATGCTACCGGGCATTATTGTCGGCACGGTGCTGGCATTTGCCCGCTCGCTCGGCGAGTTCGGCGCGACGATCACCTTCGTTTCCAATATTCCTGGCGAAACCCGCACTATCCCTTCGGCGATGTACACCCTGATTCAGACTCCTGGCGGTGAAAGCGCGGCGGCGAGACTTTGCCTGATTTCTATTGTGCTGGCGTTAATTTCGCTACTGATTTCTGAGTGGCTGGCGCGCATCAGCCGCGAACGGACGGGGCGATAATCATGCTGGAACTGAATTTCACCCAGACGTTAGGCTCGCACTGTCTGACGCTCAACGAAACGTTACCCGCCACTGGCATTACCGCGATTTTTGGCGTGTCCGGGGCGGGCAAAACCTCGCTGATTAACGCCATTAGCGGACTGACGAAGCCGCAGTCCGGGCGCATTGTGCTCAACGGTCGGGTGTTGAACGATGTAGAAAATGGCATCTGTTTAACCCCTGAAAAACGCCGGGTCGGCTACGTTTTTCAGGATGCGCGCCTGTTCCCGCATTATAAAGTGCGCGGTAACCTGCGCTACGGCATGGCGAAAAGCATGGCCGGGCAGTTTGATAAGCTGGTGACGTTGTTAGGGATTGAACCGCTACTCGAGCGCCTGCCTGGTAGCCTTTCCGGCGGTGAAAAACAGCGCGTGGCCATTGGTCGGGCGCTGCTGACCGCGCCTGAGTTGCTGCTGCTTGACGAGCCGCTGGCGTCACTGGATATTCCGCGTAAGCGTGAACTGCTACCCTACCTGCAACGCCTGGCGCGCGAAATCAACATCCCGATGCTGTATGTCAGCCATTCGCTGGATGAGATTTTGCATCTGGCCGATAAAGTGATGGTGCTGGAGAACGGCCAGGTAAAAGCGTTTGGCTCGCTGGAGGATGTCTGGGGCAGCAGCGTGATGCACCCCTGGCTACCGAAAGAACAGCAAAGCAGCATCCTCAAAGTCAGCGTGCTAGAACATCATCCGCATTATTCAATGACCGCGCTGGCGCTGGGCGACCAGCATCTGTGGGTTAATAAACTGGAGCAGCCGCTGCAAACCGCGCTGCGTATTCGTATTCAGGCCTCGGATGTATCACTGGTATTACAACCGCCGCAGCAGACCAGTATTCGCAACGTGTTGCGCGCCAAGGTCGCGCAGTGCTATGACGACAACGGGCAGGTGGAAGTGCAGCTTGAGGTCGGCGGTAAAACGCTGTGGGCGAGGATCAGCCCGTGGGCCAGGGATGAACTGGGCATCAAACCTGGCCTGTGGCTGTACGCGCAAATTAAGAGCGTGTCGATAACCGCCTGATTACAGCAGGTGAGAATAAATAAATTTGGCGATGCTGTCGGTGGTGTTGTCACCAATCACGATATTGGCGCGGGCTTTGACCGCGTCGTCTGCATTGCCCATCGCCACGCCGGTGCCTGCGGCTTCCAGCATACTGATATCGTTAAAGTTGTCGCCAAAGGCGATGACATTCTCCATTGACCCGCCCTGCGCTTCAATCCACTGGGTCAGGCGTTTTCCTTTGCTGTTGCCTTTGCGGGCCACGTCGACCTGATCGTGCCATGACCATTCGCACTCCAGCCCCAGTTGTTGCTCAACGTGCTTGCCAAAATGCTGCAGCTTAGGAATATCTTCGTCGGTCAGGGCAAATTTCCAGACGGCGTTAACGTCCTGTGCGGCCTGCGCCAGTGAGGGGACCTGGGTAAAGGTGGGACGCTGCTCCGGCGGCAGGGTTTGCGCCCAGTTTGCGGTACGTACCACATGCCCGGTCGGGCGCTCATACAGCATGGCATCGTCTACATACATCAGACCGTGGATCTGATGTGCCTCCAGCAGATCGATCAGTTGCAGTGCCTGATCAACGGGAAGGGGATCGGATTGCAGAACCTTTTTTGCCTGATAATCATACAAGTAAGTGCCATTACAGCAAATTGCAGGTGTATCCAGCGCCAGTGCCTGATAAAAAGGATGAATAGCAACGTGATGGCGACCTGTGACAATGATAAGTTGGTAGCCGGCTTCTCTGGCGCGCGAGAGCGCTTCGAGAGAAGAGGGCAGTAAGGTTTTTTTCGGGGTCAGCAACGTACCGTCTAAATCCAGGGCAATCACGCGAGTGGTCATCAGTTATTCCAGATTAAGGTTGAGAATTGTGTCTTTGGGCATGGTACACCGAGTCGGCAACCGGACAAAATTCTGAGTCTTAATTAAGCATTCACCGTTAAAAGCGTCTACCTTAGGCGTGTGTCAGGCAATTGCAGCCACTTGCCAAAAAGTAAAAGGAGCATTCATGAAGCAAACCGTTTATACCGCCAGCCCTGAAAGTCAGCAGATCCACGTCTGGAGCCTGAACCACGACGGTTCACTGACGCTGACGCAGGTGGTTGATGTACCGGGTCAGGTGCAGCCGATGGTCGTCAGCCCGGATAAGCGCTATCTGTATGTTGGCGTGCGTCCTGAGTTTCGCGTGCTGGCCTACCGTATTGCGCCGGATGACGGTGCGCTGACCTTTGCCGCAGAATCTGCGCTGCCGGGCAGCCCGACGCATATTTCGACCGATCATCAAGGTCGTTTTGTGTTTGTCGGATCGTACAACGCAGGCAGCGTGAGCGTGACGCGTCTGGAGGATGGCCTACCGGTTGAGCTGGTGGACGTAGTAGAAGGTATGGACGGGTGCCACTCGGCCAATATCTCTCCGGATAACCGCACGCTGTGGGTTCCCGCACTGAAGCAGGATCGTATCTGTCTATTTGGCCTCAGTGATGATGGCAAGCTGATCGCACAGGATCCGGTGGAGGTGACGACCGTAGAGGGCGCGGGACCGCGTCATATGGCGTTCCATCCGAATCATCAGTACGCCTATTGCGTCAATGAGCTGAACAGTTCGGTTGATGTCTGGGAACTGAACGATCCGCACGGCAAAATCGAGTGCGTACAAACGCTGGATATGATGCCAGCTGATTTCTCCGACACCCGCTGGGCGGCAGATATTCATATCACGCCTGATGGTCGTCATCTGTATGCCTGTGACCGTACCGCCAGCCTGATTACGGTGTTTAGCGTGTCAGAAGATGGCAGTGTGCTGACCAAAGAGGGCTTCCAGCCTACCGAAACCCAGCCGCGTGGTTTTAATATCGACAGCCGCGGAAAATACCTGATTGCCGCCGGGCAGAAATCGCACCACATTGCGGTGTATGACATTGCGGGTGAGCAGGGACTGCTGACCGAGAAAGGTCGCTATGCGGTTGGACAAGGCCCGATGTGGGTCGTGATCAACGCATACTAAGACTTTATGCCAAATGGCCTACGATAAGCACACGCTTCGTAGGCCTGATAAGGCATTAGCCGCCATCAGGCACTCTGTTTCCCCTGGAGATCGGAAATCGGTCGCCACAAGTTGTCCTTCTCTTCGGCCCACAGATTTAACAGCAGAGAAAAAAAGCGTTCAGCGGGAGGAGAGAGCACCGCATCTTTACGCCGAATAACGCCTAACGTGCGCCTAATCACCGGCTCAACCAGCGGGATGCCGATCAGCGTTGGATGCGACGTGTGCGGCATGGCCAACCCTGGCAACGCGGAAACCCCCAGCCCAGCCTCCACCAGGCCAAGCGAGGTGGATAAATGGCGAACCTCGTAAAACCAATCCAGCTTCCACGGTTTATCTGCCAGGTGTTGCTCAATCAGCAATCGGTTACCGCTCGACGAACGCACGCCTATTAATTTGCAATTCACCAGTTCTTGCCATTCGACCAGCTGTTTATGGGCGAGCGGATGATCGCGCCGACATGCCAGAACAAAGGGTTCGTTAACCAGCGGGGTGAATTCAATGGAAGAATTTGTGATGTTGTTCATGTTTATGCCAAAATCAGCCTCGTTGCAAAGTACGGATTCCATACAATTATTCGTACCTTGTTCAATAATTCGCACCTTAATATTGGGATATAGCTCATTAAATTTGCCGATCGCCAACGGTAAAAAATAGAAAACGGCGGTAGGGATACAGGATAACGTTACCATCCCGTGATAATGTGTATTCATTTTGCTGATATTAAAGATTGTTTCATCTAGGGTTCTAATTAATTCACGGGCTTCTGGTAATAACAACTGGCCTGCTTTTGTTAATGTGACTTTGCGGGTTGTTCTCTCAAATAGTTGAGTGTGTAAATACTCTTCCATTTTCTTTATTCTACGTGTTAATGCAGGTTGCGTAATATTAAGTAACTTAGCCGCATTGTTAAAAGAATTGGACTCTGCCAGCGTGACAAATGCTTTCATGCTCGATAATTCATGTTTCATTCCGACTCCAGACAAGGTTAAGGGACGTTCTGTCCTGATAGAGCGACCAGTTTACCTGCCAATGTTAATCTTGAATTAATAAAAAAAAGTCACTAATTACGACAACAAAGTCATTAGCCAGCGTATTTCACGCATGTAATCCTGTCTTTAATATGAATAATATAGTTGAGGGCATTGGCGTGAAAAAAATACCTTGCGTTATGATGCGTGGAGGAACCTCCAGAGGCGCATTTTTATTAGCAGAACATCTACCACAAGAGAAAACGCAGCGTGATGATGTATTGATTAAAATTATGGGTTCCGGGAATGCGCTGGAAATCGACGGTATTGGTGGGGGTAATCCGCTAACCAGTAAAGTGGCGATTATCAGCCGTTCAACCGACCCACAGGCAGATATTGATTATTTATTTGCTCAGGTTTTGGTGCATGAACAACGTGTCGATACCACGCCAAATTGCGGCAATATGCTTTCCGCCGTTGGGGGATTCGCCATCGAAAATGGGCTGATTGCCGCCACAGCGCCGACGACGCGCGTACGGATTCGCAATATAAACACCAATACATTTATTGAAGCCGATGTGCAGACGCCGCAAGGTGTTGTTGAATATGAAGGCCCGGTAAAAATAGACGGCGTACCGGGTACGTCAGCGCCTGTGGCACTCACGTTCCTGAATGCTGCGGGATCCAAAACAGGACGTATTTTCCCAACGGGGAACCATCGTGATTATTTTGATACCGTTCCGGTGACCTGTATAGATATGGCGACACCGGTGGTGATTATTCCCGCTGAATATCTGGGCAAAACCGGTTATGAATCACCGGAAGAACTGGATGCTGACTCAGAATTATTAGCACGCATGGAATCTATTCGCTGTCAGGCAGGGCTGGCTATGGGGTTAGGGGATGTTTCCAATATGGTCATTCCTAAACCTATCCTTATTTCAGCGCCGCAGCAGAGTGGTGCAATTACTGTGCGCTATTTTATGCCTCACGCTTGCCATAAAGCGCTGGCGATCACTGGCGCTATTGCCATTGCCAGCAGTTGCGTGATTGCTGGGACGGTAACTCAGCAGGTAGCACCGGGGGTAGGGTATGGAAATATCAGCATTGAACACCCCGGTGGCTCACTGGATATTTATTTGAGTAATGAAAGTGATGATGCTACGGCTATTCGCGCCTCGGTGATTCGCACCGCCCGGAAAATATTTTCTGGTGAGGTTTACCTTCCCGCATAACGTTAATTAAAACGGTTATGCATCGCGGATACTGGATTTATTTCGCGAGATTGCCTGTACGTATAAATCAGGAATACCACATGAATGTGAAATCATTATGGAAGCTAATCGTTATATTGGCGATCCCCTGTATTATTGGCATTATTCCTGCGCCAGCAGGATTAACGGAACTGGCCTGGGTTCTTTTCGGTATTTATCTTGCCGCTATTGTCGGGTTGGTGATCAAACCTTTTCCTGAGCCGGTAGTGTTGTTGATTGCCGTCGCGGCATCAATGGTCGTGGTCGGTAATTTAGGTCACGGCGTACTAAAAACCAGCAGCGTTCTCAGCGGTTATGCGTCAGGCACCACGTGGCTGGTTTTCTCTGCATTTACGCTAAGTGCCGCGTTTGTGACTACCGGTCTGGGCAAGCGCATTGCCTATATTTTGATCGGCAAAATCGGGAATACCACACTGGGGCTAGGCTACGTCACTGTTTTTCTGGACCTGGTTTTGGCGCCAGCAACACCATCTAACACCGCGCGAGCGGGAGGGATTGTGCTGCCAATCATCAATAGCGTGGCGGTGGCATTGGGGTCTGAACCAGACAGAAGCCCACGCCGTGTTGGCCATTACCTGATGATGACGGTCTATATGGTCACCAAAACCACCAGCTATATGTTTTTTACCGCCATGGCAGGCAACATCCTGGCATTGAAAATGATTAACGATATCTGTCACCTGCAGTTAAGTTGGGGCGGATGGGCGCTGGCGGCGAGTTTACCTGGTATTGTGATGTTGCTCCTGACTCCATTAGTTATCTACTTTATGTATCCGCCTGAAATTACCAAAGTGGATAACAAAACCATCGCCAAAGCCGGGCTCCAGGAACTGGGGCCGATGAAAGGGCGAGAAAAAATGCTGTTGGGCATTTTTGTTCTTGCACTATTAGGGTGGATCTTCAGTAAAAGCCTCGGCGTTGATGAATCAACGGTGGCCATTGTAGTGATGGGCGCGATGCTCCTCTTGGGCGTAGTGACCTGGGATGATGTGGTAAAAAATAAAGGGGGCTGGAATACCTTAATTTGGTACGGCGGAATTATTGGCCTGAGTTCTTTATTATCGAAAGTGAAGTTTTTTGACTGGTTAGCTGAACTGTTCAAAAATAACCTCTCTTTTGACAATCATAGCAATGTAGCCTTCTTCGTTATTTTGTTTCTGAGTATTATTGTCCGCTATTTCTTCGCTTCCGGTAGCGCTTATATTGTGGCGATGATGCCCGTCTTTGCCATGTTAGCGAATGTCTCTGGTGCACCACTGATGTTAACGGCTCTGGCATTACTGTTCTCTAACTCATATGGCGGAATGGTAACCCATTATGGCGGCGCGGCGGGTCCGGTTATTTTCGGTGTGGGCTATAACGACATTAAATCGTGGTGGCTGGTTGGCGGCATGCTGACATTCTTAACTTTTATTGTGCATATCACCCTGGGCGTATGGTGGTGGAGCATGTTGATTGACTGGAATATGTTGTAAATAACACGTCAATCTTCAGCCTATTAAATTTATTGATTAACAATGCCTTTGTGCACGGTATTTGTGCGGGCGTTGTACGATGGAGTATGTGATGATTAAATTATATGAGAAAGGCGTCTTTCTCTCCGAAAACAATGAACTGTTAACCGAGGAACATTGTTCCGGGCATATCGAAAAAGATCACGCGAAAAAAGGGACTATCGCCTGGTCGATTCTGTCGGCACACAATACGTCGGGAGATATGAACAAGCTTAAAATTAAGTTTGACTCATTAGCGTCACACGATATTACCTTTGTCGGCATTATTCAGACAGCGAAAGCTTCAGGTATGGAGCGTTTCCCGTTGCCTTACGTGTTGACCAACTGCCATAACGCATTATGTGCGGTAGGCGGGACCATTAACGGTGACGATCATCTGTTCGGGCTGTCCGCGGCGCAATGCTATGGGGGCATTTTTGTGCCTCCACATATTGCGGTGATCCATCAATATATGCGTGAGATGATGGCCGGCGGCGGAAAAATGATCCTCGGCTCAGACAGCCATACGCGCTATGGCGCACTGGGCACAATGGCAGTCGGTGAAGGTGGCGGCGAGCTGGTCAAGCAACTGTTAAACGATACCTGGGATGTTGATTATCCTGACGTTGTTGCGGTCTATCTGACCGGAAAACCGGCACCTGGCGTGGGGCCGCAGGATGTCGCGCTAGCTATTATCGGCGCGGTGTTTAAAAACGGCTACGTCAAAAATAAAGTGATGGAGTTTGTCGGTCCGGGTATTAAGTCTCTCTCCACAGATTTTCGCAACAGCGTTGATGTGATGACGACAGAAACCACCTGTCTGAGCTCCGTCTGGCAAACGGATGACGAAACCCGCAGTTGGCTGGCGCTACATGGCCGTGAGCAAGACTATCGCCTGCTGAACCCGCAGCCGATGGCGTATTACGATGGCTGTATTTATGTTGATCTGAGCGCCATCAAGCCAATGATCGCGCTGCCTTTCCACCCCAGCAACGTCTATGAAATTGACACCCTCAATGAGAATCTCACCGATATTCTTCGCGGGATCGAAATTGAATCTGCGCGTATCGCGCAAGGGAAAGCCAGCCTCTCACTGCTCGACAAAGTTGAGAATGGGCGTTTAAAAGTACAGCAGGGGATCATTGCCGGGTGCTCGGGCGGCAACTACGAAAACGTGATTGCCGCCGCCAGTGCGCTACGCGGTCAATCCTGCGGTAGCGACACCTTCTCGCTGGCGGTCTACCCCTCATCACAGCCGGTGTTTATGGACTTAGCGAAGAAAGGCGTGGTGGCGGATTTGATGGGCGCGGGTGCCATTATCCGAACTGCGTTCTGTGGCCCTTGCTTCGGCGCGGGTGACACACCAGTCAATAACGGGCTGAGCATTCGCCATACCACACGTAATTTCCCTAACCGCGAAGGCTCGAAGCCGGGCAACGGGCAAATGTCAGCCGTGGCGCTGATGGACGCGCGTTCCATAGCCGCAACAGCGGTAAACGGCGGATTCCTGACCCCGGCAACCGACCTGGACTGTTGGGACGAAATTCCGGCCTATGCATTTGACCCTGCGCCTTATAAAAGTCGTGTGTATCAGGGCTTTGTGAAAGGTGCCACGCAGCAGGCGTTAATCTATGGTCCCAATATTAAAGACTGGCCGGAGCTTGGCGCACTGACTGACAATATTTTGTTGAAGGTCGCCTCGAAAATTCTTGATGAAGTGACGACGACCGACGAGCTGATCCCATCCGGGGAGACGTCGTCCTATCGCTCAAATCCTTTAGGGTTGGCGGAATTTACGCTTTCACGGCGGGATCCCGGTTACGTGGGGAGGAGTAAAGCTACTGCTGAGCTGGAAAAACAGCGACGGGCTGGTGGTGTGAACAGCGCATTGTCACCCATCTTCGACCGTATTCGTCAGATTGCCGGTCAGGAAGATGTTGTGCCACTGGAAACGGGGATTGGCAGCATGATTTATGCCGTCAAACCGGGAGATGGTTCCGCGCGTGAGCAGGCGGCAAGCTGCCAGCGCGTGATTGGTGGGCTGGCGAATATCACCGAGGAATATGCCACCAAGCGTTACCGTTCCAACGTCATCAACTGGGGGATGCTGCCGCTGCAGATGACCGGGAAGCCGTCTTTCGAGGTGGGTGATTATATTTACATTCCCGGTATTCGTCGCGCGCTGGACGCATGCAGTCGCGAGATTACCGCATACGTACTGTATGAGAATGGGTCGGTCAGTGAAATTAGCCTGTATATGGAAAGTCTGACGGCGGAAGAGCGTGAAATCATCAAGGCAGGAAGTTTGATTAACGCGAATAAAGCGCGTTTGATGTAAGGCTTACTGTAGGCCGGATGGCGGTTTTCGTCGCCATCCGGCACATTGCCCGGTGGCGCATGCGCTTACCGGGCCTACATAAGAGAATGACGTTTACTGCTTCGGCTCGGCAACCACTTTGCTACCCACACCGCGGTTGTTGTATTCCCACATGCGGTTAAAGTTGGTGTCGTTCAGGTTACGCTGGATTTCACCTTTGTCGTCTTCCGCACCGGTGTTGCCGGTAAACGGATGCTTACCGATTACGCTGTCACCCCATGGCTTCGCCATGTTAAAGCCTTCGTTGATCACGCTGTCACGGATCACCACCTGACCGTTGGTGTTAGCATCGACATCCAGTGAGCGGCCTAACTGCGCCACGCCATCACCGGCAGCTGTAAAGCGGCTGTTGACGGCAAGGAAACCGTAATAAATGTTCGACAGCGTGGCAGGTGCGAACACGTAGGCTTCCTGCTGGGTGCGAGAATTGACGACGCGGAAATCGGTGTTTTCGAATACCACCGCGCCGCGACCAGAAACAATATCCACATCGCCTTCAATGTAGCTGTTTGTCACCAGCGTACGCGGTTGACGATCGTTTTCCAGACGGTTTTGTACACCGCTGTTGGTTACGAAGAAGGTGTTCTGACGACCCAGAATGTTGACGTTGTTGATCTGTACTTTATCGCCATCGGTACGCAGAGCAACGGCCGGGTGGTTACCTGCATCCACGCTGTCGCCGAGGTTGTTTTCGATGGTCAGGTTCTGTAACTGCAGACCGTTGTTTTGTGACCAGACGACCGCAGAACACAGTACGCCAATGTTGGTACCGCGCTTGCTCTGGCAATTATCAAACATATACCACGCAGGTTTACCCGGCATATATTTACCGCCTGGGTTGACCGTACGACGCCAGTCAGCGGTGCTCATCTCTCCGTCAATTGCTTGGCCAATTTTCACATCAAGCGGTTTTTCGCCCATGCCGTACAGCGTCAGGCTGCCCGTTGCTGCCGGGATATAAACCGTGCCCTGATATTCACCCGGCATGATCGCAATATATTGACGCTTGTTGGTGCGTTTAATGATTGCTGCATCCACCGCCGCCTGAATGGTGGTGTGGGTGACGCCCTGAGTCCCTGCCGGGCCGACAACAAAATCAGGCTTTGCGGGCAGAGAAATCGCAGAAGGGGACCACGGCGCGGTGTTTGGCGTCAGTGCAGAAAAATAATGAGCCGCGACAAAATTGCTGGCTTCATTGGCCGACAGAATCGGGCGCGAGGAGGTGCCTGGCGCGGTCTGGTCGGAAGGAATTTGATCGGGCGAGGTTGCGCTACAGGCGGTCAGCGTCACGCCAAAAGCCATTACCAGCGCCAGACGGGAAACTGATGAAATGTTCACAGGTTGCTCCGGGCTTTGAAATTTATCCATTGAAGCCTGCTTTTTTATACTAAGTTGAGCGAAACGGAAAGGCGAAAAGGTAAAAAGTTGTTTTTTATAGCAGCAATGTCGGATGCAGAACGTCCTGATATCACAATTAAATAACAATTATCGCCCTTCAGGTTGACAATATCCGCAGGATCTCAATAAATGTCTATACAACCTATGACAAGTGGTGAGTGGAATGCAGCAATTTTTCCCTGATGATGCCATCTGGCGTAACGTCCGCCTGGCGACCATGGATCCTGAACGTAATACCCCGTATGGGCTGGTGGACGGTCACGCGCTGATTATTCGACAGGGCAAGATTCGCGCCATCGTGCCTGAATCCTCGTTATACCGCACACATGACAATACCTTTGATATGCAGGGTCGGCTGGTTACGCCAGGTTTGATTGATTGCCACACGCATCTGGTTTTTGGCGGAAATCGTGCAGGCGAGTGGGAGCAGCGGCTGAATGGTGTGTCTTACCAGCAAATCAGCGCCCAGGGTGGGGGCATAAACGCCACCGTGTCGGCGACCCGCCGCGCATCTGACGATCAGCTCCTTGCCGTGGCGCGCGCGCGCATGGAACGGCTGATAAAAGAAGGCGTCACGTTGCTGGAAGTGAAATCAGGCTATGGTCTGGATTTGGTGACAGAAGAGAAAATTTTGCGCGTGATCTCTGCGCTGGCGGCGGAAAATACCCTTGAAATCAGCCCCACGCTGCTGGCCGCGCACGCGACACCGGCGGAATACCGTGACGATCCTGACGGCTATATTACGCTGGTGTGCGAGACCATTTTGCCGCAGCTGTGGGAACAGGGACTGTTTGAGACTGTCGACCTGTTTTGTGAAAGCGTTGGGTTTAGCCTGGCGCAAAGTGAACGGGTATTTCAGGCCGCTCAGGCGTTGGGCATTCCGGTTAAGGGCCACGTTGAACAGCTGTCGTTGCTCGGTGGTGCGCAGTTGGTAAGTCGCTATCACGGATTATCGGCCGATCATATTGAATATCTTGATGAAGCGGGCGTGGCGGCGATGAGCCACAGCGGCACGGTAGGGGTCCTGCTACCCGGTGCCTTTTATTTTCTTAAAGAGAAACAGCGCCCGCCGGTGGAGTGGCTACGTCAATATAACGTGCCAATGGCGGTGGCGACGGATTTCAACCCTGGTACCAGTCCGTTTATCAGTTTGCACTGGGCGATGAACATGGCCTGCGTGCAGTTTGGCTTAACGCCGGAAGAAGCGTGGGCGGGCGTCACGCGTCATGCGGCGCAAGCCCTTGGTCGTCAGGCGACCCATGGGCAATTGAAGGCCGGGTTCGTGGCGGACTTTGTGGTGTGGGACGCCCACCTTCCGGTTGAGATCCTGTATGAACCTGGCCGCAACCCGCTGTATCAACGCGTATTCCGAGGACAACCATCATGAGTCACTGGCATCCCGCATCTCCCGCGCTTTGGCAAGGTCGTGATGATCGCGCTGAGTCACCCAACGCGCTGCGCCTGTTTCAGACCATCACGCTCAGTGCAGCGTTTAGCCCGGAAAACTATCGTGAACAGATAGCGCTGCTGGGATTCGCCTGCGATGAAGGCGTAAAGCGTAATCAGGGACGCACGGGGGCGGCTGGCGCACCTGATGCACTGCGTAAAGCGCTGGCGAATTTAGCCAGCCACCAAGGCCATGACCGGCTGGTGGATCTGGGCAACATTGTGGCGCAAGCCCCCGATCTCGAAGGGGCGCAGCAGGCGTTACGCCATGCGGTACAGCGTTGTCAGCAGGCTGAGATGCGCACTTTCGTGCTGGGGGGCGGGCACGAAACCGCCTTTGCCCACGGTGCAGGTGTGCTGGATGCGTTCCCACGCTTAACCGTGGGCATCGTCAATCTCGATGCCCACCTCGACTTACGCCATGCCGATCGGGCCACCTCCGGAACGCCGTTTCGCCAGTTGGCGCAGCTTTGCGACGTGCAGCAGCGTGAATTTCATTACGCCTGCTTTGGTGTTAACCGGGCGGCTAACACCCAGGCGCTGTGGGATGAAGCGCAGCGGCTTGGGGTTACAGTGGTGGAGGATCTGCACTGTCAAAACGCGCAGGCACAGATGGCGCAGTTTATCTCCAGCGTAGACGTCATCTATCTGACCATCGACCTCGACGTTCTACCGGTCTGGGAAATGCCCGCTGTGTCCGCACCCGCCGCGCTGGGCGTGCCGTTGTCGACGCTGCTGAGGCTGATTGAGCCCCTGTGCCGCTGCGGTAAGCTGCAGGCGGTAGACATGGTTGAATTTAATCCCCGTTTTGACGATGATGGCAACGCGGCGCGCGTTGCGGCGCGTCTTGGCTGGCAAATCGCACACTGGTGGCACTGACGTGTCGAATAGCGTTACGCCGCCATTTTTCCACTCTCATTTTTCAGCGTAAGGAAGGCTAACGCATGCTCCCATCCCACTCCCGTTCTGCCCCGACACCTTTTTACGAAAAGGTAAAACAGGAGATCAGTGAAAAGATTGCCAGCGGTATCTGGCAACCTCACGATCGCATCCCGTCGGAAGCGGAGTTGGTCGCGCAGTATGGTTTTAGCCGTATGACTATTAATCGGGCGCTGCGTGAGCTTACTGACGAGGGGCTGCTGGTGCGTTTGCAGGGCGTCGGTACGTTTGTCGCCGAGCCGAAAGGTCAGTCCGCGTTGTTTGAAATTCGCAGCATTGCCGATGAAATTATCGCCCGCCAGCATCAGCATCGGTGCGAGGTGCTGAAGCTGGAAAGCACACGAGCGAACGCGCAGCAGGCCACGGCGCTGAACGTTAAAGAAGGTACCTTTATTTATCACTCGATCATGGTGCACTTTGAAAACTCCCTACCTGTACAAATTGAAGATCGCTGCGTCAATGCGGAGATTGTGCCGGAGTACCTGACACAGGATTACAGTCAGACCACGCCGCACGCCTATCTGTCGCTGATCGCCCCGTTGACCGAAGGCGAGCATATTGTCGAAGCGGTTCGCGCCAGCGCGGAAGAGTGCGCGCTGCTGAACATTAAAGAACACGATCCCTGCCTGCTGATCCGTCGCAAGACCTGGTCCGCGTCATCCATTGTCTCTCATGCTCGTTTGCTTTTTCCGGGTTCCCGCTATCGTCTGCAAGGGCGCTTCATGTCCTGAAAATCGTGATTGCTGCCGCAGTATGACGAAAATGTAGATTACTTGTTAATTATAATCTTGCGTTTGATTGTATAGACAAGTATATACTTTTAACCAATGTGACCGTTCATCGTAGGCCTGATTAGACGCGTTAGCGTCGCCATCAGGCGCTGTGCCGGATGGCGGCGTATACGCCTGATCCGGCCTACATTCAGTCTGAGGAGTTTCCGTCATGTCTCACAGCAAGTATCGTCAGCAGGATATTCGTGCCCCACGCGGCACCACCTTAACGGCCAAAAGCTGGCTGACCGAAGCGCCGCTGCGCATGTTAATGAACAATCTCGATCCTGATGTGGCGGAAAATCCCCATGAGCTGGTGGTGTACGGCGGGATCGGTCGCGCCGCGCGTGACTGGGAATGCTATGACGCCATCGTCAAGGCGCTGACCAAACTGGAGGCCGATGAAACGCTGCTGGTCCAGTCGGGTAAACCAGTCGGCGTCTTCAAAACCCACGACAATGCGCCACGCGTGCTGATTGCCAACTCCAACCTGGTCCCGCACTGGGCGACCTGGGAACACTTCAACGAACTGGATGCGAAAGGGTTGGCGATGTACGGCCAGATGACCGCCGGGAGCTGGATTTACATCGGCAGTCAGGGCATTGTGCAGGGGACGTATGAAACCTTCGTTGAAGCCGGACGTCAACATTATCAGGGTAGCCTGAGTGGACGCTGGGTACTGACCGCTGGTCTTGGCGGTATGGGCGGGGCGCAGCCGTTAGCCGCGACGCTGGCGGGCGCGTGTTCGCTGAACATTGAATGTCAGCAAAGCCGTATCGATTTCCGTTTGCGTACCCGCTATGTGGATGAGCAGGCCACAACGCTGGATGACGCGCTGGCGCGTATCGACAAATACACCCGTGAGGGTAAAGCCGTTTCTATTGCGCTATGCGCGAATGCGGCCGACGTTGTTCCGGAACTGGTGAAGCGTGGTGTGCGTCCGGATATGGTCACCGATCAGACCAGCGCTCATGACCCGCTACACGGTTATCTGCCGTCCGGCTGGAGCTGGGAAGAGTACCAGGCAAAAGCGGTATCCGATCCGCAGGGTACGGTGCAGGCGGCGAAACGTTCCATGGCCACACACGTACAGGCAATGCTGGACTTTAGCAAAATGGGTGTGCCGACGTTTGATTACGGTAATAACATTCGCCAGATGGCCAAAGAGATGGGCGTGGAAAATGCCTTTGATTTCCCTGGCTTTGTACCCGCCTATATTCGTCCACTGTTCTGTCGCGGCATTGGTCCCTTCCGCTGGGTGGCGCTTTCCGGCGATCCGCAGGATATTTATAAGACCGATGCCAAAGTAAAAGAAATTGTTGCCGACGATAAACACCTGCACCACTGGCTGGATATGGCACGTGAGCGGATTAACTTCCAGGGCTTGCCAGCCCGTATCTGCTGGGTGGGTCTGGAGTGGCGGCAAAAACTGGGGCTGGCGTTTAACGAAATGGTGCGCAGCGGTGAAGTCTCCGCGCCTATCGTCATTGGACGTGACCATCTGGACTCTGGCTCTGTTGCCAGCCCAAACCGCGAAACCGAAGCCATGCGCGACGGTTCTGACGCCGTGTCCGACTGGCCGCTGCTTAACGCGCTGCTCAATACCGCCAGCGGGGCAACCTGGGTGTCGCTGCACCACGGCGGCGGGGTCGGCATGGGCTTCTCGCAACATGCGGGGATGGTGATTGTGTGTGACGGCACCGATGAAGCCGCCGCGCGTATTGCTCGGGTTCTGCATAACGATCCGGCCACGGGCGTCATGCGTCACGCAGACGCCGGGTATGACATCGCGGTGGAATGTGCCGTTGAGCAAGGATTGAATTTACCGATGATTGCCGGGACGCAGGGGAAAGACTGAAATGACTAAGCTTACGTTAACACCAGGTCATCTGAGTTTTACGCAGCTACGGGAGATCTGGCAGCAGCCGGTACAACTGAGTCTGGACCCCAGCGCGGTTGATGCCATCAACGCCAGCGTGGCCTGCGTGAATAATATTGTTGCCGAAGGGCGAACGGCCTACGGCATCAATACGGGATTTGGCCTGCTGGCCCAGACCCGTATCGCCACGGAAGATCTGCAAAATCTTCAGCGCTCGCTGGTGCTTTCACATGCTGCTGGCGTTGGCAACGCGCTGGATGATGCCATGGTGCGTCTGATCATGGTGCTGAAAATCAACAGCCTGGCGCGCGGTTTCTCCGGTATTCGCCTGAGCGTGATTGAAGCGTTAATTGCGCTGGTGAACGCCGAAGTTTACCCGCTGATCCCAGCGAAAGGTTCTGTCGGCGCATCGGGCGATCTGGCCCCGCTGGCGCACATGTCGCTGACTTTGCTAGGTGAGGGGAAAGCACGCTGGCAGGGGGAATGGCTCCAGGCGACGCAGGCATTGAAAAAAGCCGGACTGGAGCCGATTACGCTGGAGGCAAAAGAGGGGCTGGCGCTGCTGAACGGGACTCAGGCGTCCACCGCCTTTGCTCTGCGTGGGTTGATTGAAGCCCAGGAGCTGTTTGCTTCAGCGACGGTGTGCGGCGCGCTGACGACCGAAGCGGTGCTGGGCTCACGTCGTCCGTTTGACCCTCGCATTCATGCCGCGCGCGGACAGCGCGGGCAGATTGACGCCGCTATGTTGTATCGTCATGTGCTGACCGACGCCAGTGCGCTGTCGCAATCCCATCATAACTGTGAAAAAGTGCAGGATCCGTATTCCCTGCGCTGTCAGCCGCAGGTGATGGGCGCGTGCCTGACGCAAATGCGCCAGGTGATGGACGTACTGTTAGTTGAAGCCAACGCTGTGTCGGACAACCCGCTGGTGTTTGCCGAAGAAGGGGATGTGATTTCCGGCGGTAACTTCCATGCCGAGCCGGTGGCGATGGCGGCGGATAATCTGGCGCTGGCGATCGCGGAAATTGGTGCGCTATCAGAGCGGCGTATTGCGCTGATGATGGATAAACACATGTCGCAGTTGCCGCCATTCCTGGTCAAAAATGGTGGGGTTAACTCTGGCTTTATGATTGCGCAGGTCACTGCCGCCGCGCTGGCCAGTGAAAACAAAGCGCTGGCACACCCGCACAGCGTAGACAGCCTGCCCACGTCGGCCAACCAGGAAGATCATGTTTCCATGGCACCTGCGGCTGGTCGCCGACTGTGGGAGATGGCGGCAAATACGCGCGGTGTGATAGCCGTGGAGTGGCTGGCGGCCTGTCAGGGGATCGATTTACGTGAAGGACTGACCTCAAGCCCGCTGCTGGAACAGGCGCGTCAGGCCTTGCGCGAACAGGTTTCACATTATACCCAGGACCGTTTTTTCGCTCCGGATATCGAGTGTGCGACCGAGCTGTTAGCGCAAGGAACGCTGTTGAAATTGTTGCCTGAATTTCTGTAGCAAATTGCCTGATGGCGACGCTGATGCGTCTTATCAGGCCTACGGTCTGCCTGGTAGGCCGGATGAGGCGAAGCCGACATCCGGCACTACGCTTAACTGAACATCGCGGTAATTGACGCGCTGGCGAGCGAATGGAAATGGACGTTAAATCCGACCATCGCGCCGCTGGCGCCCTCATCGACATCAAGACGCTCCACATCCAGCGCGTGAACCGTAAAGATATAGCGATGCGTTTCCCCTTTTGGCGGTGCCGCGCCGCCGTAGCCAGCTTTACCAAAGTCCGTGCGCGTTTGCAGCACGCCTTCCGGCAACGCAACCAATCCGGAGCCGTACCCTTGCGGCAGAACCCGGGTATCTGCAGGCAGGTTAACCACCACCCAGTGCCACCAGCCGGAGCCGGTTGGTGCATCAGGATCGTAACAGGTCACGACAAAACTTTTGGTCCCGGCGGGCACATCGTCCCACGCCAGATGCGGGGAAATATTGTCCCCGTCATACCCCATGCCGTTTAAAACGTGGCGATGCGGGAGTTTGTCCCCGTCGCGCAGATCGTTACTGATAAGTTTCATGCCGACTCCTCTCGTTAGCCAAAAAGTGTAGCCAGAAAACGCACAGTTTACCGCCGATTAATCGCTAAAAAATGTTGCATTGCGCACGGCGTCGTTCACCGCCTGGGTCAGACGACGCAGTTGTTCGGGCTGGATAATATACGGTGGCATCAGGTAGATAAGCTTGCCAAACGGTCTGACCCATACGCCCTGATCGACAAAGAACTTCTGCAACGCCGCCATCTTCACCGGGTGGGTGGTTTCTATCACGCCGATGGCACCGAGAACGCGCACGTCGGCGACATACGCCGAATCCGCCGCCGGTGCCAGTTCGCGGCGCAGTTGCGCTTCGATTGCAGCCACCTGTGAGCGCCACTCGCCCGACTCCAGCAGAGACAAACTGGCGGAGGCGACGGCACAGGCCAGTGGATTGCCCATAAACGTCGGACCGTGCATAAAGCAGCCCGCTTCGCCGTTACTGATGGTTTCCGCCACCTGGCGAGTGGTCAGGGTGGCAGAAAGGGTCATCGTCCCGCCGGTTAACGCTTTGCCGAGACATAAAATATCCGGCGTAATGTCGGCGTGTTCACAGGCAAACAGCTTACCGGTGCGGCCAAAGCCGGTGGCGATTTCGTCGGCAATCAGCAGAATACCTTCGCGATCGCACATCTTACGGATGCGCTTTAACCACTCGGGATGGTACATGCGCATGCCGCCTGCACCCTGAACGACAGGCTCCAGGATCACTGCCGCAATCTCGTGGCGATGGGCCGCCATCAGACGGGCAAAGGGCACCATATCCAGCTCATCCCACTCGCCGCCCATCCGGCTTTGCGGGGCTGGGGCGAACAGGTTTTCCGGCAGATACCCTTTCCACAGACTGTGCATTGAGTTGTCAGGATCGCAGACCGACATCGCCCCGAAGGTGTCACCGTGATACCCGTTACGGAACGTCAGGAAACGCTGGCGAGATTCGCCTTTTGCCTGCCAGTACTGCAGCGCCATTTTCATCGCTACTTCCACGGCAACGGAGCCTGAGTCCGCGAGGAAAACGCATTCCAGTGGTTCTGGCGTCATGGCAACCAGCTGGCGGCACAGTGCAATGGCCGGGGCATGGGTAATGCCGCCAAACATCACGTGTGACATGGCGTCGATTTGCGTTTTCATCGCGGCGTTCAGCTGCGGGTGATTGTAACCGTGGATCGCCGCCCACCAGGACGACATCCCGTCAATCAGTCTCTCGCCGCTGGCTAAAATCAGTTCACAACCTTCAGCGCGCGCTACCGGATACACCGGCAGTGGGGAGGTCATCGAGGTGTAAGGGTGCCAGATATGGCGTTGGTCAAAGGCAAGATCGTCCGTTGTCATAATCGACTTGTAAACCAAATTAAAAAGATTTAGGTTTACGAGTCTACACGAAACTCAAAATGAAACGAACACCAATATGGCTCATTCTTCTCGCTGGACAATGTCGCAAGTTACCGAATTATTTGAAAAACCACTGCTGGATCTGCTGTTTGAAGCGCAACAGATCCACCGTCAGCACTTTGACCCGCAGCAGGTACAGGTCAGTACGTTGTTGTCGATAAAAACCGGCGCTTGTCCGGAAGACTGCAAATATTGCCCACAAAGTTCCCGCTATAAAACCGGTCTGGAAACCGAGCGTTTAATGGAAGTTGAGCAGGTACTGGACTCTGCGCGTAAGGCCAAACAAGCCGGTTCAACGCGTTTCTGCATGGGCGCTGCGTGGAAGAATCCACACGAGCGCGATATGCCTTACCTGGAACAAATGGTGCAGGGCGTGAAAGAACTGGGGCTGGAAGCCTGTATGACGCTGGGTACGCTGGACGAAACGCAGGCGCAGCGTCTGGCCAGCGCGGGTCTCGACTACTACAACCACAACCTCGACACCTCGCCGGAGTTTTACGGCAATATCATCACTACCCGTTCATATCAGGAACGCCTGGATACGCTGGATAAAGTGCGTGAAGCCGGGATTAAAGTCTGCTCTGGCGGCATTGTCGGCTTAGGCGAAACGGTCACTGACCGCGCCGGGTTGCTGCTGCAGCTGGCAAACCTGCCCACTCCGCCGGAAAGCGTCCCCATCAATATGCTGGTGAAGGTGAAGGGCACGCCGCTGGCGGATAATGACGATGTGGATGCGTTTGATTTTATCCGCACCATCGCCGTGGCGCGCATCATGATGCCGACCTCGTATGTCCGTCTGTCTGCAGGACGAGAACAAATGAACGAACAGACCCAGGCCATGTGCTTTATGGCCGGGGCTAACTCGATTTTCTACGGCTGTAAACTGCTGACCACGCCGAACCCGAACGAAGATAAAGACCTTCTGCTGTTCCGCAAGCTGGGCCTGAATCCCCAGCAAACGGCGGTGCTGGCGGGCGATAACGAACAGCAGCAGCGTCTGGAACAGGCCCTGCGCACTCCAGACACTGACGATTACTACAACGCGGCAACTGTATGACCTGGCAGCAAAAAATTGACGATGCGCTGGCGGCTCGTCGTTCTGCCGATGCTCTGCGCCGTCGTCATGCGGTGACACAGGGCGCCGGGCGTTGGCTGCAGGCAGATGGTCGTCAATATCTGAATTTTTCCAGTAACGATTACCTTGGGCTAAGCCACCATCCGCAGATCGTCTGTGCGTGGCAGCAAGGGGCCGACCGATTTGGCGTCGGCAGCGGCGGCTCAGGGCATGTCAGCGGTTATTCCATAGCGCATCAGGCGCTGGAAGACGAACTGGCACAATGGCTGGGTTATTCACGCGCGCTGCTGTTTACCTCCGGGTTTGCCGCCAATCAAGCGGTGATTGCCGCGCTGATGGGTAAACAGGATCGCATTGTTGCAGACCGACTCAGCCACGCTTCGCTGCTGGAGGCCGCCAGTCTGAGCCCGGCCATGCTGCGCCGCTTTACCCATAACGACACTCAGCATTTAGCTCGTCTGCTGGCGGCTCCCTGTCCGGGGCAACAGCTGGTGGTCACCGAAGGTGTATTCAGCATGGACGGCGACAGCGCGCCGCTGGCGCAAATCCACGCCGAGGCGCAGCGCCAGGAGGCGTGGCTGCTGGTGGATGATGCTCACGGTATTGGCGTCACTGGTGAGGAAGGACGCGGTTCGTGCTGGCAGCAGCAGGTCAAGCCCGAGCTGCTGGTGGTGACCTTCGGCAAAGGCTTTGGCGTCAGCGGGGCGGCCATTCTCTGCTCTGACAGCGTGGCCGATTATCTGCTGCAGTTTGCTCGCCATCTGATTTACAGCACCAGTATGCCCCCGGCACAGGCTCAGGCGTTGCGCGCCGCGCTGGCGGTGATCCGCAGCCCTGAAGGCGACGAGCGCCGGGAAAAGCTGGCGATGCTTATCCAGCGTTTTCGTGCCGGTATGACGAACCCTGATTTGCTGCTGGCACAGTCAGACAGCGCCATTCAGCCACTGATCGTCGGCGATAACCAAAAAGCGTTGCAGCTGGCGCAGACGTTACGCGATCGGGGTTGCTGGGTGACGGCAATCCGGCCACCTACCGTGCCGGTTGGTACTGCCAGACTGCGACTGACGCTGACTCAGGCGCATGAAGCTCAGGATATCGACCGCTTGCTGGAGGTGCTGCATGACGCAGGTTGATAAGCAGGCCATTGCCGCCGCGTTCGGACGCGCTGCCTCCCACTACGAACAACACGCTGAATTACAGCGCCAAAGCGCCGATGCGTTACTGGCGCGGCTGGCGGGGCGGCAGTATGCCCGCGTGCTGGATGCCGGCTGCGGGCCAGGTCGTATGAGTCGCTACTGGCGAGAGCAGGGGAGCGAGGTCAGCGCCCTGGATTTGTCTGCGCCTATGCTAGCGCAAGCCCAGCGGCACGATGCGGCGCACCATTATCTGCTGGCTGATATTGAGGCCATTCCGCAAGATACCGCGACGTTTGACCTGGCCTGGAGCAATCTGGCCGTGCAATGGTGCGGCGATTTACGCCACGCATTAGGCGAACTCTACCGCGTCGTGCGCCCCGGCGGGACGGTGGCCTTCAGCACCCTGGCGCATGGCTCGATGCCGGAACTGCGTCAGGCGTGGCAGGCGGTGGATAACCGAGCGCACGCCAACCGTTTTTTACCCGTCGAACAGCTGGAAAACGCGCTGCACGGCTGGGAGGTTGAGTATCAGATGCAGGCCGTCACGCTGTGGTTTGACGATGCGCTGAGCGCCATGCGTTCGCTCAAAGGCATTGGCGCGACGCATTTGCATGAAGGTCGCGAACAGCGCGTGCTGACCCGCTCACAGCTGCAACAGTTACAGTTAGCCTGGCCCCAGAAACAGGGGAAATACCCGCTGACGTACTATCTTTTTTTGGGAGTGATTCAACGTGACTAAAACGTATTTTGTCACCGGGACGGACACCGAGGTCGGTAAAACCATCGCCAGCTGTGCATTGTTACAGGCGGCAGGACAGTTGGGCTACCGGACCGTGGGCTACAAGCCGGTCGCCTCGGGCAGTGAAATGACGGCAGACGGCCTGCGCAACAGCGATGCCCTGGCGTTGCAGCGGAACAGTACGTTGGCAGTGGACTATGCGGCCATCAATCCGTATACCTTCGCCGAACCCACGTCACCGCATATTATCAGCGCCGATGAAGGGCGACCGATTCAGGCCCCGGTGATGTCTGCCGGTTTACGCGCCCTGGAGAAACAGGCCGACTGGGTGCTGGTAGAAGGGGCCGGGGGATGGTTGACCCCGCTTTCGCCGACGCTGAGCTTTGCCGACTGGGTGCAAACGGAACAATTGCCGGTGATTCTGGTGGTGGGCGTGAAGCTCGGCTGTATCAATCATGCCCTCCTGACCGCGCAGGCGATACGCCAGGCCGGGCTGACGCTGGTCGGCTGGGTTGCCAATGACGTAACCCCGCCAGGGAAGCGTCACGCTGAATACATGGCGACGCTGAGGCGCACACTTGCGGCACCGCTGCTGGGCGAGATCCCGTGGCTGTCAGCGACGCCGGAGCGGGCAGAGACCGGACGCTATATCGATCTGAGCACACTGCCTTAGGCGCTATTCTGGTGCGGATAGGCTGCTGTGGCCTGCCCGTGTTAACGCCCTGGGCAGGCAAAAAATGATGAAAATGCGAGCAGGATCTCGACTGCTCCAGCCCGCTTCGTTAGCTGATAAATATCAAAATTTAGCGATAATTTTTTTTTATTCGACCAAAAAAGGACATCGATACGTTTCTGCCAGGTGGCAGTCAGCACGGGCTGGAGACAGTTATCCACTATTCCTGTGGATAACCTTGTGCATTAGAGTTAGAAAACACTATGTAAGCGAGAGAAGACGCGGCCTGCGACTAAATTGCTGCGAAAGACGGCTTGAGAAAATAGTTATTCAAATACAGATTGTTAGATAAAAGCAATGGCTGTCGCTGAAGTGTCATCCGTTGCCATAAAACTTTCATCTCCTGGCTTGACAAATGTTAAAAAAGTCATAGGTCTGGGGATAACACATTTTTGCTGGTGTTTTATCTTGCCTGCGGTGAAATTTTAGCCCGCCGTGATGGGGGTTAAGGGGGCGTAACAGAAATATTGTGGTGTGTTACTGTTTTTCCATCCAGTATATTTTACTGGCAAAATCTACTGCTGCGAGTAAAATTAGACACCTGCCCGCCCATTGCTTCAGGTAGCTGCTCATGAGTAAACCGTTCAAACTGAATTCCGCTTTTAAACCCTCTGGCGATCAGCCTGAGGCGATTCGTCGCCTGGAAGAAGGGCTGGAGGATGGTCTGGCGCATCAGACGCTGCTGGGCGTAACGGGTTCGGGGAAAACGTTCACCATCGCCAACGTCATTGCGGACCTCCAGCGCCCGACCATGGTGTTGGCACCCAACAAGACGCTGGCGGCCCAGCTGTATGGCGAGATGAAAGAGTTCTTCCCGGATAACGCGGTAGAGTATTTTGTCTCCTACTACGACTATTACCAGCCGGAAGCGTACGTACCGAGCTCTGATACGTTCATCGAGAAAGATGCGTCGGTTAACGAACACATCGAGCAGATGCGACTGTCGGCAACCAAGGCGCTGCTGGAGCGTCGGGATGTCATTGTGGTGGCCTCGGTTTCCGCGATCTATGGTCTGGGCGACCCGGACCTGTATTTGAAAATGATGCTGCACCTGACTGTCGGGATGATCATCGATCAACGCGCCATTTTGCGTCGCCTGGCAGAGCTGCAATATACCCGCAACGATCAGGCATTTCAGCGCGGTACATTCCGCGTGCGCGGTGAAGTGATCGACATCTTCCCGGCAGAATCTGACGACATTGCGCTGCGCGTGGAGCTATTTGATGAAGAAGTGGAGCGCCTGTCACTGTTTGACCCGCTGACCGGGCAGGTTGAATCCAGCATTCCACGTTTTACCGTTTACCCCAAAACGCACTACGTTACGCCACGCGAACGCATTGTGCAGGCGATGGAAGACATTAAGGTCGAGCTTGCCGAGCGGCGTAAAAACCTGCTGGCGAACAACAAGTTGCTGGAAGAACAGCGCTTAAGCCAGCGTACGCAGTTCGATCTGGAGATGATGAACGAACTGGGCTACTGTTCGGGCATTGAAAACTATTCCCGCTATCTCTCCGGGCGCGGGCCTGGCGAGCCGCCGCCGACGCTGTTTGACTACCTGCCAGCCGATGGCCTGCTGGTGGTCGATGAATCCCACGTGACTATTCCGCAAATCGGCGGTATGTATCGCGGCGACCGGGCGCGAAAAGAGACGCTGGTCGAGTACGGTTTTCGTCTGCCGTCAGCACTGGATAACCGCCCGTTGAAGTTTGAAGAGTTTGAGGCGCTGGCCCCGCAAACCATCTATGTTTCCGCCACGCCGGGCAACTATGAACTGGAGAGATCCGGCGATGACGTCGTTGATCAGGTAGTACGACCGACCGGCCTGCTGGATCCAGTGATTGAAGTGCGCCCGGTGGCAACACAGGTCGATGACCTGCTGTCTGAAATTCGTATCCGCGCGGCGATCAACGAACGTGTACTGGTGACGACGCTAACCAAGCGGATGGCGGAAGACCTCACGGAATACCTCGAAGAGCACGGCGAGCGGGTGCGCTATCTGCACTCGGACATCGACACCGTGGAACGTATGGAAATCATTCGTGACCTGCGTCTGGGCGAGTTTGACGTGCTGGTGGGTATCAACCTGTTACGAGAAGGTCTGGACATGCCAGAGGTCTCTCTGGTGGCGATTCTGGACGCCGACAAAGAAGGGTTCCTGCGTTCTGAGCGATCGCTGATCCAGACTATCGGCCGTGCGGCACGTAACATCAACGGTAAAGCGATCCTCTACGGCGATAAAATTACGGCCTCAATGGCAAAGGCGATCGGCGAAACCGAACGGCGTCGTGAGAAGCAGCATCAGTACAACGAAGAGCATGGTATTACGCCGCAGGGGCTGAACAAGAAGGTGGTCGACATTCTGGCGCTGGGGCAAAATATTGCCAAGACCAAAGCCAAGGGCCGAGGCAAGTCGCGTTCCGGCGCGAAGTCCGAGGTGGTTGAATTGGATATGACGCCGAAGGCGCTGCAGCAGAAAATCCATGAACTGGAAGGGCAGATGATGAAGCACGCGCAGAACCTGGAGTTTGAAGAAGCTGCTCAAATCCGCGATCAGCTGCACCAGCTGCGCGAGCTGTTTATCGCGGCATCGTAAGTGGGTGCCGGATGCGGGATAAATCCCTTATCCGGCCTGCGGGATAGAGCGCGTTGGTAGGACTGATAAGCGCAGCACATCAGGCAGTGTTTGGTGCCGGATGGCGGAACAGAACGCTTCGGTAGGTCTGATAAGCGTAACGCCATCAGGCAATTCCACCTAGCCTAACGCTTGCACCGCTTTTTCCAGCGCGTCGTGCAACAGCTGACGGTCGTGGCGATACGGAATATCGCTGGCTTCCAGCACGTCCTGAATCACGATGCGGTCACTCACGGCTGAAGCATCGACTTTTGGCCCGACAACCACCGCATCAATCACTTTTTTCCCGACATATTGTTCGATGATAGTCAGCTTATCGTTAAGCGTCAGACTGGCGGCAGGGAGGCTTAGTTCACGCCCCAGATTGCCGATGTATACCATCGGAGCCGGTGTGCGACGTAAGGCCTGCGCCAGTTCGTCGAGCAGCAGGATCGGCATCAGGCTGGTGTAAAAACTGCCCGGCCCAATCAGAATCAAATCGGCTTCAGCGATAGCCTCTACCGCTTCGCGCGTGGTCGGCACCTTTGGCGACAGCATCAGTTCCTGAGGTGGGATAGTGAGCTGATCGATATTCACCTCGCCATAAATCTCATGTCCCTGATCGTCGATAGCCATTAAATCGACCGGCAGCTCGGACATCGGAATTAAATGCGCGTCAACTTTCAACAGGCTGCGAATTAAATTGATCGCTTCCAGAGGCCGTACGCTGAGGTGATCTAATGCCTTTAACATCAGATTTCCGAGGTTATGCCCGGAAAGTTCGCCATTACCGCCAAAACGATACTCAAACATCGCGGATGCGACGCTGGGTTGGGTAATTAACTGGTTCAGACAGTTACGCATATCTCCCCAGGCAATACCTCCCTCGGAGCGGCGAATTCGACCGGTAGAGCCGCCGTTATCGGTGGTGGTGACAATGCCCGTCAGGCGTGAACCTAAAGGAGAAAGTGAAGAGAGGACGCGTCCCAATCCATGCCCTCCGCCGAGAGCGACAACGCGATCCAGATCCGCCAACGTGCGAGTGCGCATAGTTATTCCTGATATTAATTGATCGCCGTTACAGTAGCGTAAATTACGGGTTTTCAGCAATTATCTGGTGGTGTTGTGTGAAAATAAATTTAGGCGATCTACCTCTTTTTGACGACATCCACCTGATAGCAAGATGATGTATATCAATGCAAAACTGTGATTTTTGCTTATTCTGTAGCGAAATTGCACGATCATGTCGCTATGTATAGGATTATATAGCGAAAGTGTACATGGCAAAACTGTTATTTACACGCTAGTATCGGCATAACCAACATGTACTCGACGTATGACGAGTATAAACACTCTAGCCTCTGCACCTGGGTCAAATGATACGGTGCTTTGGCCGTGACAAGGCTTACATCAGATTGTCACCAGGGCGCAGGAAGAAATGACTCCGCCTCCCGTATTTGGAAAGGTGTACATGGGCTCTCAACTTACCGATGCTTTCGCACGTAAGTTTTACTACTTACGTTTGTCGATTACCGATGTGTGTAACTTTCGTTGCACCTACTGCCTGCCGGATGGCTACAAGCCCGGTGGGGTCACCAATAACGGTTTTTTGACCGTTGATGAAATTCGCCGCGTCACGCGTGCGTTCGCCAATCTGGGAACGGAAAAAGTGCGTCTGACCGGGGGCGAGCCGTCATTGCGTCGTGACTTTACCGACATCATCGCCGCCGTGCGAGAAAATGACGCCATCCGCCAGATAGCGGTGACCACCAACGGTTATCGTCTGGCACGGGATGCCGCCACCTGGCGTGAGGCGGGGCTCACGGCGCTGAACGTCAGCGTCGACAGCCTTGACGCCCGTCAGTTTCATGCCATTACCGGGCAGGATAAATTTCAACAGGTGATGGCGGGCATTGATGCCGCCTTTGATGCCGGTTTTGAGAAAGTCAAAGTGAACACCGTGCTGATGCGCGATGTAAACCACCATCAACTGGACACCTTTCTCGCCTGGATCCAGCCACGTCCGATTCAATTACGCTTTATTGAGCTGATGGAAACCGGCGAAGGCAGTTCTCTCTTCCGTAAACACCATATCTCCGGCCAGGTACTGCGCGATGAACTGCTGCGTCGCGGCTGGATCCATCAGCTACGCCAGCGCAGCGACGGTCCGGCGCAGGTTTTCTGTCATCCCGATTATGCGGGTGAAATCGGTCTGATCATGCCGTATGAGAAAGACTTCTGCGCCACCTGCAACCGTCTGCGCGTCTCTTCTGTCGGCAAACTGCATCTGTGCTTATTCGGTGAAGGCGGGGTCAGCCTGCGTGATTTGCTGGAAGATGACGCTCAGCAGTCTGCGCTGGAAGAACGTATCTCAAGCGCGTTGCTGGAGAAAAAGCAGACCCACTTCCTGCATCAGAACAATACCGGTATTACGCAAAACTTATCTTACATTGGCGGCTGATCGCTAAAAGGAGTTTTTCATGAGTCAGGTAAGCGCTGAATTTATCCCGACACGCATTGCTATTCTTACTGTTTCCAGCCGTCGTGGCGAAGAGGACGATACCTCCGGCCATTATCTGCGCGACAGTGCGCTGGAGGCGGGTCATCAGATTGTAGACAAGGCGATTGTTAAAGAGAACCGCTATGCCATCCGCGCCCAGGTTTCCGCCTGGATTGCCAGTGACGATGTGCAAGTGGTGCTGATTACCGGCGGTACCGGTTTGACCGAAGGCGACCAGGCACCAGAAGCGCTGCTGCCGCTGTTCGACCGTGAAGTCGAAGGGTTTGGCGAAGTGTTCCGCATGCTCTCCTTTGAAGAGATTGGCACCGCGACGTTGCAATCACGCGCGATTGCCGGTGTGGCCAATAAAACGCTGATTTTTGCCATGCCGGGGTCGACCAAAGCGTGTCGCACTGCCTGGGAAAATATCATTGCGCCGCAGCTCGATGCCCGTACGCGTCCTTGTAACTTCCACCCCCATTTGAAGAAATAAGTATGTCGCAACTGACTCATATTAACGCCGCTGGCGAAGCGCACATGGTGGATGTTTCCGCCAAAGCCGAAACCGTACGTGAAGCGCGCGCCGAAGCCTTCGTCACTATGCGTAGCGAAACCCTGGCGATGATTATCGACGGCAGCCACCATAAAGGCGATGTTTTCGCGACGGCACGTATTGCCGGTATCCAAGCCGCCAAGCGTACCTGGGATCTTATCCCGCTATGTCACCCGCTGATGCTCAGCAAGGTTGAAGTTAATCTGCGCGCCGAGCCGGAACACAACCGTGTGCGCATTGAATCGCTGTGCCGACTGACCGGGAAAACCGGCGTCGAAATGGAAGCGTTAACCGCAGCATCGGTGGCGGCGCTGACCATCTACGACATGTGCAAAGCGGTTCAAAAGGATATGGTGATTGGTCCGGTACGTCTGCTGGCGAAAAGCGGCGGCAAGTCGGGTGATTTTAAGGTGGATGCAGATGATTAAGGTGCTTTTCTTTGCCCAGGTGCGAGAACTGGTGAACGCAGATACGTTAGAGGTCGCGGCAGATTTTCCCACGGTGGAAGCCTTGCGCCAGCATCTGGCTGCGCAAAGCGATCGTTGGGCGCTGGCTTTAGAAGATGGCAAGCTGCTGGCGGCCGTCAACCAGACGCTGGTGAGCTTCGACCATCCCCTCAACGCAGGTGATGAAGTGGCCTTCTTCCCACCGGTAACCGGAGGCTGAGATGGCTGAAACGCGAATTGTTGTTGGGCCTGCGCCGTTTAGCGTTGGGGAAGAATATCCCTGGCTGGCAGAGCGCGATGAAGACGGCGCGGTGGTCACGTTTACCGGTAAAGTGCGTAATCACAATCTCGGGGACAGCGTGCAGGCATTGACGCTGGAACATTACCCGGGCATGACCGAAAAAGCGCTGGCGGAAATCGTCGATGAGGCGCGTGAACGCTGGCCGCTGGGCCGCGTGACGGTTATCCACCGTATTGGTGAGCTGTGGCCGGGAGATGAGATAGTCTTCGTTGGCGTGACCAGCGCGCATCGCAGCAGTGCCTTTGACGCCGGACAGTTTATTATGGATTATCTTAAGACCCGCGCGCCGTTCTGGAAACGCGAGGCCACGCCGGAAGGCGACCGTTGGGTTGATGCCCGCGACAGCGATAAGCAAGCAGCAAAACGCTGGTAGAGTACAATTGGTTTAGGTACATACTGACTCAGGAGATTGTCATGGACCGATTCCCACGAACCGATTCTATTGTGCAGGCCCGTTCCGGTCTGCAAACCTATATGGCGCAAGTCTACGGCTGGATGACCTGCGGGTTGTTACTGACGGCGTTTATTGCCTGGTATGCGGCGAACACGCCGGCGGTGATGACGTTTGTCTTTTCCAGCAAAATCACCTTCTTTGGGCTGATCATCGCCCAACTGGCGCTGGTGTTTGTCCTTTCCGGCATGGTGCAAAGGCTCAGCGCCGGTATGGCCACCACGCTGTTTATGCTCTATTCGGCATTAACCGGGCTGACGCTGTCGAGCATCTTTATCGTCTATACCTACTCGTCTATCGCCAGCACGTTTGTGGTCACTGGCGGGATGTTCGGTATCATGAGCCTGTATGGGTACACCACCAAGCGCGATCTCAGTGGTTTTGGCAACATGCTGTTTATGGCGTTGATCGGCATCGTGCTGGCCTCGCTGGTTAACTTCTGGCTGAAGAGTGAAGCGCTGATGTGGGCGGTGACCTACATTGGGGTGATTGTGTTTGTCGGCCTGACCGCCTATGACACGCAGAAGCTGAAAAACATCGGCGAGCAAATCGATCTGCGCGACAGTTCCAACCTGCGTAAATACGCGATCCTTGGGGCGTTAACGCTGTATCTGGACTTTATCAACCTGTTCCTGATGCTGCTGCGTATTTTCGGCAATCGTCGTTAATTTCTGCTGCCGGATGGCGCTGCGCTCATCCGGCCTACCGTGTTGCGTCGAAAGTAGGCCGGATAAGGCGTTACGCCGCATCCGGCAATAACCTTCACGGTTATTTCGCCATCGCCTTCTCGTTTTTTGCCCGCAGTTTTTTCGCCCGACTCTCCAGCAACAAGTAACACATCAACGCCAGCAGCAGCGGGATAAAATAATACAGTACGCGATACGCGAGCAGGGCGGCGATGATCGTGCCTTGCGAGGTATTTTCGCCCGCCAGCAGTGCCATGAATACCGCTTCCAGCACGCCGATACCCGCCGGAATATGTACGATAACCCCGGCGATACTGCTGACCAGTAGCACGCCCAGCACGAAGAAATAATGGATATCCTGGCCTAATAACAGCCAGATAATCGCTCCCATCACCATCCAGTTTGCTCCGGATATGGCCATCTGCGCCAGCGCGAATTTCCACGATGGCAGCACCAGTTTTTGCCCTTTAATCGTGATATGCCGATGTTTAGCGAAGGCGCAACACCACAGATAAATGACAATAATCAGCAGCAGTACGATACCCAGAATGCGCAGTGTGGCCTCGTCGATATACCAGTGTGCGGGCAGTTGAACGACGCCGAAGGTAAAAATAAACCCGCCGAGCAGAATATAGCCAAGCCAGTTGGTGGTAATGCTGAGTGAGAAAATGCGCGTGATCGTGCTTCCCGGTAATCCGAGGCGGGAATAGAGTCGATAGCGCATGCCAATGCCGCCCACCCAGGTGCTTAACGTCAGGTTGAAGGCGTAGCAGATAAACGACACCAGCATCACCTGACGTTTTGCCAGCTTGTGTCCGCAATAATAGCGTCCGAGCAGGTCATAACAGCCGTACAGCAGATAGCTGACGATGACCAGACCAATGGCGCTGAGCAGGGCGAGGCGGTTGTAATCCCGGATAACCGACCAGACCTCTTCCCAGTTGACCTTGCTGGCATACACCACCAGCAGTACGATCACCGCGATAAAAAACAGCCAGGTGAGGATCTTTTTTGCTAACCGCCAGCGGGGAGATGCTTTCGCCATCAGGGTTTCCCTCCTGCATCTTCAGCCTGAATGCGGTCCTGCGTTTCCAGAGTCGGCTGCGTGGGAGGCGCGACTTCGGTAAGGTGCGGCGTGTGCGCCGGTAGCCAGCCGACCAGCGCCGGAAAGTGGCGTAAAAAGTGGAACGCCAGCACGCTCTTGGTCAGGTTCCACCAGGTGCGTCTGGGCAGCATCGATTCATCTACCTGCTGGCAATCCTCGGTAATAATGGGATGCAGATTGTCCCGCAGGACCTGGTTAAATGCGCGATCATGGATAATGATGTTGGCCTCCAGATTCAGCGACAGGCTGAGCGGGTCGAGGTTGCTGGAGCCTACCGTCGCCCAGTGATCGTCCATTAGCGCGACTTTGCCGTGCAGGGGTCTGCGACGGTATTCATACACCTGGACGCCGCCTTTCACCAGATAGTTGTACAGCAGGCGAGCGCCGACTTTCACAATCGGCATATCCGGTTCACCCTGCACTATCAGTTTGACCCGCACGCCGCGTCGCGCCGCTTTGCGCAGCGCATGCAGCAGGCGATAGCCGGGAAAGAAATAGGCGTTGGCAATGATCACTTCGCGTTTGGCCTGGGTGAGCATTTTCAAATAATGGCGTTCAATATCATCACGATGTTCTTCGTTATCGCGCCAGACAAACAGCGCCTGCGCCTCGCCGGGCTGGCGATTTTCGATTGCCCGATGATGACGTCGCCACCAGCGGCGCACGGCGCTTTGCCCCGGCAGGTTTTCCAGCACGAAGGTCAGGATGTCTGCCACGATGGGACCTTCAATACGCACGGCGTAGTCCTGCTTGGCCTCCGGGCCGTAATCGGACATATGCTCGGCGGAATAGTTAATCCCGCCGACGAAAGCGACACGGTCGTCAATCACCACAATTTTGCGGTGCATGCGGCGAAAAAGGTTGGTCCGCATGCCGAACAACCGCGGGCGTGGGTCGTAATAGCGGAAAACCACGCCCGCGGTGGTGAGTTCGCTGACAAACTCCTCGCTGAGATCCGGTGACCCGTAGCCGTCGAGCAGCACTTCGGCTTTGACACCACGCTGTGCCGCACCGAGCAGTGCCGCATGCAATTGTTTCCCGACCGCATCTTCAAACCAGATAAAAGTCTCAAGGATGATTTTTTGCTGCGCCTGTTCAATGGCCTTAAACACGGCGGGGTAGTACTGGTCGCCGTTTTCCAGCAGCTGAATTTGATTGCCTTCACGCCAGCCATATTTCATAAATGAATCTCCGCGCTCAGGGGGGCATGGTCGGACAAATGTCGCCAGTGACGTAGTGCCAGCGCCGTCGGAATACTGGCATTGGCATTTTTCACATAGATCCTGTCGAGGCGCAGCAGTGGCAAACGTACCGGAAAGGTACGCGCCGGGCGTCCGTGGGCGCGGGTAAAAATCTCGTCAAGACCTGCCTGTGTTTTCAAAGGATGATTGGCCTTTTGCCGCCAGTCGTTGAAATCCCCGGCCACCACCACGGGTTCCGTTTCAGGCAGGGCATTGACCCAATCCGCCAGCATGGTCAACTGCGCCTGGCGGTGGGCTTCACGCAAACCAAGATGTACACACATCACATGGATGGGGTGAGGGAGCATCGGCGGCACGATGCGGCAGTAAAGCACACCGCGCTTTTCACTGCTGCCGACGGATACATCACGATTCTCATAATGTTCAATGGGATAGCGCGACAGCACCGCGTTACCGTGATGCCCCTGCGGATACACGGCATTGCGTCCGTAGGCGAAGTCGCTCCACATGGTATCTGCGAGAAATTCATAGTGCGTGGTATCTGGCCAGTTCTCCACGTGCAGAGGGTGAACCTCGTGCGCACCCATCACTTCCTGCAGGCACACAATGTCCGCACCGACCGTTCTGACGGCATCGCGTAGCTCAGGCAAAATAAATCGCTTATTAAAGGCGGTAAAACCTTTGTGAGTATTAATTGTGAGCACATTGAATGAAAATTGAACTGTTTGTCCGCTCATGATTCTCCTGTCGGCGTCATTTTTCCTTTAAATAGTGTAGTCGGCGTCACAAAAGGATGCGGTGTTACGGAATTTTCCGTAAAGTCCGGTACTCTGAACAATTAGTTAAAGATCCTTCAGGAGAAAAGCCATGAGGTGGCAACAACGTGTTCGTGTCGCAACAGGTCTTAGTTGCTGGCAGATTGTGTTGCATTTACTGGTAGTGGCATTGCTGGTAATGGGCTGGATGAGCGGCACGCTGGTGCGCGTCGGCCTGGGATTATGCGTCGTTTATGGCGTCACGGTTTTATTAATGCTGGCGCTGCAGCGTCATCATGAACAGCGCTGGCGTGATGTCGCCGACGTACTGGAAGAGCTGACCACCACGTGGTATTTCGGTGCGGCGATGATCGTGCTGTGGCTGCTGTCCCGCGTGCTGCAAAACAACGTCTTACTGGCGTTAGCGGGACTGGCGATCCTTGCCGGACCCGCAGTGATTTCGCTGCTGGCGAAAGACAAAAAACTACATCACTTGGCGTCTAAACATCGCATACGCCGCTGATCCGGTCGTGGCCGCTATCACCAACAGTGGCCACAAACTTCCCCAGACAATCTTCAGGCTCGCATCCTTCAGGTAAATCTGTTTCGTGATGTCCGTAAAGTGACGAATTGGGTTTATCCACGTCAGATTCTGCAGCCAGACCGGCATGTTTTCGACCGGAGAAACGTATCCTGACAGTAAAATTGCCGGCATCATAAAGACGAACACGCCGATAAACGCCTGCTGCTGGGTTGAACACAGCGATGAAATCAGCAGACCAAAGCCCACCAACGACAACCCGTAAATCACCATCGTGAAGTAAAACAAGCCCAGCGAACCGGCAAACGGAATGTGATAGGCCCAGATGCCAATAGCCAGCACGATAGTGGCCTGAAAGGTAGCCACGATCAGCGCAGGCACCGCTTTGCCAATGAAAATTTGCCAGGTGGTGAGCGGAGAGACCAGCAGCTGATCCAGCGTGCCCTGCTCACGTTCGCGGGCTACCGACAGCGAGGTGACGATCATCACACCGATGGTGGTGATCATGGCGATCAGCGACGGAACGACGAACCATTTGTAATCCAGATTCGGGTTATACCAGTTACGCACCACCAGTTCGCTGTTGTTCGGCTTCGCTTTGCCGTCCATCAACTCCTGCTGGTATTCCTTAACGATCTGTTGCAGATAATTCGCTGCGATCTGCGCGCTGTTTGAGTTGCGCCCGTCAAGGATCAGCTGCATAGGTGCTTGTTGGAAGGTATCCAGATTACGCGAAAAGTCGGCCGGGAAGCGCACCAGCAACAGGGCTTTTTGCGTGTCGATGGTCGGTTGGATCTCCTGCGGGCTTTTCAGCAGCAGGATATGGGTAAAGGCGCTGGCGCGGGCAAAGCGCTGTGTTAATTCCACTGAATGCTTGCCGTTGTCTTCGTTATAGATGGCGATAGTGGCGTTGGTCACTTCTAACGTGGCTGCAAACGGAAACAGGATCACCTGAATCAGCACCGGTAAAATCAGGATCGCCCGCGTCTGCGGCTCGCGTAACAGCGACTGCAGCTCTTTGCGAATTAATGTCCATAAACGATGAAACATGGCCGTCCCCTCAATCCAGCCGACGTTTGGTTTTAAGCCACGTCAGACCAATAAACATCACCGCCGAAGCGATTAAAAACAGCACGTTGATGATCAACACTACCGGAATATTTCCCGCCAGAAACAGGCTTTGCAGGGTGCTGACGAAATAACGTGCGGGAATGATATACGTCACCGCGCGAATAATGGCGGGCATGCTGTCTATCTGAAAGATAAAGCCCGACAGCATAATAGATGGCAGGAAAGCGGCGTTGAGCGCCACCTGCGCGGCATTAAACTGGTTGCGGGTGATGGTGGAGATCAGTAATCCCATGCCAAGCGTACTGAGCAGAAACAGGCTGGTGATAAAAAACAGAATCAGCAGAGAACCGCGATAGGGCACGCCAAGAATAAACACCGACACCAGCATACACAGCAGCATCGCCAGCATGCCGAGAAAATAATAGGGGATCAGTTTACACAGCAGCAATTCGACGCGGGTGACTTCGGTCGACAGCAGCGCTTCCATGGTACCGCGCTCCCATTCACGTGCGACCACTAATGAGGTCAGGATCGCGCCGATGACCGTCATAATAATGGTCACCGCTCCTGGAATAATAAAATGCTGGCTGATCGCCGCCGGGTTGAACCAGTAGCGGGTCTGCACGTCGATCAGCGGTTCAAACGATTCGCCGCGGTCTTCTGCCCGCTGCTTTTGCCAAATCTGCCAGATGCCTTCTACATAGCCTTGCACAAAGTTGGCCGTGTTCGGTTCGCTGCCATCGGTGATCACCTGAATGGGCGCAATATCGTTTGGCCGCGCCATCTGCTGGGCAAAATCCACCGGGATCACCACCAGTCCGCGAATACGCCCGGCCTGCATTTTCTCAACTAACTCCTGGCGGTTGTCGCTGATGGTGGCGTCAATATACGGCGAGCCGGTCATGGTATGGGTAAAATCCAGCGCCTCTTCGCTCTGTTGCTCGAGCAAAATCCCCACCCGCAGCTTGCTGGAATCGAGGTTAATCCCGTAGCCGAAGATAAACAGCAACAGTAATGGGATCACCACGGCAATCAGCCAGCTACTGGGATCGCGCACGATCTGCCGCGTTTCTTTAATGCACAGCGCGCGCACGCGTCGCCATGAAAGCGCGTGATTACTCATGTGCGTGCTCCTTATCCCAGTCATTGATAAGCGTGATAAACGCCTGCTCCATAGTCGGGTCCGGCGTGTCGTTATCGGCCGCCTGCGCTTTCAGGTCGTCCGGCGTGCCGCTGGCGATTAGCTTACCGCGGTACACCAGCCCGATACGGTCGCAATATTCCGCCTCGTCCATAAAGTGGGTCGTGACCATTACCGTCACACCTTTTTCTACCATGCTGTTGATATGCAGCCAGAACTCGCGACGGGTGAGGGGATCAACCCCGGAGGTCGGTTCATCGAGGAACAGGATGTCGGGTTCATGCATCAGCGAACAGGCCAGCGCCAGACGCTGCTTAAAGCCTAGCGGCAGTTCGTCGGTGGCATGAGAGGCTATGCTCTTCAGGCCGAACGCCTCGCTCATACGATCGATTTTTTCTTTCTGTGCGCGTCCGCGCAGGCCGTAGACGCCGGAGAAAAAGCGCAGATTCTGCTCCACCGTCAGGTTACCGTACAGGGAGAATTTCTGCGCCATATAACCCAGATGCTGGCGTGCTTTTCCGGAACTGACCTTCAGGTCCATGTCCAGCACCAGCGCTTTACCTGAGGTGGGAACCAGCAGGCCGCACATCATTTTAAACGTGGTCGATTTACCCGCCCCGTTGGGGCCTAACAGGCCAAAAATCTCACCGCGTTGGACGGCAAAGTCCACATGGTCGGTGGCGGCAAAATCACCGAATTTTTTGGTCAGCGCTTTGGCTTCAATCACCGTTTCACCGGCGGTACCTTCTACGGTGTGCAGGATAGCCCCCAGCGGCGATTCAGAGGTTCCCGCGCCGCCGAGTAAATCGATAAACGCATCTTCAAAGCGCGGGGCTGTACTGGTGATGGTGATTTCCGGCATGCCTTCAGCTTTGCGAATATCGTCCGCCGTGGCCGCTTTTTTCAGAATCAGGCGCACGGATTTCCCCTGAATCATGCCGTCGCTGACCTGCGGTAACTTGAGCGCGCGTTGTAGCAGTTTGCGGTTATTTTCCTGCGGGCTGCTCATTAAAAAACTGCGTCCGGCCATGGTTTGCGTCAGCTGAGTCGGATCGCCTTGATAGAGCAATTCACCTTCGTTCATCAGCAGCACATCGCGGCACTGCTCGGCCTCGTCCAGATACGAGGTGCTCCAGAGGATCAACATGCCATCCCCGGCCAGTTCATGCACCATTTGCCACAATTCGCGGCGGGATATTGGGTCTACGCCCACGCCGGGCTCATCCAGCAGCAGCACTTTGGGTTCGCCGACCAGCGTACAGGCAAGGCCCAGTTTCTGCTTCATGCCGCCGGAGAGTTTCCCCGCCAGACGTTCGGTAAACGGCCCCAGCGAGGTAAACTCCAGCAGACGGGCAAAGGTTTTCTCCCGCGCTTCACCGGTAACGCTGCGTAAATCGGCATAGAGATTGAGGTTCTCCATGACGGTCAAATCTTCATACAGGCCGAATTTCTGTGGCATATAGCCCAGCACCGCATGCAGGGCGCTGTCGTTGATGATGGGGTCAAAGCCAATCACCGTCGCGCTGCCGCCATCCGGCTTCAACAGGCCCGCCAGCATCCGCATCAGCGTGGTTTTCCCTGCGCCGTCGGGACCTACCAGACCGGTGACATAACCTGCGTGAATCGTGCAGTCGAGCGGGGCGACCGCCGGTTTTTCCATCCCGGCAAAGCGCTTAACCAGCCCGTTGAGGGTAATGACTGCGTCATTCATGCCGCGCCTCGTCACCGAACTTCACCGTCACCGGCATTCCCTGACGCAGCGCATCGTCGGCATCGGTCACGACAATACGCAGGCGGTAGACCAGGTCGGTACGCAGGTCCGGGGTCTCTACCGTTTTCGGTGTAAACTCTGCTGTTGGCGACACAAAGCCGATTTTGCCGTGGTACGGTTTATCCGGGCGGCCATCGGTATAAAGCAGAATTTCACGTCCTGGCTGCGCCTGGCTCAGATTGCGTTCGTCCACATAGGCGCGGACCCACACCGGCCGGGTAAGCGACAGCGTCAGCACCGTGCCGCCCGCGTTCAGCATACTGCCGGGCTCGACCGCACGGGTAAGCAGTGTGCCGTCAGACGGGGAGGTCAGCGTGGTGTCATGCAAATCGAGTTCAGCCTGCGCCAGCTGCGCCTGAGCCTGTTCGAGCGTCGCTTTCGCCTGGGCTATATCCTGCGGTCGATTACCGCTGCGGTATTGACTGAGTTTGTCCTGCGCGGATTTCAGCGTTGCCAGCGCCTGGTCGCGTGAAGAACGGGCGTTTTCCAGATCGTTGGCTGAGATAGTGCGGCTTTTCCATAATCCGAGCTGGCGATTATAAAAGTTCTGCGCGTAGTCATACGCTGCCTGGGCCTGCTTCACGGCCGCCGCGGTTTGTGCGATTTCTTCTTCACGATACCCGGCCAGCATCAGGTCGTACTGCGCCTGCGCGGCGGCAACGTTAGCCTTCGCCTGCATTAGCGCGTTTTCGTAGGGGGCGTGGTCCAGTTCGCCCAGTACCTGACCGGCAGTAATCGCATCACCTTCGTCAACCGCCAGCGAGGCCAGCCTGCCGCCTACGCGAAAACTTAAATTGACGCTGCGGATATCGACGTTGCCGTACAGGGTCAGGCCGTTATCTTGTTGGCTTTGATACCACCACGTTCCACCAGCAATCACGGCAACGAGGGCCGCGATAACCAGCCCGAGAACGACAGGTTTTTTCATAACTCCAGACTCCTTTGCGTTAAACCTTGCAGAATAAGATCGATGTGACAGGTGATCGTATGTTCAATTAGCGCGGTTTTATCCGCATCAAATTGTGACCAACCCGTGCGCAACAGAATAGTTTCTTTACCCAAACGGAAGGCCAGCACTTCACCCAATATGGCGTGGGTATGCAGGATCATTTGGGTGTCATTGGCATCGCGACCCGTATAAGCGGCAATTAAGCGGGTCAGGTGGCTATGCAGCGGGTTGATCACCTGGTCATGCACCAACTGATAGGCTGCAGTGGGGGAGAGCTGTTCGCGCGAAATAAATTTGCTCAGGTTCACCGTGTCATCCTGGGTTAACAGCATGATCATGTTTTTGCAGGCACGCAGGATCAGTTCGCGCATGGCGGCCCGGTCCGGCTCGGGTTGGGTAAACAGACGCTCGGCTTCTTCAGCATGAGGGCGAAACTGTGAACCGATAAAATCCGCGATCCACTGGGCGCAGGCGAGATATAAATCCTCTTTTGAACCAAAATAGTAGGTAATCGCGGCGATGTTTTGTCCGGCCTGAGCGGCAATATCGCGCGTAGTGGCATGCAGTCCGTACTCACCAAACTGTGCGAGCGCGGCGGCAATTAGCTGATTCTTTGCCTGTTCACCTTTAGTTGTCATGGTGGATGTATTCATGGCATGCCTAAATTATTAATCAATCGATTGATTAAGATTATGACTGATTTCTGCACTTGTCTAGTCTGGTGGTTTATTTTGTTTTTCGCGGCTGGCGGGATAATTTATGCGGTACATCACAAAAACTGCTACACTCCGCCCCTTCATGACATTGTGGTTTTTGTCATCTCTTTTGCGAGTATCGTCCTGAAAACGACACCGGTAACGGTCAGGGCGGTTCGGAGTAGTTATGTCTTTTGATTCCCTTGGTTTAGATCCTGAAATCTTGCGCGCCGTTGCCGAGCAGGGTTACCGTGAACCTACCCCTATTCAGCAGCAGGCAATCCCCGCCGTGCTGGAAGGCCGTGATCTGATGGCCAGCGCCCAGACCGGCACGGGGAAAACGGCAGGTTTTACCCTGCCGCTGTTACAACACCTCATTACCCATCAGCCGCATGGCAAAAGCCGTCGTCCGGTGCGTGCGCTGATCCTGACGCCAACCCGCGAGCTGGCGGCACAAATTGGTGAAAACGTCCGCGATTACAGCAAGTATCTGAACGTCCGCTCGCTGGTGGTTTTCGGCGGCGTAAGCATTAACCCGCAGATGATGAAACTGCGCAGTGGCGTAGATGTGCTGGTGGCAACGCCGGGCCGTTTGCTCGATCTGGAACATCAAAACGCGGTGAAACTGGATCAGGTTGAGATCCTGGTACTGGATGAAGCGGACCGTATGCTGGATATGGGCTTTATCCATGATATTCGTCGCGTACTGGCTAAACTGCCCGCTAAACGTCAAAACCTGCTGTTCTCCGCAACGTTTTCTGACGACATTAAGTCGCTGGCAGAAAAACTGCTGCATAACCCGCTGGAAATTGAAGTTGCGCGTCGTAATACCGCGTCTGAGCAGGTCAGCCAGCTCGTTCACTTTGTGGATAAAAAACGTAAACGTGAATTGCTGTCACAGATGATTGGCCAGGGTAACTGGCAGCAGGTGCTGGTCTTTACCCGTACCAAACATGGTGCCAACCACCTGGCAGAACAGCTGAATAAAGACGGTATTCGCAGCGCGGCGATCCACGGTAATAAATCTCAGGGTGCGCGTACGCGTGCGCTGGCCGATTTTAAATCCGGCGATATTCGCGTGCTGGTGGCGACCGACATCGCGGCTCGCGGGCTCGACATTGAAGAGCTGCCGCACGTGGTGAACTATGAGCTGCCAAACGTCCCGGAAGACTATGTTCACCGCATCGGACGTACCGGTCGTGCTGCGGCTACCGGTGAAGCGCTGTCTCTGGTGTGTGTTGATGAGCACAAGCTGCTGCATGACATCGAAAAACTGCTGAAAAAAGAGATCCCGCGTATTGCGGTTGATGGCTATGCGCCGGACCCGTCGATTAAAGCCGAGCCAATCCAGAACGGACGCCAGCAGCGTGGCGGCGGCGGTGGTCGTGGGCAAGGTGGAGCAGGCCGTGGTCAGCAGCCGCGTCGCCAGGACGGTGGTGCGCCAAAAGCGAAACCGCGTAACAGTGAAGGCAAACCGGCAGGCGACAAACCGCGTCCACCGCGTCGTCCTCGCAGACCGTCTTCTGCACAGTAATTGCGAGCCCGGCCGAATAGCCGGGCTTTTTTTTTGCGACGCGTATCAGAAAGTGCCACAATAGTGGCTGTTTATACAGTATTTCAGGTTTTCTCATGGCATTAACCGCAGCGTTGAAAGCGCAAATTGCCGCCTGGTATAAGGCGCTTCAGGAACAGATCCCCGACTTTATCCCCCGTGCACCGCAGCGGCAGATGATTGCTGATGTCGCGAAAACGCTGGCTGGGGAAGACGGGCGACATCTGGCTATCGAAGCGCCGACCGGCGTCGGGAAAACGCTGTCCTATTTAATTCCGGGGATTGCCATTGCCCGTGACGAACAAAAGACGCTGGTGGTCAGTACCGCCAACGTCGCGTTGCAGGATCAGATCTACAGTAAAGACCTGCCGCTGCTGCGCAAAATTATCCCTGATCTGCGATTTACCGCCGCGTTTGGGCGAGGGCGCTATGTCTGCCCGCGTAATTTAGCGGCCTTGGCCAGTACCGAACCCAATCAGCAGGATTTGCTGGCGTTTCTCGACGATGATCTGACGCCCAACAACCAGGAAGAACAAAAACGTTGCGCCAGGCTCAAAGGCGACCTCGACACTTACAAATGGGATGGGTTGCGCGATCACACCGATATCGCCATTGATGACGGGCTCTGGCAGCGCCTGAGCACCGATAAAGCCAGCTGCCTGAACCGTAACTGTCATTACTACCGTGAATGCCCATTTTTTGTTGCCCGCCGTGAGATCCAGGAAGCCGAAGTGGTGGTGGCAAACCACGCGTTAGTGATGGCGGCCATGGAGAGCGAAGCGGTGTTACCGGAACCGAAAAATTTGTTGCTGGTGCTTGATGAAGGCCACCATCTGCCGGACGTCGCGCGCGATGCGCTGGAAATGAGCGCCGAGATTACCGCGCCCTGGTATCGGCTGCAGCTGGATTTATTCAGCAAACTCGTGGCGACCTGCCTGGAGCAGTTTCGCCCGAAAACCACGCCGCCGCTGGCTAATCCAGAGCGCCTGAACGCCCACTGTGAAGAGCTGTATGAGCTGATCGCCTCACTAAACAACATCCTCAATCTGTACCTGCCCGCCACGCAGGAAGCTGAACACCGCTTTGCAATGGGTGAGCTGCCTGCGGAAGTGATGGAGATTTGTCAGCGTCTGGCGAAGCTCACCGAGATGCTACGCGGTCTGGCGGAACTGTTCCTCAACGATCTCAGCGAAAAAACCGGCAGCCACGATATCGTTCGTCTGCATCGGGTTATTTTGCAGATGAACCGGGCGCTGGGTATGTTTGAAGCGCAAAGTAAACTGTGGCGGCTGGCTTCACTGGCGCAGTCATCAGGCGCGCCGGTGACCAAATGGGTGACGCGTGACGTGCGTGACGGACAGATGCATGTCTGGTTTCACTGCGTGGGGATCCGCGTCAGCGATCAGCTTGAACGCCTGCTGTGGCGCAGCGTGCCGCATATTATCGTCACCTCTGCCACCTTACGCTCGCTCAACAGTTTCTCGCGCCTGCAGGAGATGAGCGGCCTGAAAGAAAAAGCAGGGGACCGTTTTGTTGCGCTGGACTCGCCGTTTAATCATGTCGAGCAAGGCAAAATTGTCATTCCGCAGATGCGTTACGAACCGTTGATGGAGAACGAAGAGCAGCATATTGCCGAAATGGCGGCTTATTTCCGCGAACAGGTGGAAAGTAAAAAACATCAGGGCATGCTGGTGCTCTTTGCCAGCGGTCGGGCAATGCAGCGTTTTCTTGAGCACGTAACCGATCTGCGTCTGCTGTTGCTGGTGCAGGGCGATCAGCCGCGCTACCGACTGGTGGAACTGCACCGCAAGCGGGTGCAAAACGGTGAGCGTAGCGTGCTGGTTGGGCTGCAGTCTTTTGCCGAAGGCCTCGATTTGAAAGGCGACCTGTTGACCCAGGTTCATATTCACAAAATTGCGTTTCCGCCCATCGACAGCCCGGTGGTGGTGACTGAGGGCGAATGGCTGAAAAGCCTGAATCGCTATCCCTTTGAGGTGCAGAGTTTACCTGCGGCATCGTTCAATTTGATTCAGCAGGTTGGGCGACTCATTCGTAGTCACGGTTGCTGGGGCGAAGTGGTGATTTACGATAAGCGTTTATTGACCAAAAACTATGGTCAGCGTTTACTGAATGCGTTACCCATATTTCCGATAGAGCAACCTGATGTGCCAGACGTTATAGTAAAACCAAAAGAAAAAGCGAAACCCACACGCCGCCGTCGGCGTTAACGATGTGAGCAACAGGCAAGGAGTTATCGATGGATTACCGCAAAATCATCAAAGAGATTGGGCGAGGTAAAAATCACGCGCGTGACCTGGACCAGGATACCGCTCGCGGACTGTACACCCACATGTTAAACGGCGACGTACCTGACCTTGAGATGGGCGGCGTACTGATTGCGCTGCGTATTAAAGGGGAAGGTGAGGCAGAAATGCTGGGCTTTTATGAGGCGATGCAAAACCATACCCTTCGCCTGACGCCGCCCGTTGCCAAACCGATGCCTATCGTCATTCCCAGCTACAACGGTGCGCGCAAGCAGGCTAACCTGACGCCGTTGCTGGCTATTTTGCTGCATAAGCTGGGTTTCCCGGTCGTGGTGCACGGGGTGAGCGAAGATCCAACCCGCGTGCTGACGGAAACCATTTTTGACCTGATGGGGATTGCACCTACCCTGCATGCCGGACAGGCGCAGGCGAAACTTGAGGGACATGAGCCGGTGTTTATCCCAGTGAGCGCGCTGTGCCCGCCGCTGGAGAAACAGCTGGCGATGCGCTGGCGGATGGGCGTACGCAACAGTGCGCATACGCTCGCGAAATTAGCCACGCCGTTTGCTGAAGATGCCGCACTGCGTCTTGCCAGCGTTTCGCACCCGGAGTACGTGTCGCGGGTAGCGAAATTCTTTGGTGATATCGGCGGGCGCGGCCTGCTGATGCACGGCACGGAAGGGGAGGTGTACGCCAACCCACAGCGTTGCCCGCAGATCAGCCTGATAGACCATTCTGGTGTACGAGTGCTGCAGGACCGCCAGAGCGAGATGCCTGACGAGCCAGTGCCGCTGCCGGTGGCAAAAGATCCGGAAACCACCGCGCGCTGGATAGAGCGTTGTCTGGCCGGAAGTGAGCCGGTACCGGCCTCGTTGAGGATTCAGATGGCCTGCTGCCTGGTGGCAACCGGCGAAGTCGCTACGCTGGCTGAAGGATTTACCCGCGTCGACCAGTGCTTCTGATGTACTCATCTCCCCGGCGGGCCTGATTTACAGGTCCGCCCGTTCCCGCCTTTTCTGCTATTCCTGCTATTTCTGCAATGTGAAATTTCTGCACGTTTATTGACCTCCTGAGCGTCGTGGCGCAGCATAGTTTGTTGAAAAATAAGAAACACAACAAACACGCAACATAACAGGAGATAACCATGAACAGTGGACACCGCTTTCATGCGCCTACGCTGCACGGCTTTATTCAGGCCGTTTTTCGTCAGATGGGCAGCGAAGAGCAGGAAGCGCGCTTAGTTGCCGATCATCTGATCGCCGCGAACCTTGCCGGGCACGATTCTCACGGCATTGGCATGATCCCAAGCTATGTTCGTTCCTTTTCGCAGGGACATTTGCAGCTAAACCGCCACGCGAAAGTGGTGAAAGACGCGGGGGCGGTGGTAACGCTTGACGGTGACAGTGCGTTTGGTCAGGTTGCGGCACATGAAGCTATCACGCTGGGAATCGAGAAAGCCCGTCAGTTCGGTATTGCCGCGGTGGCGCTACATAATTCCCATCACATCGGACGCATTGGCTATTGGGCAGAGCAATGTGCAGCCGCAGGCTTTGTTTCCGTTCACTTTGTGAATGTGGTCGGCATCCCGATGGTTGCGCCTTTTCAGGGGCGTGACAGCCGGTTTGGCACTAACCCTTTCTGCGCCGTGTTTCCGCGTAAGAATGATTTCCCCCTGCTGCTGGACTATGCGACCAGCGCCATTGCTTTTGGCAAAACGCGCGTTGCGTGGCATAAGGGTGAGCCAGTGGCGGCAGGATGTCTGATTGATGCTGACGGCGTTCCGACTACCGATCCCGCCGTGATGCAGGTGTCTCCGCTGGGCTCGCTGCTTACCTTCGCTCAGCATAAAGGCTATGCGCTGGCGGCAATGTGCGAAATTCTGGGCGGTGCGCTTTCCGGGGGGAAAACTACGCACGAAGACAGTTTGCAGGACAGCGCTGACGCCATCATTAACTGCATGACGACGATCATTCTAAACCCGGAATTATTTGGCGCGCCGGATTGTGACCATCAGGTTGCCGCATTTGCGAAATGGGTCAAAGCGTCGCCGCATGGCGAGGACGCCCCGGTTCTGCTACCGGGTGAGTGGGAAGTGAATACGCGTGAGGCGCGACTGGCGCAGGGCATCCCGCTGGATTTAGGAAGCTGGCAGGCAATTTGTGAGGCGGCGCAGTTCGTGGAGATGCCGGAGACGGTGTTGCAAGAATTCCGTCATCGGTTGGAACAGTAAGCAAAAAAAAGCCCGTCCAGTGGACGGGCAAACAAAGGGTAACAAACAGGGTCAATGAGGGTTGGAGCATTGGGTCTTGCAGGTAATTCGTCGGTTATTTGTAGATAACCGCAGTGCCGCTCATTTTGTCTTTGCCGACAGCGGACGTAATGCTGTAGCCACTTGCACCTGCAGCGGCAGCTTTTTCAGCCAGTTTGGCTTCCAGGCCATCCAGCGTGCTGGCGCCATCAGCAGATACCACGCCCACTTTATTCATGCTCTGTGCCTGAGTGGAAGTAACAGGCTCGGCAGCGAAAGCGCCAAATGACAGGGTAGACAGGGCGATGGCAGCAACAGCATATTTGATATTTTTCATGATTAATCTCTCGCAGGTTATTCTGTTAGTCAGTGTTTTGTTCGGTAGACGTTGTTTTGTCGATGTGAGAAGTATCACGTTTTTTTAGGTGAGAGAAAATCGAATAGAATTGACGACATCAATCAAAAAAATTGAATGACAAATAACTTATTGAATATTAATAAATTCGGAAGGCGGATTTACAGTTCTTGTCATTGCGATTTACAGAGCCAGCGACAACGGCACATTTTGCTACACTCATTGCAAAAAACCGTGCTCGTAAAGGAAATCGTATGCGCTGAAACTTTTGGTAAAGAAGGGTCAACGTAGCTGGCTGTCTTTCGATCCTCTACGATTATATCCTGAGTGTGAGGTGTTATGTGAATCTTTATCCTGCTGGCAGGCGATACATAAACGTACCCCAGGTACCGCCTCGCGCCGGGCCTGAGGGATAGGATTGCCACATTCTTCGCATTCATACAGACTTTCACCCGTGGGTAACTCACCACGGGCGCGGGCGACAGCATCTTCAATAGTATTGTTGATCTGTTCGTTCACTGCGTCGTCATTTGCCCATCCGGATGCCATAGCCCCTCCGTACATTCAGTTTGTATAATAATTATAGTGAATGATATGGATGGAAAACGAATGCACAAGCGCACCGTCAGATTTCAGACCATTCGCGCAGCAGATTATGGTAGAGATTGAGCAGCGATGGGATCTCGGCGCTTTCACCGTGGCGTGCCTTCAGGGACTGGATGTTCTTATCCAATTCAAAGAGCATGGCGCGTTTTTTATCGTCGCGGATCATCGACTGGATCCACATAAACGACGCTATACGAACGCCGCGCGTCACCGGTGTAACGCAATGCAGACTGCTGGAAGGGTAGAGCACCAGGTCGCCAGCCGGGAGTTTGACCGCATGCTGACCGTAAGTGTCATTGACCCGCAACTCTCCACCCTCATAGCTGTCGGGGTCACTTAAGAATAATGTGGCGGAAAGGTCGGTACGCATCCAGCCGCTTTCCGGGTGACTACGCACCGCGCCATCAACGTGAAAGCCGTAGGTCTCTGCGTTCTGATAACGATTGAACAACGGCGCGGAGATTGTTTTTGGCAATGCTGCAGCAAAGAACAGCGCGCTGCTGTTCACAGCGGCCAGCACCTCTTTATGTAACGCAACATAGCGCTCGCTCTGCGTATCAACCTGCTGGTTATTTTTGACCTGAGCGCCCTGAGCGCCGGTGGTTGCGCGGCCATCTATCCACTCGGCTGAGTCCAGCTGTTCGCGAAACCAGGCAACGTCCTGCGGCGATAAGACGCCAGGAATGTGGTACATCATCAGTGTTTCTCCTGAAAGTGGGGCTTACGCCCCACGTGATACATCAGAAATGCATATTGGCGGTGAGCAGGAAGGTTCTCGGCTCACCCGGATGGTAACGGTATCCGCTCTTGTTGATCGAGGAGACATAATCGGTGTCAAACAGGTTATAGATGTTAAGCTGGAAATCGAGGTTGCGGTTTACGCGATATCCCAGTTTGGCATCCGCGACCCAGTAGCTTTCAGTAAAGGATGGCGTGCCCACCGCGCCGTCCGCGCCGCGATGCATACTGCCCACGTAGCGTGCGCCTGCGCCAACGGAGATATCATCCGTGGCCTGATACTGACTCCACAGGGTGAATGCATGTTCCGGTGTATACGGCAGGGAGGATGAACCATCCTGAGCGACGTCTTTACCGTTATGGACCGTGGCGCGCTGCTGGGTATATCCGCCAATCACCTGCCATGCCGGGGTAATGTTGCCGGCAACCGACAGTTCGTACCCTTCAACGCGTTTCTCCCCATACTGGGACCAGGTACCGTCATCGTTCTGCTCGACCTCGTTCTCAATGTCGGTGCGGAAAATCGCGGCGGTTAACAGCAGGCGCTTATCCAGTACTTCCCATTTGGTGCCAATTTCGCTGGTCTTTGCTTTTTGCGGTTTAAAATCAGTACGGTTGGCGCTGTTGCCGGTACCGCTCTGGGCGAGGGCAAAATTGCTGCCACCCGGCGGTTGCTGAGAGACCGCATAGTTAATGTAAATGTTGCCGTTATCTGTCAGATGATAAAGCGCGCCCGCTTTCCAGTTCACCAGATTACCAGACTTAGCGGTATCGACGGTGGTGACCGGCGATCCTTTGGCTACGCCTGCCGGGCAAGCGACAGCACCGCGCCCGGATGCACCGCATGCCGTGGCGCTGTCATACTCGGTGCGGTAGTTATCGAGACGAATGCCGCCGTTCAGCTCAAACTCACGGGTAATTTGCAAGGTGTCGAATGCATAAATGCCGAAGGTGTCGGTCTGGCCGTTGGCGTTGGCACCGTTACGGTTTAATCCACCCACGCTGACGTTGCTGTTGGGATGGTAAATATTCACCGGCGGTGGCGTGATCGGCACTACGCCGTAGTTGGTCTGCGTTTCACGCGTAAACTCTACGCCGGTGCTGATGTCATGGCCAATGGCGCCGGTATAAAATTTTGAGGTCAGGTTGGTCTGGTTGGTGAGGATTTTGTTGCTGACATCTTTGGTATTGGCCAGACGCGACCAGGTCCAGGTGTCTACGCTGCTGGTTGGCTGCGTGATATTTGACGCGCCGCCCATCACCGCCGTCATCAGGTAATCTTGTTTGACGCGTGACCAGCGCGTGGTATTGCGCACGGTGGTGCTGTCGCTCAGATCATGCTCAAAACGCATCGTCGCGGTATCGGTCGTCGAGTCGTCGTAATCCGAATCGGTGCCATAGAAATTATGCGTATCCACTTTCCCTGAATGATTCAGGGCAGAAGTCCCCGCAGAAGGTGCAGAGTACCCCGGCAGGCCGATGGTGGGAACACCGCCGTCCGGCGTGTTGTGCTGGGTGACGTGCAAGTAGTTCAGATACAGACGATTTTCGGTGCCTAAACCAAAGGCGATGGACGGGGCCACGCCGTAACGTTCATTTTTAACGCTATCGCGTCCGGCATCGTGCGTCTTTTCGCCCATCAGGTTTAATCGTGCGGCGGTGGTCTCGCCAATGACCTGATTGATGTCCAGCGTACCGCGGCGGAACCAGGCGCTGCCGACGCTGGCAGAGGCATCAATGCCCGAGTCAGTGCGCGGTTGCTTGCTGATCATGTTGATGGAGCCGGTCGGCGCGCTGCGGCCATAATCGGTACCGGAAGGACCTTTAATCACTTCAACTTGTTCGGTATTGAAGGTATCGCGCGTCACGCTGCCAATATCGCGAACGCCGTCGATGTAAATGCTGTTCGACGTATCGGCCCCACGCATATAAATCGCGTCACCGGTGGTGGAGTTGCCGTTTTCACCGGCGAAAAATGCGCCTACGCCCGGCACGTTCTTTAGCGCATCGGTCAGATTTGTTGCCCCTTGATCCTTAATGACCTGCTCAGAAATCACCGTCATGGTGCGCGTCGTATCAGCAACAGGACGGGAGAATTTCGGATCGGCAGAGTGGGTGGGGGCGTACAGCGACGGTTTGGAGGCTTCTACGACCAGCGTATCTTCTTGTTTCTTATCCTGATCACCTGCAGCGACTGCTTGAGCGACCGGAGACAGGCCGATGCACAGACCGGCAAAAAAGGTGAGTGAATGGAAACTACTGGACGGCAGGTTGCGATTTTTATCCATGTTAATGAGTAGCTTATTATTTTTTGAGTAGAAGGTTTCACTCGTGCGAAGGGACATCTCTTTGGATGTTACGCCTGCAGGTCTCGCCGTAATGAAATGCGTAATTGATAATGATTTTGATAAGCATTATTAATCAGTGCGACTTTTTAGCATTCATTAATTCAAAAATAAATACATTTATTTACATTGGATTCAAAATTCCAACATGATGGTTACAAATTGTGCAGGGAGTACGGAGAGCAAAAAAGAAAACTGCATTCAGGACGAATGCAGTTAGGCTGAGGGAGATTACTTGTAGATAGTTGCGGTACCGTACATCTGATTTTTACCGCCAGCAGCATTAACCACAAAGCCTTTTGCGCCTTGCTCTTTCGCTTTTTCCGCCAGCTTGTCTTCAAGATCGGTCAGGCTTGACGCGCCGGTAGCCGACACGGTTCCGGAAGCCTGTAGCGGGCCGGTGGCAGGACTGGTGTTAGGCGGTGCAGCAAAAGACGCAAATGTCATGCCGGTGAGTACGGTAGCGGCAAGGAGTGTGAGGCATTTCTTCATAATGATATCCTCTGAGAAACAACGGGTAGTGCCTGATAAGTTTAGGACGTCATTGCCGGACGTTTACCGCAAAAAATTGATGGACAACTGAGTGTTTTTTGAACGATTTGTTTTGTGGAAATCCAGCACAAATTATCGATTTTCCGTGCCATGCGTGTTTACCGCGTGGCGTTATGCGGGTATCTTACGCCGCTGTTAATAGGAGAATGTTATGCCCCCCCAGAAACCGGGATTACACCCACGCAACCGCCACAATGGCCGTTACGATCTTGCCACGTTATGCCAGGTTACGCCCGAATTGACGCAATTCCTCACTATTACGCCAGGCGGCGAGCAGAGCGTTGATTTTGCTAACCCATTGGCTGTGAAGGCGCTGAATAAAGCCCTGCTGGCGCATTACTATGCGGTGGCTAATTGGGATATTCCGCAAGGTTACCTGTGCCCACCGGTACCGGGTCGGGCGGATTACATTCATCATCTGGCCGATCTATTGGGCGAAACGACGGGAACTATCCCGGCGAATGCGAGCGTGCTGGACGTCGGCGTTGGGGCAAACTGTATTTATCCGCTGATTGGCGTGCACGAATATGGCTGGCGGTTTACCGGCAGTGAGACCAGCCAGGAAGCATTGAGCAGCGCACTGGCGATCGTTAACGGCAATCCGGGGTTAACCCGTGCTATTCGCCTGCGCCGTCAGAAAGATTTGTCGTCTATCTTCAACGGAATTATTCATAAGAATGAACAGTTCGAAGCGACACTGTGCAATCCGCCGTTCCATGATTCAGCGGCTTCTGCCCGCGCCGGAAGTGAGCGTAAACGTCGTAACCTGGGACAGGACAAAGACGATGCGCTGAACTTTGGTGGGAAACAGGAGGAGCTCTGGTGTGAAGGTGGCGAAGTGGCGTTTATCAAAAAAATGATCGCCGAAAGCCAGGCCTTTGGTCGCCAGGTGATGTGGTTCACCACGCTGGTTTCACGCGGTGAAAATCTGCCACCGCTGTACCACGCCCTGACGGATGTGGGTGCGGTGAAAGTGGTCAAAAAAGAAATGGCCCAGGGGCAAAAGCACAGCCGCTTTATTGCCTGGACCTTTATGGATAACGATCAGCGTCGCCGTTTTATGGCGCGTCAGCGCTAAATCGTCGGTTCTGTCGGCGGCAGCGGATCGGCTGCTGCCGTGGGGCCATTCACCGGTGCGGGCAAAACCTGGTAGGTCTGTACCGGCGCGCGCACGTTGGCCAAATCAAAGTATTTTTTCACCTGACTGTCGAGCGCAAAGCGTACCGCCCACTGCTTCAGCGGTAAGGTGGTGAACGACACCCGCAGCGTAAACGCCGTATTGGTTAACCCGACAATGCCCGCGAATGACGGCTCGCCAATAATGAATCCGCGAATATCTTCTCGTTCCATCACCGCCGTAACGGCATCCTTCAACGCCTGATTGGCTTTATCGGCATCCTCATGGCGGTCCACGTCGTAATTGGCGACGACCGATCCAATACCCCGTACAAAGTTGGCGAAGGTGGTTATCGATGACCACGGGATAATATGGTACGCCCCGGTGTCCTGGCGCACACCGACTGAGCGAATCGACATGCGTTCAACCGTGCCGGTTAGCGGACCGATGGTGACCAAATCACCGGTGTTCATGCCATTTTCAAACTGGATAAAGATCCCGGTAATAATATCTTTTACCAGTGTCTGCGAGCCGAAGGAGATAGCCAGCCCCAGCGCGCCCGCGCCTGCCAGTAACGGGGCAATATTGACCCCAATTTCCGACAACACGATCATGATAGTGATGGTGCTGATAATCACCGCCAGCGCGTTGCGAAACAGTGTCAACAGTGTACGGGTACGTGCGCTGGGCAGGGGCCGGCCGTGGATATCCGAGGTCAGGCGGTTTTCAATCAGGCTGGCGAGCAGGGTCCAGCCGATAGCGGAGAAGAATAAAATCAGCGCGATACGGATCAGAATATCCACCGTTTTTTCTCCCGCGCCGTAATGCAGCCAGTTCCAGAAGTCGAACAGCCCCCAGGCGTTGAGCAGCAACATGATGGCGACACAGACCGTCAGGATCCGCGCGATGCTTAACGCCGTCGACAGCCAACCATTCAGGCGTTTTTGCAATTCCGGATAACTGCGCTGGGTGTGTGGTGAAAGCGTAATGGTTTTGGCGATCCAGCGGGAAAACATGCCAGAAATAAAGGCGGCGATGCCGATAATCACCAGGCTGCGCAGCGTTGCTCCCATCATAAACTTCAGGCTGTTGCCCGGATCAAACAGCGAGAAGAAAAACAGCACGATGAAATAGGCGCTGGCTAGCCAGTGCCAAACCAGCGCAAAGGCGCGGATAAACAGGCTGAAAAAAGCCAGCGACCTTTCTGCCAGACTCTGCAAATGCTCGGTGATCTCTTTCTTGTTCCTGAAGATCAGATACAGCGCCCACAGCGTAATGCACAGCATGATGATGACGTTAGCCATGGCGCCAACCTGTACATTGACCTGATTCGAGACGATGGGCACCACCACGATCAGCCCGTAGCCAATCAGGCTGCTGAGTGAGCTCAGGCGACGATTCCAGTAGCGTGCGCTTGCAGTCTGAATGTTGAACGGACGCAACTCGGCTACTGTCGGGCAAAATATCAGGCGTAAAATGGCCTTAAAGAACTCAATCAACGCGAAGGCATTAAGAAACAAACTTTGCTGGAAAGCGATAGTGCGGCTGCCGGCGTTCATGCGATCGCTTAAGATCTGCCCAACAAACAGCGTCAGGGCCAGCAGCAATAAATCTATGATGAACGCGCCAATAATCATGGCGGGAAGCTGTAGCCAGTTGCTGCGGTCACGATTTTTTTGCCGCGCCCATTGCCCCATTTTGCGATACAGCGGCAACGCACATAAGCGTACCAACCAGTAAAATCCGAACACGGATACCGCCAGCATAAAAAAGTGAGTCAGGGCATTGGTGAACGATTGCGGATTAAAAGTTTTGTGCGGAGCGTCGGTGATATTGCGATAAAGCTGGGCGAATCGGCTGGAGAGAACTTCCCCGTAGTGGCGACTGACATCGGTCACGTTCTCGAGTACCGTTTTTTCTTCCGTCAGCGTGGGAGGGACGATAGTGGGGACCGGTTCAGGAGGCGGCGTTGCCGCTACTTTACGCAGTTGACCTATCAACTCCTGGCGTGAGGCATTATTCTCCAGCACGTCTGCCAGGGCACCGTAGGCGGCTTTTTTTTGCTCAACGTCAGGTTCAGCAGCGGGCTCCGCTGGTGGGCTGGCGGAGGCGGTGGACGTTACGCCGGGTATCGTGACCGCCTGAACGGGGACGCTCAGTAGAAAAAAACAGATGAATAAGATCCACCGCATGACTCCTCCCGTGAGAAACAAACACAAAAGGATAAGTATAGATGCCCGGACGGGAGGGTCATGAAATCAGAACATTCTGGGGGAGAACCTCCCTTCGGGGAGAAGGGAGGTGTCAGCATCAGGAAACGTGCTGTAAAAATTCCTGCAGACGCTGGCTGGGCGGATTTTCAATCAAGGTTTGCGGATTACCGTCTTCGGCAATACGGCCCTTATCAATGAAGATCAGGCGTGAGGCCACTTTTTCGGCAAAGCCGATTTCGTGGGTCACAATCACCATCGTCATACCTTCTTCCGCCAGATCCTGCATGACTTTCAGCACTTCGTGACGCAGTTCCGGGTCAAGGGCTGAGGTCGGCTCATCAAACAGCATCATTTTTGGCTTCACCGCCAGCGCACGGGCGATCGCCACACGCTGTTGCTGGCCGCCTGAAAGCTCAGAAGGGTAGTGATGCGCACGCTCGGCGAGGCCCACTTTAGCCAGTAACTCTTTGGCCTGTTTCTCAGCCTGATCTTTCTTCGCCCCGCGCACGCGCAGCGGCCCAAACATGACATTTTCCAGTGCTGTCAGGTGTGGGAACAGATAGAACTGCTGGAATACCATCCCGGCTTCCTGGCGAATTAACCGCTCGTCGACCTTCGGATCGTTGACCTTCAGACCATCGACAATCAGTTCGCCGGAGGTTATCTCTTCCAGCTTGTTAATGCAGCGCAGCAGGGTCGACTTACCGGAGCCGGAAGGCCCGATAATCACCACGACTTCGCCCTGACCAATATTCAGATCGATGTTATGCAGCACCTGGGTAGGACCAAAATGCTTAGAGACGTTTTTAAATTCAATCACAGGATTTTCATCCTTCTTTCCAGACGACGCAGAACGAAGCTCAGCACCAGCGTAATAATCAGATAGAACACCGCAACGGCGCTCCAGATTTCCAGTGCGCGGAAGTTACCGGCAATGATTTCCTGACCCTGACGGGTCAGTTCAGCGACGCCAATGACAATAAACAGTGAGGTATCTTTAATGCTGATGATCCACTGGTTACCCAGCGGTGGCAGCATACGACGCAGCGCGAGCGGTAAAATGACGTGACGAATAGTCTCTGTGCGTGAGAGACCCAGCGCCAGCCCGGCTTCGCTGAAACCCTTATGAATTGAGAGCACTGCGCCACGGGTGATTTCCGCGATGTAGGCACCGGAGTTAATCATGATGGTGACGACGGCGGCGCTGAAAGGATCAATGCGTAAGTCGTTAAACGCCATCGGCAGGGCGAAGTAAATAAACATCACCTGCACAACAATGGGGGTGCCGCGGATGACTTCGATAAATACCAGCGCAACGTGGTTGGCTATCCAACCGCCGAAGGTACGTGCAAAACCTGCTGCCAGCCCGATTACCAGGCCGCCAGCCAGACCGAGGACCGAAATCCACAGGGTCATTTTGGCGCCTTCAATCAAGAGCGGAATGGCGGGCCAAATGGCACTCCAGTCAAACTGCATATGTCGTTCCTGTTACCGTGGTGTAAATATTCAAATGCCTATTTTGCCGGATGCGCCAGGCTTATCCGGCCTACAGGTCTCAAATCTGCTGGTGTAGGCCCGGTAAGCTTCGCGCTACCGGGCAACATCGCGAGTTATTATTTAGGTTCAGTACCGAACCATTTTTTGTAGATTTCATTGTATGTGCCGTTCTCTTTCAGCGTTTTCAGCGCGCCGTTCACTTTCTCACGCAGTTCGTCGCTGCCTTTCGGGAAGGCAATACCGTACTGTTGGGCTTCCAGAGAATCGCCTACGGCTTTGAACTGGCCGTTGCCCGCAGTTTTGATGAAGTAAAGAATGTTTGGTGTGTCGTGCAGGACGGCATCTGCGCGGTTAGTGCCCAGTTCCATATACGCGTTATCGATGTTCGGGAACTGACGCAGATCTTTGGTTTTGATGTTTGCTTTCGCGTAATCGACAGAACCGGTTCCGCCTTTAACCGCAACCACTTTGCCATCCAGATCTTTCACGCTTTTCACGTCGTTATTGTTAGCTTTAACCATCACTAACAGGCCGCTTTTGTAGTAGCCGTCAGAGAAGTCGATCGCTTTTTTACGTTCTTCGGTGATGGTGATACCTGCCAGCGCCAAATCGATATTTTTGGTTTGCAGCGCAGGGATGATGCCGCTGAAATCCATCGGTTTCAGTTCATAATCCAGCTTCAGCTCTTTGGCCACGGCAGCCCACAGATCCACATCAAAACCGACGTATTTGTCACCCTGCTTGAATTCAAACGGAACAAAAGCGGTGTCAGTTGCGACAACGAGTTTCTTATCCGCGGCATGAGAAGACACCGCAAAAGCCAGGGTAAGTGCAGCCAGTGAAACTTTTAATACAGACTTCATAGGATTTCCTTTTATATCCACGGGGCGATCCCCTGCGAGAACATATGTCTTAATGAAATAATCGTGCCAATTTTGCAACTTATTGTTTTAACAAGAAGGTGTTACGTTTTGCTGCACAATAAGTAGGGCAAAGTGGGCAGCCTGCACCGTTTCGGGGCACTCATTTGGTGCGTGAAGGGGGCGGCACAAACGATATGACTATTTAGCGTAAAAATTGTTGATAAAACAATCTTTCGTTAACGATTGTGTGAGGTGATTATTACAAATATTTTACTTTACAGTGATAATCGATCAATGTTATGCACTAAAAAAGTGCAAAACCCCCGCCGGAGCGAGGGTTATATAGGAATTTCTTATCATGACCGTTATTCGATGTTGGCTTCGATAAACCACAAGAATTTGTCGAGATCGCGTGACGCAGCGGTGAAAATATCGGCGGTATCTTCATCTTTGGCTTCACTAATAGCTTTACGCACGCTGTTAGCGACCACGGCATAGCGTTCAGCCAGCTCTTTTAAGTGATCCTGCACGCTGTGAATATCCAGCGGGTAACTTTTCAGCGACGTTTTGCTGTTAATAACCTGCGTTGTCCCCAGCGCTACGCCACCTAACTGCACGGCGCGCTCGGCCATGGTGTCGAGGTGGTCGGTTAACGCGGTACGAAAGCCATCCAGCATTTCATGTACGGCAATAAAATTAGCGCCGCGCATGTTCCAGTGCGCTTGTTTGGTGATGAGTGACAGGTCGATGAACTGGATCACCTGCTGATTCAACAGCTCCACGGTCGCTTTCTTATCACTGTCGGATACATCGTTACGGGTATAAAGAAGGGGGGATGCTTTTGCTTTTACCAGTTTTGCGGTACTCATAATCTCATATCCTCTTGATATCTATGTTCCAGGTCATTCAACGAGAGTAAGTATAGACCTAAAATTAGTTTTAATTTTCTGGCCTTACCTATCACTTTAATAGTGAACAGGATGCGAAATATAAATATTCAATTGGATCATATGCATAAGTGCAATTGTAATCTGTTGTCAGCTATTTTTTCTGGATGTTTATATTCGTAGGAAATAGGAATTGAGAAACAATGGCGCTATAAGAATAATAATCGCTGAGATAAACAAAAGGCTATTCTGCATGATTATGCAAACCATGCAGAATAACGGCAGGTTAATTCACGTCAAGTTGCTTAATTTGCGGCTCTTTACGGATGGTGAGCGTAGAGCCCATTGACGCGGCAATAATGGCTCCCAGCGCCAGCATTTGTACCATCGTCAGCGTTTCTCCGAGGAAGATCATGCCCGAAACAGCCGCCAGCGCAGGCTCCATGCTCATCAGCGTGCCAAAAGTGCGCGTAGGCAGGCGCGTTAAGGCGATCATTTCCAGCGAATAGGGCAGCGCCGTAGAGAGGACGGCGACCGCTAAGCCCAATGGCAGAATCGACCAGTGCCACAGCGCATCTCCGGCCTGAATCGCGCCCAGCGGCACGAAAATGATCGCTGCAATCAGAGACCCTACCGCCACGGTTGCCGGGCCATGCTCTTCACCAGCACGCTGGCCGGTAAGAATATAGACTGCCCAGCAGGCACCTGCGCCCAGCGCCAACGCGGCACCGGTTAAGTCAACGTGCGACACGTCCTGACCCAACGGCAGCAGGAACCAGAGCCCGAGTACGGCCAGTGCGACCCAAATGAAATCCACAGGGCGTCGGGAAGAGAACAGCGCGACTGCCAGCGGTCCGGTGAACTCCAGCGCCACGGCAATACCGAGCGGGACGGTCTGAATCGACAGGTAGAAGAGATAGTTCATCCCACCCAGCGACAGACCATAAAACAGCAGAGGAAGACGCTGCTCTTTGGCAAAGCGTAACCGCCAGGGTTTAAAGAATGCGATGAGGATTAGCGTTCCCAGTGCCAGACGTAGCGCGGTAACGCCTGGTGCGCCGACAACAGGGAATAGCGACTTCGCCAGTGATGCCCCGCTTTGTATAGAGGACATTGCAATCAGCAGAACCAAAATAGGTAACCAGACTGGCGTTTTACGTGACGACCCCAGCATCCTTTCTCCTGTCAATTTAAGTAAAAGAGCGAGTGTACTGGAAATACACGCAGGTGGTTGAGTATTCGTTGAAAAAAAAACTGCACAGATCCGTACAATGGCCTGAAAGTGATGGATTAATAATCTGCGTGATTAGGAATTTTCCGGATGAATGTGCCGTATTGTGCGCGCAATAATGGCATTATTCGTTATAAAAGTGATGTTAATTGAAAGAGATAGTGGGTGTTTGAAATGTTCTGTTACATGAAAACCCCCGTTAGACATCGCTAATCGCAAAGAGTTTCCCATCAATTTTTGGTATATTTAAAACTTAAGATTTACTTGAAGCACATTTGAGGTGGTTATGAAAAAAATTGCATGTCTTTCAGCACTGGCCGCTGTTCTGGCTTTCTCCGCAGGTTCCGCTGTTGCGTCTACTTCTACCGTGACCGGTGGTTATGCTCAGAGCGATGCTCAGGGCGCTGCGAACAAAATGAACGGTTTTAACCTGAAGTATCGCTACGAGCAGGACAACAACCCGCTGGGCGTAATCGGTTCTTTCACTTACACTGAAAAAGATCGTACCGATGCTTCTGGCGACTACAACAAAACCCAATACTACGGCATCACTGCAGGTCCTGCTTACCGTCTGAACGACTGGGCAAGCATCTACGGCGTTGTTGGTGTTGGCTACGGTAAATTCCAGAACGCAGCATCTCCTGCTGACAACCACAGCACCAGCGACTACGGTTTCTCTTACGGTGCGGGCCTGCAGTTCAACCCGATCGAAAACGTTGCTCTGGACTTCTCTTACGAGCAGAGCCGTATTCGTAGCGTTGACGTTGGCACCTGGATTGCTGGCGTGGGTTACCGCTTCTAATCACTTCGGTGATATGAAAAATCCGCCTCGAGGGGCGGATTTTTTTTGTCTGTGATTTGCACGGTTAGCGTGATTTGGTCTCGAAGATATCGGTACCAAGATGGTTGTAGTCCACCTTCTGTAATTTAAAGTTGGTGATATACACCGGTCCGGCTTTTTTCTCCGAGATAAAGCGGTAGCGGTTGGTAATTTCTTTCGCGCTGATCCCGGTCCACTGTGAGAAAAAGCTCAGGAAGTCATTCGCGGAACGACGGGCTTTAATCACTCGGTGTGCTTTATCGTCGCTGGATATCACCATAAACGGCACCTGGAAATTCTGCTGGAACTGATCGTCGTGTGCCAAATACTGCACTTCTTTACCGCGTTCTTTAAAGGCGAGCCCATGATCGGAGAAGTAAACCATCGAGAAGCTGTCGCCGCTGTTACGCAGCTGATCGTAGAGCTGGCGCAGCAGGTCGTCGGTCTGCTTCATGGTGTACAGATAACACGATGTCTCTCTCGACTGAACGAAGGTCTCGTATTTTCCCTGGGTACGATCGCAGGCCTGCGGATGCGAACCCATCAAGTGCAGCACGATGAGCTGGGGTTGAGTTCGCTCCGTTTCTAACACCTGAGCAGTCATCTTCAACAGCGCTTCATCGCGGGTGTTCTTATCGGCTTCGAAGTCACCGTTTTTCAGGAAATGAACTTCGTCAGCGCGTTTGGCGATACTGGCGATTGCCGTATCGTATTCACCGATCTGTCCCTGGTTAGAGAACCACCACGTCTGGAATCCGGCGCGGTTGGCGAGGGTGACAAAGTTATCCTGGAACTGCGGCTTATCATCGACCACCCGATTCAGCGTTAAGCCAAGTGATTTCTGCGTTGATCCGCTGGCCGCGATGTAATCTGCAAAAATATAGCCGTTAACGCTGCTGGCAAACGGTGTGTTGTCCCAGTGGCCGCCAAACGCGCCTAGCGCATCACGACGGGCGCTTTCACCAATCACCACGACATAGGTGTGGTACTTAGGTTTCACCGCCGTCACAGTCCAGGTGTCTTTAACGCTCGCCAGCTTCGCCATGCGGTCTTGTTCATCAAGAACCTCGTAATTATTGACGATAACGTCCTTGGCAAAGCGAAACACCGGATAGCCGGTATCTTTTAATTTGAAGACGCCGCCCCAGGCGAGGTTTTGCACCGGCGTCACAAAAAACGCCACGATGCTGACCAGCAAACACAGACTGTCGAATTTATTCCAGCGGCGTTGCGTCGCGACTTTTTTACGCCGTACGGCGAGCACGCCGAGGGCAAAGATAAACACGCCAACCAGGTAGTTGTACCAGGGGAAGATGGTCAGGATTTCGGTGGACTCTTCCATGTTGGTCGAGTGCAGCGCCAGCAGGGTATTGAAGTTGGGCGAGCCGTAAGCCTGACCAAATGGAAAATACATTGCTGCAATCAGTGAACAAATGCCGATCAGCGTTTTTTGCGTGCGCGGTGCATATTGCCACAACAGCAGCAGTATGCAGGTAAAGGCGACGCTATAAAGCAGGCTAAGCGGGTAGCCCAGTGCGAGGTTGATCAGCAGAGACTGTAAGAAATAAAAGCCAGTCCACGGGCTTAGCACCCGGCTACGAGCAATAAGCGAATCTTTGAGGGTTAAATTCATATGCCACTGTTGCAAAAACGCCATGTGCTTACCCTGGCGCAAAGGGTCATTGCCTGCCTGAGAGAGCGAGAAGAGGGATGAGGTCCGCATCTGCGAGCCGCAATATACGCAGGGCTGCGAAAAGATAGAGTGTGTACGGGAGAAGGTCAACTACTACAAAGAAAATGTTTTGCGAAGGGGATGGCAAAACGGACAAAAAGAAGGGTTATTGGGAGACAAACTGACCACCGTATCGAGGAGACGGCAGGAAAAAGAAGCGGCGTACCGCGACGCCGCATTATTTTCCGGAAGGTTTATCCTGCTCCGGTTTGCCGTTGATCATGTCGCACAGCATCGCGATCAGCATTAACCGTACTTTAAAGGGAGAGTGACTAAACACGCGCATACACCTCTTGAATTCATTCATATGAACCTCCTGACTTCACATTCCCATCAGTCCTTGAGGGATGTCTTTATTATATACAGATATAGCACAGGCTATATTATATAGCTATTGCTAAAACGTTAAATTTTTGTGCCCAAGCAACTCTGGTTTACAATGGCCGTTCTCTAATCAGATGCTGTTAACGCGTCACAGGAACGAGGAAGCAGAATGAGTCGTCGCGCAGGTATGCCAACAACAAAAAAAGTGACGCAATTGGTGAATGTTGAGGAACATGTTGAAGGGTTTCGTCAGGTCAGGGAGGCACACCGACGTGAACTGATCGATGATTACGTGGAGCTGATTTCCGATCTCATTATTGAGGTGGGAGAAGCGCGTCAGGTGGATATGGCCGCCCGGCTTGGCGTTTCCCAGCCCACCGTTGCTAAGATGCTCAAGCGTCTTGCTTCTGTGGGGTTGATTGAAATGATCCCATGGCGCGGGGTGTTCTTAACCGCAGAAGGCGAGAAGTTGGCGCAGGAGAGTCGCGAGCGTCATCAGATCGTCGAAAATTTCTTGCTAATGTTAGGCATCAGCCCGGAAATCGCCCGTCGCGATGCGGAAGGGATGGAACACCACGTGAGCAAGGAAACGCTGGAGGCGTTTAGCCGGTTTACCCAACAGCAAGGCACCGACTCTGAATGAGTTTTCCTTTATTACGCGCATTGCAGCGCGATCGTTTTTTCCAGCTACTCATTATTACCGGGTGTGTACTGAGTCTGTTCGCGCCGTTTGCGCCCCGGAACTGGCCGGGGGCCATTGACTGGCACACGATTATTACGCTCGCAGGGCTGATGCTTTTGACCAAAGGTGTGGAGCTAAGCGGTTATTTTGATGTGCTAGGCCGCAAGATGACCCGCCGCTTTAAAACAGAACGTCAGCTGGCGATATTTATGGTGCTGGCGGCGGCGTTACTGTCGACGTTTCTGACCAACGATGTTGCCCTGTTTATTGTGGTTCCGCTCACCATCACCCTGAAAAAACTGTGCGCGATCCCGGTGAATCGTCTGATTATTTTTGAGGCACTGGCGGTCAACGCTGGATCGCTGCTGACGCCGATCGGTAATCCGCAGAACATCCTGATGTGGGGGCGATCCGGGCTGTCATTTACCGCGTTTACCTGGCAAATGGCGCCGCTAGCCGGTGCGATGATGCTAACGCTGGTGGCGCTGTGCTGGTTTAGTTTTCCGCGTAAAGCGTTGCACTATCATACCGGCACGTCTGCACCTGACTGGCAACCCCGACTGGTGTGGAGTTGCCTGGCATTGTATCTGGTCTTTTTAACGGCGCTGGAACTCAAGCTTGAGCTTTGGGGGCTAGGGATTGTCGCTGCAGGCTTTATGGTGCTGGCTCGCCGTGTGATCTTAAGTGTGGACTGGACGCTGCTGCTGGTGTTTATGGCGATGTTTATCGATGTGCATCTGTTGACACAGTTACCTGTACTCGGGGGTATTTCGGGCCACGTTGGTACGCTTTCGCAACCCGGTCTATGGTTGACGGCAATCGGCCTGTCGCAATTTATCAGTAATGTGCCCAGCACTATTTTGCTGCTGAACTACGTCCCGCCAACGGTATTGCTGGCTTGGGCGGTCAATATTGGTGGTTTTGGACTGTTACCGGGATCGCTGGCGAACCTTATTGCCTTACGCATGGCAAACGATCGACGTATCTGGTGGCGTTTTCATTGGTATTCCGTGCCGATGCTGATCTGGGCGGCGCTGGTGGGATATGGTTTGCTGCAGATGATGTGAGGATTATGCCCGATGGCGCTAGCGCTTATCGGGCCTACTTAATCTGTAGGCCGGATAAGGCGACAGCCGCCATCCGGCATTTTTTGATGCTTAGTTCAGACGAACCGGCATACCAGAACGGTTCTGGACTGCCTGCTCAACGACGGCCTGGTCGACATCCGGCTGAGCGGTGATGCTCTTAATGCTCTTGGTCAGCGTAATCGGTACGATTTCCCCGCCTTCGAACTGTTCTTCGGTAGTAGACAGTGGGTTATGCACCTCAATGTAGCGACTGCCGTCTGGCTCGGTCGTCGCTTTTACCGGTTCATCGATAAACTGGACGCGCGTGCCGACTGGAACGTTTTCAAACAGGAACTTGATATCTTCATTACGCAGACGCACGCAGCCGTGGCTGACGCGTAAGCCAACGCCGAAGTTCGCGTTGGTCCCGTGGATGGCATACAGGCGACCGATATACAGTGCGTACAGACCCATCGGGTTATCCGGACCGGCCGGAACAACGGCTGGCAGCGGTTCGCCCGCAGCGCGGTATTCTGCGTGCATCTTGGCAGTTGGCGTCCAGGTCGGACCGGCTTTCTTACGTTCAACTTTGGTGGTCCAGTTAACCGGCGTGTCTTTACCTAACTGGCCGATACCAATCGGTAAAACGATCACGGTGTTGGTGCCTTTCGGGTAGTAGTACAGACGCATTTCAGCGCTGTTGATAACAATACCTTCATGCACGGTATCCGGCAGGATCAGCTGCTGAGGAATGTTCAGCACGGTGCCGCCCTTCGGCAGGAAGGTATCCACGCCTGGGTTGGCTTCCAGCATGTTGGACAGACCCATCTGGTATTCAGCCGCATAGTACTCCAGCGGTTGGGTGTTGCCTTCAGGAATGGTGATGACCTGGTTCTGGCCAATCAAACGGCTACCATCGGTAGGCAGCGGGTACGTGACGGCTGAGGCAGTGTTACAAAAACCAACTACTGCGAGCGCCGCCGCGAAAAGCGTTGTCAATTTCATATTCATTTTTGCGAGATTCTGAAGCCAAGCAGGCTAGTGGGTTGAGATTTATGTAGTGTTGGGCACGCATTATATGTGCATTCGGAGCAACAAGGAATTCGGATGTGTACTAAATCACATTTTTTTCCCTTTGCTTTCACTTTAACCCTCACGCACGAGAGGCGCGATCTTATTCCAGACTTATGGCATAATAAGCGGTTCGTCACATATTTCTTCTTTCAGGATACGCCAGTGTTAGTTTCCAGCAACGTCACCATGCAGTTCGGCAGTAAGCCGCTGTTTGAAAATATTTCCGTCAAATTTGGCGGCGGCAACCGTTACGGCCTGATTGGCGCCAACGGTAGCGGTAAATCCACTTTTATGAAAATTCTCGGCGGCGACCTCGAACCGACGCTGGGTAACGTTTCCCTCGATCCGAACGAACGCATTGGTAAGCTGCGTCAGGATCAGTTCGCTTTTGAAGAGTTCACCGTTCTGGACACCGTTATTATGGGTCACGCTGAACTGTGGGAAGTGAAACAGGAACGTGACCGTATCTATGCGCTGCCGGAAATGAGCGAAGAAGACGGCTACAAAGTTGCCGATCTTGAAGTTAAATACGGCGAGATGGACGGCTATTCGGCGGAGTCTCGCGCCGGTGAACTGCTGCTGGGCGTCGGTATTCCGGTAGAACAACATTACGGCCCGATGAGCGAAGTGGCACCAGGCTGGAAGCTGCGTGTGCTGCTGGCGCAGGCGCTGTTCTCTAACCCGGACATCCTGCTGCTTGATGAACCGACCAACAACCTGGACATTGATACCATTCGTTGGCTGGAGCAGACGCTGAACGAGCGTGACAGCACCATGATCATCATTTCGCACGACCGTCACTTCCTGAACATGGTCTGTACGCATATGGCGGATCTGGACTACGGCGAGCTGCGTGTTTATCCGGGTAACTATGATGAATACATGACGGCAGCAACCCAGGCACGTGAGCGTCTGTTGGCCGATAACGCCAAGAAAAAAGCGCAAATTGCCGATCTGCAATCCTTCGTCAGCCGCTTTAGCGCCAACGCCTCGAAATCTCGTCAGGCGACTTCTCGTGCGCGTCAGATTGATAAAATCAAGCTCGACGAAGTGAAAGCATCCAGCCGTCAGAACCCGTTTATCCGTTTCGAACAGGATAAGAAACTGTTCCGTAACGCGCTGGAAGTCGAAGCACTGACCAAAGGTTTTGATAACGGCCCGCTGTTTAAAAACTTCAATCTGCTGTTGGAAGTGGGCGAGAAGGTTGCCATCATCGGGGCTAACGGCGTGGGTAAATCGACCATGCTGAAAGTGCTGGTCGGCGACATGGCGCCGGATAATGGCACCGTTAAGTGGTCTGAGAATGCGCAAATCGGCTACTACGCGCAGGATCACGAATATGAGTTCGAAAACGATATGACCGTTTTCGAATGGATGAGCCAGTGGAAACAAGAAGGCGATGACGAGCAGGTTGTTCGCAGCTTCCTTGGTCGTCTGCTGTTCAGCCAGGACGATATCAAAAAGCCTGCTAAAGTGCTGTCCGGTGGTGAAAAAGGGCGCATGCTGTTCGGTAAGCTGATGATGCAGAAACCGAATATTCTGGTGATGGATGAACCTACCAACCACCTGGATATGGAATCTATCGAATCGCTGAACATGGCGCTGGAAATGTATCAGGGCACGCTGATCTTTGTTTCTCACGACCGCGAATTCGTCAGCTCGCTGGCCACCCGCGTGATTGAGATTACGCCGGAACGCGTGATCGACTTCACCGGTAACTACGAAGACTATCTGCGTAGCAAAGGCGTCGAATAATTATTCCGTCATCTTTCGTGTTACAGGTGTGTTGGCTGCACCTGTTCACCCCGGTCACTTACTTATGTAAGCTCCCGGGGATTTACAGGCTGCCCGCCTTCCTGTAACGCGAAATACTTAGGAAAAATGGTGTAAGTTACAAATTAAAGAATCCCCAGCGCGCGCTTACCGTGGATATTCAAATCCCCCAGGGTAAAGCGTCCTTCCCAGTTTGTTTCATAGTCTTCACGCGGGAAATCCCCCGGCGAGGCACCTTTCTCCAGCGCGGCCTTCACCTTGTGGGCATAGGCGAGATTTTTTTCGCATATTGGTGCGGCGGGAATATACATCACGTTGCCCCAGCCTTGTTGGTTCTCCACCGGCGCAACGGCGTGGATTACATCACAATGCCACCATACGGAATCGCCGGCTTCCAGTTGCGGAATGCTGGTTAACGCCTCGATGAGTAAGGGATGCCATTGCGCTGAAACCGGCAGCACTCTTCCTGGTGCGACGCCGCACAGCTCATCTTCCGGAACATCATCCAGCAGTGGGCGTAACAGCACATAAGCCATCGCTTCAGGAATGGGAACCACATGTAGCAACCCCTGGCCCGGTAACATATCGGAAAGCGCCGTCCAGCCCTGGAAGGTGCGAAACACCGAACATTTGGTGGTGTTATCGACCGTATACTCTTCGACGTCAGTGCGATGCGCCGCCTGCCACGGATCGTAATCGGCCAGATTGCCGTTAAAAACAGAAGCAAAAACGCGCTGATATGCCGGAAGCAACCAGCGCTCCAGTGCGCCGGAATCTGTATGTGCGCCGAGCCCTTTGGAGGTGGTTCCCGGCGGGCGGCGACGAATACGGTCAGGATAGATCACGCTGACGTCCGGGTTAAACCACTGCTTACCTTCGCTTTCAAAAGTCCACAGGCGATTAAGAAACGACTGTGCGTTAGCCATCTCTTCACTCTGGCGGGCCTGCATTTGTGCCTGTGACCAGTAGATCGGAAAGATTTCAGGACGCGATGCACTCAGGGTGCCGAAAAAATTGTCCCCCGGTCCTTTGTAGACCTCGTCAAAGCGGTTGCGGTCGAGATAATCGAGCATTGAGCGATCCCAACCCAGCGCCTGCTCGCGGGGGAAATGGCCCTTAATGACCGCACATCCACGACGTTTAATCTGTTCTCGCTGCGCAGCGGTGACGGTGCCCGCCTGAATATCGGCGTATGGCAGTACCGGCCAGACCGCGTCACTCTGTGCTTTAAGCGCGTTGATCTCCGCCACGCGGGTGGCGATGGTCTCGCTAAGCTGGCTGAAGATCTGCTGGACGTCGCCAAGCTGCGCCCGCAGTTCCCGCTTCATCTGACGGATTGCCGCTTTGTGATCGGCAGGCAACGTGTCGCTGGTAAAAGTAAGAGCCATAACCACCTCGCATGAACTTTCATTCGAAACTAATTTAACTTGCAAATGATAATATAAGTTAAAAATAAGTTAATGCAAGTTTAAAAGTCAGTAAGGCACGCGGGTGGGTAAGTGAGCGTTGGGCTGACCTATCGATAAAATGGGGGCTGGTGGATAAAAACGTTAACCGGCAACAAGTGGGACTATCTATACTTCTTTGCTCTGGGAGATTTTGCCCGCTAAAGGCCAGCACTAAGAGGGCGGTGCCGGTTGATAAAAGGATATTTTTCAATGGAAAGAAAAGGCACGCTTCATCTCTTCACTGTTCCAGTCTGCATTCTTAGTTATGCGCTATGGCAGTACTGGCGGGTAGCCGATGTTCTCGAAGGCGATGCTGAGGGGCTGCTCCGACAGACGCTAGCGATGTTGGCGATAGCGCTTGGCGGTGCGGCTTTGCTTGTTGTGGGGGCGGCAGTGGGGCTATGTACAACCAGCGCCCGCGCTTCGCGCCATTCCCAGAGCACCTTGATTCGCACATTTACGCGTTGCCGTCGCCTGTTGCCTTTTATGATGGCCGCTGAAATTGTGACCTGCGGACTGGCGGTGATCTGTCTGGCGTTATCGGAAGTTACCTGGCTGATGTCGCATTTTGGCGGGGCGGGTGGGTTCAAACTGGCGGCGGTAATCCTGGTCGCCGTCGGTGCGATCCTCTGGATGCTATTAAAAAGTCTGACTTCCATCAGACGCTGTTTCGCTCTCTTTCAACCTGACGATACGGAGATTTACGGGGTGAATGTCACCGTCGCGAATAACCCGGCGCTCTGGCAATGGATACGTGACGTCACCCGGCGTGCAGAGTTGACGCTGCCTGACAATATCGTGGTCGGATTTTTTGACGGCTTCTTTGTCACCGCCAATACCGTACAAATTGAAGAGGGCAAACGACTCACGGGTAATACGCTCTACTTGCCGCTAACCTATATGGCATTGCTGGATGACGCGGAAGCGGCAGCGGTGATTGGCCATGAGCTGGGACATTTTACCGGCGAGGATACGCAGTACAGCCTGCGTTTTGTTCCTCTGTATGCCGGGATGCAAAACAGTCTTGAACAGATGGCGAACAGCTCACAGGGGTTTTCATGGCTTGACCGCATCGTACTGCGCCCGTCGCTGGATATGGGGTTATGGTTTTTGCAGACCTTCCATGAAGCGGTCAGTGACTGGGCCAGGATCCGTGAATATGCGGCGGATAATATGGGTGCAAAAGTCTCATCTCCAGCGGCGTTCGCGTCGGCGTTACTACGGATATCGGTGCTGGATGTTCCGGTTTCCCGATTTCTGGGGGAGCTTTTGCATGGGCGTGTGACCAGCACCAACTGGCTTGTCGATCTGCTTGTCGCGTTACAGAAAATCGGACCGTTTGCGCTGCAGAACAGTCTCGATAATGAAATAGCGCATCCAATGGATAGCCATCCGACGACGCGTGAACGTATTGCGGCACTGACAGTACCGCTCGATAGTGAACTTCTGGCGCGGGCTTTACGCCCGGTTGCGGCAGGTGATAACGCTTTTTTCGGTGGTCTATTCGCCGATGCGGATGTGTTGAGCCTATCGCTTTCACGCACCCTGTCGACAAAAATCACCGCGCAACGTAAGGTCTATCGCCAGACACTTGAAGCCGAAGCCGGGCTGGCAACAGGCTCGGTGGCGCTGTGGATGAGTGCGAAAGTAGCATGGTATATGATAATTGCGGGCCTGGTAATGCTGTTGGGCGGTGGGGCTTTGCTGCTGTTCAAAACGGTCAGCCCTTGGTGCGTGTTGATTCCTTTCGGCGGAATTGCCTTTGGGCTGTTGGGCATTATCACCTTACGACGAACGCGACAGCCGCTGCTGGTGCTGACGCAGGACGCGATCGCCAGCCCGTGGTTGCCTCAGCCGCTACCGCTAAAAAATATTGCCGACTATAACCTGACGATTATTTCCAGTTCGATGACGATTGAATTCTTCATGGACGATGATTATCAACCGAATCTCACCACCAAACGGTTTATGCAGGTTATTCGCTTTAACCCGCGAAAACATGCGGTTGCAATCGTGGTGGCCGGCGATGTGTTACGCCAGCAGGAAAATGGAAAGGTTAAGCTGGATGCGCAAGCGCTGCTGACGCTTATCGGGCAATACATTGTTTCTGCCCACGCTCGCGCTGAGCTGGAGGATTTCTGATGGGGATGTAAAACCCGGAGTACGGACTCCGGGTTTATGTCAGCCGTAAAACGGTGAGGTGTTGTCGAGTACGGCCTGAATCACGTTCAGTGCGCCCTGATGATTGTTGTCATCGGTCTGGTAGCGGGCAATTGCTTTAATGCTGTCGGCGGCATTAGCCATGGCAAAGGAATAGTGTGCCATTTTTAGCATTTCCGCATCGTTGCCGCTATCACCAATGGCAACTACATTCTGCGGTGACAGGTTCCAGCGTTTAAGCAGGCGGCTGATACCGTTGGCTTTATGTAAACCTGGGATTATCAGATCGATAAAGCCAAACCCGCTGGTCACCGGCTTCATGATACCGTCGAGGGCTGTATGCAAATGGTCAATAACCAACGGGATTTGCCCATCAGGTAAATTCAGTGAGAACTTGAACAGCACATCATCGATGTCCTGAAAGTCCTTAACCGGTTTCAGGCGATGGTAGTGTTTTGACATCAGCGCCACAAACGCCTCCGGGGCATTTTCGCTGATGTAGGCGCTTTGCAGTCCGCAGGCGACAAAATTCAGCTGCTTATCCTTCAATAACTCGCCGATGACAATACGGGATTCGTGGCGGGTAAGTTCACCATGAAAAAGTTGTTTGCCGTGTTCATACACCAGGGCGCCGTTCTCTGCGACAAAAGAGATTTCGTCTTTGAGTTCAGGGAAAAAGGAGATCAACTGGTAATACTGGTTGCCGCTGGCCACGACAAATTCAATATCTCGTTTTTTCAATTGCTGATACTGCGCCATAAATCGCTGGCGATCGTACTGCTTGGCATCGTCGAGAAAAGTGCCGTCCATGTCGGTGACGATAACGTTGATGGTCATATATGCTCCTGGCTTTCACTGCAACCAGAAACATTCTAATAACAATGTGACCTGTAGCACAAATTTAATTTCGAATGAAAGTTTCCCCGTCGTCTATTACAGCACAGTTGTAGGCCGGATAAGCGTCAGCGCCATCCGGCATTGAGGCGGTATCGCTGCCGGATAGCGACGCAAAAACATCTTATCCGGCCTACGGGAAATTACAGCATATGCTCTGTTCGGGCGATGATATCGTCCTGCGCATCCGGAGACAGGGCAGTGAAGAAGGCGGAGTAGCCAGCTACACGCACCACCAGGTCACGGTACTGATCTGGGTGTTTTTTCGCTTCCAGCAGCGTTTCACGAGAGACGATGTTGTACTGAATATGCCAGCCTTTGTGCTCTTCAAAGAAGGTACGCAGCAGGATCATTAACTTTTGCTTATCGGATTCATTTTCCAGTGTAGCCGGATTCAGCTTCTGGTTTAACAGCACCCCGCCGAGGATCGCGCCGGTCGGCAACTTGCCCACTGAGCCAATCACCGCCGTTGGACCGAGATGGTCGGTACCGGAGGCCGGGCTGGCGCCTTCTGCCAGTGGGGTATGCGCTTTACGGCCATCCGGCGTTGCCATTGTTGCCGCGCCAAACGGTACGTTTGCCGAGATGGAGGAGGTTCCGGCGTAATAGTTACCACCGATCGGACCGCGACCGTAACGCGGATTATGATATTGCTTCAGTTCGTCGATATAGGTCTGGTAGGCGCGGGCCAGCAGGGTGTCGACGCTGTCATCATCGTTACCGTACTTCGGTGCGCCGTTGATCAGACGCTGGCGTAATTGTTCATGCGTGAGGCCTGCAAAGTCATCTGCCAGGGCTGCCGCCAGCTGCTGCTGACCGATAACACCCTGATCGAAGACCAGCTTTTTCACGGCAGCCAGACTGTTGCCAAGGTTAGCAATCCCGACCTGCAAACCGGATACCCAGTCATATTTTGCGCCGCCCTGTTTAATGCTCTTCGCCCGCTCAATGCAATCATCCACCAGCGCAGAGCACAGGATGTCGTGGACGTTTTCTTCCAGCATGGTATCAACCACATACTCAATCTCGATGGATTTACGCGTGTAGTAGCGGATCTGCGTATCCCAGGCGGTCATCACCTCGTCGAAGTTGTGGAAGTTACCCGCAGAGAGCGCCTTTTCCTGCGGCAGGAACACCTTACCGCTGGTGGCATCGCGACCACCTTCCAGCGCGGCCAGCATCACACGGGCAAAATTAATAAAGCTCATGCCAGTGCAGCGGTAACCCCATTTCCCGCCCACGGCGGTTTCGATGCAGCCAATGGCTGCGTAGTCGTAGGCATCCTGCGGCTCAATACCCAGCTTAATGAATTCCGGGATAACAATTTCATCGTTGTTAAACGCCGGCATGCCAAAGCCGCAGCGAATGACCTGCACGCAGGCATCAAGGAAATCGTTACTCATCCCGGCGTGATAACGCACGCTGAGATTCGGCTGGGTTGAACGCAGACGACCGCAGGACTCCAGAATGGCATAGGAGAGCGGATTGACCGCGTCCATTGGCTGGCCGTTGACCAGATTCTGACCACCGATAGTGACGTTTTGATACAGCGGGCTGCCCGCGGATGCCTTCGAGTGGGAGCCGGAGCGGATTTTGTTCACTTCCAGCAGCTTCAACCAGCAGCTGTGCAGCAGCTCAATGGCGTGCTCGCGGTCCAGCGTCTGGTTCAGCTCCACGTCGCGACGATAGAACGGGTAGAGATACTGGTCCATGCGGCCAAACGACACCGAGTGACCGTTCGATTCGATTTGCAGGATAAGCTGGATGAAATAGCACAGTTGCAGTGCCTGCCAGAAGGTTTTTGGCGGTTCGTGGGCGATGACATCGCAGTTTTCTGCCATTGCCAGCAGCTCATCGCGACGGCTTTCACGGGTTTCAGTTGCTGCCATTTTACGTGCCAGGCTGGCGAAACGTTCGATATGCAGGCTGACGGCATCCAGTACGATATCAATGGCTTTCAGGAACTGATCGCCATGGAGATCGTCCAGGCAGGTCAGGTTAATGCGCGAGCGACGCTCGTCGACTTTATGACGCAGACCATCAAGGCCTTTTTCCAGCAGTAGCGGGAAGTTCACCGCCAGGTGCGCATCGCCGGAAGTCATGTTGCCTTCGGCTTTGATGATGCCGGTTTCCAGCAGGCCTTTTTGTTCGTCGGTAAACATGCCGTAGCAGCGATCCTGTACGGTCTGACCGCGCCACCACGGGCAGATTTCATGCAGTACGCGCTTGTTCTCTTCGCTGACCGCAAAGCCGGCTCCTGGCCGGTCGGCCAAATCGTCGATCTCTTTTTCAATCCACGATACGGTGTATTCCGGGAAGATTGGTGCGGCGCGGACTTCGCTTGCCTGATTACCGATAATCAACTCGTCATGTTTGATCCAGATAGTCCGTTCCGCCAGATGATGCGCCAGCGCCAGCGCGCGGCGTACCGGGATCGGTTTGTCCAGATGCTGTTGATACATCTCGGTATAGTGCTGGGCGCGCTCGGTACACACCGGCGGCTTCACAATGTGGATCAGGGCTGTTTTGTGTGCGTTGATGCGGTCGCTGAGTGTATCCAGTTTCAGTGTGGTCATGGCGGTTATCCTCGTAGGGTCGCGGTTAAACCTTTATGGCTGGCATACTGCTGGGCAAATTCGAGCAGTGCAGGCGCATCCAGCGGTTTGTCCGGGGCGTTGTAGGGTTGGCTGAGTAAGTGGTATTTGTTGATGCCCAAGGTGTGGTAGGGCAAAAAATGAATCTCACCGACGTGAAGTTCATCGGCGGCAAAATCGGTAATGGCTTTAATGGCTTCTTCGTTGGCATTGAAGCCCTGAATCAGCGGCACGCGAATAATCATTTTTTTTCCGGCAGTGGCCAGTTTTTTCAGATTATCCAGCACGCGAGCGGCGTTGCCGTCAGTCCACTGCTTAAACGGCACATCGGCGATGTGTTTTAAATCGGCAAGAAACAGATCGATGTACGCTAATGAAGGTTCAATGTACTTCCACGGTACGTGCAGGCAGGTTTCGACTGCAGTATGAATACCCGCCTCATGGCTGGCTTTGAACAACGCCGCAGCCAGCTCCGGCTGCATAAATGGCTCACCGCCGGAGAGCGTTACCCCACCACCGCTGCGATCGTAGAAGGGTTTATCGCGCAGCACGGTGGACATTATCTCCTCTACGCTTTTTACTTCACCACAGACGGTAAGCGCCTGGGTCGGGCAGCAGTGGGTCAGTGCGGTGAGCGACTTATCGGTCAATTTTTCACGATGAATAAGCAGGCCGTTCAGGGCGCGCTGAATGACGTCAGGCGCAGCCTGAACACACAGGTCACAGCCCTCCAGACACAGACGCGCGTCATACAGCAGATCCTGCGTACGGGCACGACTCTCCGGGTTCTGGCACCAGCGACAACCCAGAGAGCATCCCTTAAGGAAGACTACCGTGCGGATACCGGGACCATCGTGGGTGGAATAGCGCTGGATATTGAAAATCATAAGCGGCCTCTCTTCTTTCGTATAAAGATTAAATTGCTTTCGAATGAAAGTTATATTGACGTGAGTCAACTAACCGCGCGGTTTCGTCGTGCTACCGTTGATTCATGCTAACGATCAGTTTGAGGAACGGTTATGGAACTCTATTTAGATACGTCTGATGTGGATGCGGTGAAAACCCTGGCGCGTATTTTTCCGCTGGCAGGTGTCACCACAAACCCGAGTATTGTGGCGGCAGGTAGAAAGGCGCTGGAGGTGTTACTCCCGGAACTGCATGACGCGATTGGCGGGCAGGGGCGTTTGTTTGCTCAGGTGATGGCAACGACCGCTGAGGGCATGGTCAGCGACGCGCATAAACTGCGGGCAATGATTCCCGATATCGTGGTGAAGGTACCGGTGACCGCAGAAGGGCTGGCGGCGATTAAGCTGCTGAAGAAAGAGGGGATCCCAACGCTGGGCACCGCGGTTTACAGTGCAGCACAGGGGCTGTTAGCTGCGCTGGCAGGGGCCGAATACATTGCGCCGTATGTTAACCGCGTGGATGCGCAGGGCGGGGATGGTATTCAGACGGTGGTTGATTTACAGAACTTACTGAAAATGCACGCGCCGCACGCCAAAGTACTGGCTGCCAGTTTTAAAACCCCGCGTCAGGCGCTGGACTGCCTGTTAGCTGGCTGTGAAGCCATTACGCTACCGCTGGATGTGGCGCAGCAGCTAATTAGCTCCCCGGCCGTGGATGCCGCCATGGCGAAATTTGCGCACGACTGGCAGAGCGCATTTGGACGTACGTCGATCTGATGCTGTTGCCGGGTGGCGCTAACGCTTACCCGGCCTACGTTCGAGCCGTTGTAGATCGGGTAAGGCGAAGTTGCCACCCGACTTTTTTACCGACTACAAACCTCACACCCCGGGTTGCGCATCAGCTTCATCTCCCGGAACTGGCAGGTCATCGCATCGTACATCACGATTTTACCGCTTGCCGGTTTACCGAAGTTTGCCAGTAACTTGATGGCTTCCATCGCTTGCAGCGACCCGATCACGCCAATCAGCGGTGACATCACGCCGGCCTCCACGCAGGTTAAGGCGTTTTCACCGAACAGGCGGCTCAAACAGCGGTAGCAGGCTTCACCCTCCTGATACGTAAAGACGGTGATTTGTCCTTCCATACGAATGGCCGCACCGGACACCAGTGGCACTTTTGCCGTAAAGCAGGCGGCGTTCAGCTGATTGCGCACGGCGACGTTATCGGTGCAATCCAGCACCAGGTCATGCTCTACAACCAACGCATGCATCGCAGCATCGTCAAGCAGCGCATTCACCGGTGTGAGGGTGATATGTGGATTAATACGCGCCAGCGCATCGCGTGCCGATTCCACTTTTGGCTGCCCGACGGTCGCGTCGCTATGCAACGTCTGGCGCTGAAGATTGGAAACCGACACGGTATCAAAGTCGAGCAGGGTTAAATGCCCGATGCCTGCGCCCGCCAGATACTGAGTTGCGGCGCAGCCAAGTCCTCCGAGTCCTACGACCAGCACCCGCGCTTCTTTTAACGCTTCCTGACCGTCAAAGTCGAAGCCGCGCAGGATGATTTGCCGGTTATAACGCAGCATCTCCTGGTCGCTGAGTTCTGCCATTACAGGCCTCCAAACAGCGCGTTAAATGGCTCGACGTCTACCCATTCTCCGGCTTCAACGTTGCCGCGATCGCGTTCCAGAACGATAAAGCAGTTGCCAAGGCTAAAAGAGCTGAAAATATGCGAGCCCTGATGACCCGTGGTGGTGACCTCCAGTTCGCCGTCAGCCGTACGCTGCAATACGCCGCGCTGGAAATCCAGACGGCCAGGCGTTTTCTTCAGGCGTGATGCGGTCCGTACGCGCTGGCGTGGGGGTAATCCGCTGGCGGTATTTCCGCTCAGTTTTGCCAGCAGCGGTTGCACCAGCTGATAGAAGGTGAGGGCTGCAGAGACTGGATTACCTGGCAGGCCACAAAACCAGCTGTTGCTCAGTTTACCGAACGCGAACGGTTTACCCGGCTTAATCGCCAGTTTCCAGAAGGCAATTTCGCCGAGTTCTTCGAGAATGGTTTTGGTGTAGTCCGCTTCCCCGACCGATACACCGCCGGAGCTTATCACCACATCGGCCTGACTGTCGGCTTCGATAAACGCCGCGCGCAGGGCGTGAGGATCGTCGCGGATAATACCTAAGTTGATGACCTCACAGCCCAGCTGTTGCAGCATCAGGTGTACGGCCAGGCGGTTGGTGTCATAAATCTGGCCGTCACCCAGCGGTTGGCCTGGCAGCTGTAGCTCATCACCGGTAGAAAATAGCGCCACGCGCACTTTACGCACAACCTGCACATCGGCAATACCGAGCGAGGCCAGCACCGGGAGCTCAGCGGTTGTCAGACGCGTCCCTGCGGCAAACACCACCGCGCCGTGAGCAATATCTTCTCCGCACAGACGAATATTTTGTCCGGCGCGAACTTCTGCGGTAAAACGAATACCGTCATCAGTTTGTTCTGTTTGTTCCTGCATCACCACGGCTTCGCAGCCGGCGGGCACCGGTGCGCCGGTCATAATGCGGATGCAGGTTCCCGCAGGCCATTCCCCATGAAAAGGCTGACCGGCAAAGGCTTTACCTGCGACAGCAAGCGGCAGACCGGATTGCAAATCCGCTAAACGCACCGCGTAACCGTCCATTGCCGAGTTATCGAATCCCGGCACATCAATCGGTGAGACGACGTCGGTTGCCAGCACGCGACCAAAGCATTCCACCAGCGGCAGTGTTTCAACGGCGGTGAGTGGGGTAATCGACGACAGCATTTGTGAAAGTGCCGTTTCGAGCGGCATCAGTCCGGCGGTAAATTCCATGAGAAGACTCCTGCGAGGCAAAATCGAATCCGATCATTATGTCAGAAAACAGACGCAGACAGTATGCCACCTCAGTCTTAGGTGCAGGCCTTTATCTTTACATGACGTCTGCATCTTTCTATATTCGAAAATCGAATCAATAACTCACCGAAATTCTGCTATTTATAACCACGTTTCCTGCCACCTAAATGGACGATAAAAATGGGCAAAGCAGTCATTGCAATTCACGGCGGTGCTGGCGCGATCACCCGCGCGCAGCTGAGTCAGGAGCAGGAATTGCGTTATATACAGGCATTGTCAGATATCGTTGAAGTAGGGCAACGAATGCTGGAGGCGGGCCAAACCGCGCTGGATGTGGTGACTGAAGCCGTACGCTTACTGGAAGAGTGTCCTCTGTTTAATGCCGGAATCGGCGCCGTATTTACCCGTGATGAAACCCATGAGCTGGATGCCTGCGTGATGGACGGAAATACGCTGCAGGCGGGCGCCGTCGCTGGCGTCAGCCACCTGCGTAACCCGATCCTCGCGGCCCGTCTGGTGCTGGAAAAAAGTCCGCACGTTATGATGATAGGCGAAGGGGCAGAGAATTTTGCCCATGCGCAGGGCATGGATCGCGTGAGTGCGGATATTTTCTCGACGCCAGAGCGGTATGCTCAGCTACTGGCCGCACGTACAGCGGGGAAAACGGTGCTCGATCACGGCGGTACGCCGTTGGATGAGGGCAGCAAAATGGGCACCGTTGGCGCGGTGGCGCTGGATAAGTACGGTAATCTGGCGGCGGCAACCTCGACCGGTGGCATGACCAACAAACTGCCGGGGCGCGTCGGGGATAGCCCGTTAGTGGGTGCCGGTTGTTATGCCAATAATGCCAGCGTGGCGGTCTCGTGTACCGGAACCGGGGAAGTGTTTATACGCGCGCTGGCAGCATATGACATTGCCGCGCTGATGGATTATGGCGGGTTGAGCTTGTCAGAGGCCTGCGAACGCGTAGTCATGGAAAAATTACCGGCGCTTGGCGGTAGCGGCGGGCTTATTGCCGTCGATCATGAAGGTAACGTGGCCTTACCGTTTAACAGTGAAGGCATGTACCGTGCCTGGGGATACGCTGGCGATACGCCAACCACCGGTATTTACCGGGAAAAAGGAGATACCGTTGCCACACAGTGATGAGCTTGACGCCAACGATGTACTGGCGGTTAGCAATCTGAACATTGCGTTTGTGCAGGAGCATAAGCGGGTCAGTGCGGTACGCAATTTGTCATTTCGCCTCAAGCGTGGGGAAACGCTGGCGATTGTTGGCGAGTCCGGTTCAGGAAAGTCGGTCACCGCGCTGTCACTGATGCGCCTGATTGAACAGGCGGGCGGTGAGGTGAACTGCGATGAGATGTTGCTTCGGCGACGCAACCGGCAGGTGATTGAACTGGGCGAACAGAGCGCGTCGCAGATGCGCCATGTGCGCGGGGCGGATATCGCGATGATCTTCCAGGAGCCGATGACGTCGCTCAATCCGGTGTTCACCGTCGGCGAGCAAATAGCCGAGTCGATTCGTTTGCATCAGGGGGCTAGCCGTGAGGCGGCGATGGAAGAGGCCAAACGGATGCTCGACCAGGTGCGGATACCGGAGTCGAGGGCCATTTTATCGCGCTTTCCGCATCAGCTTTCTGGCGGTATGCGCCAGCGGGTCATGATTGCGATGGCGCTGTCGTGCCGTCCGGCGGTATTGATTGCCGATGAGCCGACCACCGCGCTGGATGTCACCATTCAGGCGCAGATCCTGCAGCTGATTAAAGTATTACAGCAGGACATGGCCATGGGGGTGATTTTTATCACCCACGATATGGGCGTGGTTGCCGATATTGCCGACCGCGTCCTGGTGATGTATCAGGGTGAAGCTGTAGAAACGGGCAGCGTGGAACAGATTTTTCACGCCCCGCAACATCCCTATACCAAAGCGCTGCTGGCTGCCGTGCCGCAGCTCGGGGCCATGAGCGGACATGAACTGCCGCGCCGTTTTCCGTTGATTTCGCTGCAGGACCCCGACCACCGTGAACCGCAGACTGAACAGGACACGGTGGTGGCGGGCGAGCCGATCCTGCAGGTGCGTAATCTGGTGACGCGTTTCCCGCTGCGCAGCGGCATTCTCAATCGCGTGACCCGCGAGGTGCATGCGGTGGAAAACGTCAGTTTTGATCTGTGGCCAGGCGAAACGCTCTCGCTGGTCGGGGAGTCCGGCTGTGGTAAATCTACTACCGGACGGGCGTTGTTGCGACTCGTGGAGTCTCAGCACGGGGAGATCACCTTTAACGGTCAGCGGATAGACACGCTGGCCAGCAGCAAGCTTCAGCCGCTCCGTCGGGATATTCAGTTTATTTTCCAGGATCCCTATGCGTCGCTCGACCCGCGTCAGACGGTAGGTTATTCCATTCTCGAGCCGCTGCGGGTGCACGGGCTACTGCAAGGGGACGCCGCGGCAAAACGGGTCGCCTGGCTGCTGGAGCGGGTGGGGCTACTCCCTGAACACGCCTGGCGCTATCCGCACGAGTTTTCCGGTGGCCAACGTCAGCGTATCTGTATTGCCCGGGCGCTGGCGCTCAATCCAAAAGTGATCATTGCCGATGAATCAGTTTCGGCGCTGGATGTCTCGATTCGTGGGCAGATTATTAATTTGTTGCTCGATCTCCAGCGAGAAATGGGCATCGCCTACCTGTTTATTTCTCACGATATGGCGGTGGTCGAACGTATCAGCCACCGTGTGGCGGTGATGTACCTGGGGCAGATTGTCGAGATTGGTCCCCGTCGGGCGGTGTTTGAAAATCCGCAGCATCCGTATACCCGCAAATTAATGGCGGCGGTTCCGGTTGCCGATCCCTCTCATCAGCGGCCGCAGCGGGTGCTGCTGTCGGATGATATCCCCAGCAATATCCGCAAGCGCGGAGAAGAGATTTCCCCGGTGTCACTCCAGTTAGTGGGGCCGGGGCATTATGTTGCGCGTCCGCAGGTGGAAAATGCGCTTTCGCGTCTATAACAGGCAGGGTTCAGGAGAATAACATGAGACAAATTGTTGCTCGTAAATGGCTGGTTGCGCTGGGGGTTGCCTCTGCACTGGCTGCGTCCCCTGCCTGGTCGGCAAAAGACGTGGTGGTGGCGGTAGGGTCTAATTTTACTACGCTCGATCCCTATGACGCGAATGACACGCTGTCGCAGGCGGTGGCGAAGTCGTTTTATCAGGGGCTTTTCGGTCTTGATAAAGAGATGAAGCTGAAAAATGTGCTGGCAGAAAGCTATACCGTTTCCGATGACGGCTTAACCTATACCGTCAAACTGCGGCAGGGGGTGAAGTTTCAGGATGGCACCGATTTCAATGCAGAGGCGGTGAAAGCTAACCTTGAGCGAGCCAGCAATCCGGAAAATCATCTTAAACGCTATAACCTGTATAAAAATATCGCTAACACCGAGGCCGTTGATGCGACGACGGTGAAGATCACGCTGAAACAGCCGTTCTCGGCGTTTATTAATATCCTGGCGCACCCGGCAACGGCAATGATATCGCCGGCGGCGCTGAAGAAATACGGTAAAGATATCGGCTTCCATCCGGTGGGTACCGGGCCTTATCAGCTTGAAACCTGGAATCAGACCGATTTTGTGAAGGTGAAAAAGTTCGCTGGTTACTGGCAGCAGGGCCTGCCGAAGCTTGATACGATTACCTGGCGTCCGGTGACCGACAATAACACCCGTGCGGCGATGTTGCAGACCGGCGAGGCACAATTTGCCTTCCCGATCCCTTACGAGCAGGCCGCATTACTGGCGAAGAACAAAAACCTGGAACTGGTTGCCAGTCCGTCGATCATGCAGCGTTATATCAGCATGAACGTGACGCAAAAACCGTTTGATAATCCGAAGGTGCGTGAGGCGCTGAACTATGCCATTAACCGCCAGGCGTTGGTAAAAGTGGCATTTGCCGGTTACGCCACACCGGCGACCGGCGTGCTGCCGCCCGCGATAGCCTACGCGCAAAGCTATACGCCGTGGCCTTACGATCCGGCGAAAGCCCGTGAGTTGCTGAAAGAGGCGGGTTATCCCAACGGCTTTACCACCACGCTGTGGTCATCGCATAATCACAGCACCGCGCAGAAAGTGCTGCAATTTACCCAGCAGCAGTTAGCGCAGGTCGGCGTGAAGGCGCAGGTGACGGCGATGGATGCCGGACAGCGGGCGGCAGAAGTTGAAGGTAAGGCGCAGAAAGAGAGCGGGGTACGGATGTTCTACACCGGCTGGTCGGCGTCGACGGGCGAAGCTGACTGGGCATTATCACCGCTATTTGCTTCGCAAAACTGGCCACCAACGTTGTTTAATACGGCGTTTTACAGTAACAAGCAGGTGGACAGCGATTTAGCCGCGGCGCTGCAAACGAACGATCCGAGCGAAAAAGCGCGATTGTACAAAGATGCACAGGATATCATCTGGAAAGAGTCGCCGTGGATCCCGCTGGTGGTGGAGAAACTGATCTCTGCGCACAGTACCAAGTTGACCGGATTCTGGATTATGCCGGACACCGGATTTAGTTTTGATGATGCGGATTTGCAATAAGCTATTCATTCGGCCCCTGAACACCGGGGGCCGCCGAAGGGAGTCTGATGCTTAATTATGTTTTCAAGCGCCTGCTGGGGTTGATTCCAACGCTACTTATCGTCGCGGTGCTGGTATTTTTATTTGTTCATTTGTTGCCAGGCGATCCGGCCCGGTTGATTGCCGGACCGGAGGCCGACGCTGAGGTGATTGAGCTGGTGCGCCAGCAGTTGGGTCTGGACCAGCCGCTGCATATTCAGTTCTGGCATTACATGACGAACGTGTTGCAAGGTGACTTTGGCACCTCGATGGTGTCGCGTCGTCCGGTTGCTGAAGAGATTGCCAGCCGCTTTATGCCCTCATTCTGGTTGACGATTGCCAGCATGACGTGGGCGGTCTTGTTTGGCATGACGGCAGGGATCATCGCCGCCGTATGGCGAAATCGCTGGCCGGACAGGTTGAGTATGACCCTTGCGGTCACCGGGATCTCCTTCCCGGCGTTTGCCCTCGGCATGCTGTTAATGCAGATTTTTTCCGTGGAGCTCGGCTGGTTACCCACCGTGGGCGCGGATTCCTGGCAGCATTATATCCTGCCCTCTATCACGCTGGGCGCGGCGGTGGCAGCGGTATTGGCGCGTTTTACCCGCGCCTCGTTTGTCGATGTGCTCAGCGAAGATTACATGCGCACCGCGCGGGCAAAAGGGGTGAGTGAAACCTGGGTGGTGTTAAAACACGGTTTGCGTAACGCGATGATCCCGGTCGTCACGATGATGGGGCTGCAGTTTGGCTTTTTGCTTGGTGGCTCCATTGTGGTTGAGAAAGTCTTTAACTGGCCAGGGCTCGGACGATTGTTGGTGGACTCGGTAGAAATGCGAGACTACCCGGTGATTCAGGCCGAGGTGCTGTTATTTTCTCTGGAGTTTATTCTTATTAACTTAGTGGTGGATGTGCTCTATGCCGCCATTAATCCGGCTATCAGGTACAAGTAAGGATGCGATTTTTTAACTGGCGCCGACAGGCGATTTTAAATGCAATGCCGCTCGTTAAGCCTGAACAGATCCGCACGCCGTGGCACGAGTTCTGGCGGCGTTTTCGTCGCCAGCGTGTGGCGATGATCGCCGGGTTATTCGTGCTGGCCTTGATCCTGGTGGCGATATTTGCCCGTTGGTTGACGCCGTTTGATGCCGAGAATTACTTCGACTATGACCGCCTCAATGATGGGCCGTCGATGTTGCACTGGTTTGGCGTCGATTCGCTGGGGCGGGATATTTTTAGCCGCGTGCTGGTTGGCGCGCAAATTTCGCTGGCGGCAGGGGTGTTTGCCGTATTTATTGGCGCGGCCATAGGTACGGTGTTGGGTCTGCTGGCAGGTTATTACGAAGGCTGGTGGGATCGGCTGATTATGCGTATCTGCGATGTGCTATTCGCTTTTCCGGGTATTCTGCTGGCGATAGCGGTGGTGGCGGTGCTCGGCAGCGGCATTGCTAACGTGATAATTGCCGTCGCTATCTTCTCCATTCCAGCCTTTGCGCGACTGGTGCGTGGGAATACGTTGGTGCTCAAACAGCAGACGTTTATTGAGTCGGCGCGCAGCATTGGCGCCAGCGATACGACCATTATCTTCAACCATATTTTGCCGGGGACGGTCTCGTCGATCGTGGTCTTTTTTACCATGCGCATCGGGACGTCGATCATCTCCGCCGCGAGTTTGTCGTTCCTGGGATTGGGTGCTCAGCCACCGACGCCGGAGTGGGGCGCGATGCTCAACGAAGCGCGGGCGGATATGGTGATTGCTCCACACGTGGCGATATTCCCGGCGGTGGCAATATTCCTGACGGTGCTGGCGTTTAACTTATTGGGTGATGGCCTGCGCGACGCGCTGGACCCGAAGATTAAAGGATAAACAGTAGGCCGGAGGACGGCATAAATGCCTTATCCGGCCTACTGTTAGGTGACGATGAGTTAAACGCGGCTGCCCCACAGATCGTATTCGTCTGCGTTTTCGACTTTCACGCGGATGATATCGCCAGGCTTCACGTTGGTTTCGCCATTCATATACACCGCGCCGTCGATTTCCGGGGCGTCTGCCATGCTGCGACCAATCGCGCCTTCTTCGTCAACTTCATCGACGATGACCAGAATTTCGCGGCCGACTTTCTCCTGCAAGCGTTCAGCAGAGATCTGCTGCTGCAATTGCATAAAGCGGTTCCAGCGTTCTTCTTTCACCTCTTCCGGGATTTGATCCGGCAGCGCATTGGCCCCCGCACCTTCTACCGGGCTGTATTTAAAGCAGCCGACGCGATCCAGACGCGCTTCTTTCAGGAAATCGAGCAGCATCTGGAAGTCTTCTTCGGTTTCACCCGGGAAGCCGACGATAAACGTTGAACGCAGGGTCAGTTCAGGGCAGATTTCACGCCACTGCTTAATACGCGCTAACTGGCGGTCTACCGAACCTGGGCGCTTCATCAGCTTAAGAATACGCGGGCTGGCATGCTGCAGCGGGATGTCCAGATACGGCAGGATTTTGCCTTCCGCCATCAGCGGGATGACATCATCGACGTGCGGGTACGGATAGACGTAGTGCAGACGAGTCCAGATACCCAGTTTTGACAGCTGCTCGCACAGATCAACCATGCTGGTTTTCACTGGCTCACCGTTATGGAAGCCGGTGCGGTGCTTCACATCCACGCCGTAAGCGGAGGTATCCTGGGAGATTACCAGAATCTCTTTGACGCCCGCATCAACCAGGCGCTTGGCTTCGCTGAGTACCTCGCCGATGGGACGGCTGACCAAATCGCCGCGCATGGACGGAATGATGCAGAACGTGCAGCGGTGATTGCACCCTTCAGAGATCTTCAGATAGGCGTAATGACGCGGCGTCAGCTTGACGCCCTGCTCAGGAACCAGGCTCTGGAACGGGTTATGTTTTGGTTTTGGCACGTAATGGTGAACGTGTTCCAGAACCTGCTCGTAACTGTGCGGTCCGGTGATTTCCAGCACCTTCGGGTGAACTTCACGGATCTGATCGACTTTCGCGCCCAGACAGCCGGTGACAATCACCTTGCCGTTCTCGTTCAGCGCTTCGCCAATCACTTCCAGTGATTCTTGTACCGCGCTGTCGATAAAGCCGCAGGTGTTAACGATAACCATATCCGCGTCGTCGTAATTCGGCACCACGTCATAACCTTCGGTACGAAGTTCAGTCAGGATGCGCTCAGAATCAACGAGGTTTTTCGGACAACCTAGTGAAATAAAACCAATTTTTGCCATTTTCTTATACTGTACATTGCTCGTAATCGGGGGATTATACAGATGCCATCGCGTGACATCTATCTCTGATGTTCATAAGTCGGACGCTCTAAATGGGGAGTACCGGTAATTGGCTTATCGGCAGGAGCAAGGTATTTAGAGAGTCTAATTCCGGCTTTAAGTGTCACTTCTTGGCTATAGAGAAGAAGTCTTCTAAATTTAATATGTCGAGCGTTATTCATGAGGTTAAATTTGAAAGATATTGCTTTGCAGTCAAAACTTAAAATGGCGAGAACCCTTTATGCTAATGGTGTGAGCTTAGGTAATGACTCCAACTTATTGATAGTGTTTTATGTTCAGATAATGCCCGATGACTTTGTCATGCAGCTCCACCGATTTTGAGAACGACAGCGACTTCCGTCCCAGCCGTGCCAGGTGCTGCCTCAGATTCAGGTTATGCCGCTCAATTCGCTGCGTATATCGCTTGCTGATTACGTGCAGCTTTCCCTTCAGGCGGGATTCATACAGCGGCCAGCCATCCGTCATCCATATCACCACGTCAAAGGGTGACAGCAGGCTCATAAGACGCCCCAGCGTCGCCATAGTGCGTTCACCGAAGACGTGCGCCACAACCGTCTTCCGGAGCCTGTCATACGCGTAAAACAGCCAGCGCTGGCGCGATTTAGCCCCGACATAGCCCCACTGTTCGTCCATTTCCGCGCAGACGATGACGTCACTGCCCGGCTGTATGCGCGAGGTTACCGACTGCGGCCTGAGTTTTTTAAGTGACGTAAAATCGTGTTGAGGCCAACGCCCATAATGCGGGCGGTTGCCCGGCATCCAACGCCATTCATGGCCATATCAATGATTTTCTGGTGCGTACCGGGTTGAGAAGCGGTGTAAGTGAACTGCAGTTGCCATGTTTTACGGCAGTGAGAGCAGAGATAGCGCTGATGTCCGGCGGTGCTTTTGCCGTTACGCACCACCCCGTCAGTAGCTGAACAGGAGGGACAGCTGATAGAAACAGAAGCCACAGGAGCACCTCAAAAACACCATCATACACTAAATCAGTAAGTTGGCAGCATCACCGCACAAAACTTATCATAATCTGGCTGATAAAATCGCGATTCACCTTAATGATACCCACCCGGTTCTGGCGATCCCGGAATTGATGCGTCTGTTAATCGATAATCATCAATTTGCATGGGATGATGCGTTTGACGTGACTTGTCAGATTTTCTCCTATACCAACCACACTTTGATGAGTGAAGCGCTGGAAACATGGCCGGTAGAGATGCTGAGCCGGATCCTGCCGCGCCATTTGCAAATTATTTTTGAAATTAACGATCGCTTCCTGAAATCCGTGGCGGATAAATATCATGATGACAGTGAGCTGCTTAAACGGGTCTCGTTAATTGATGAATCGCATGGCCGGGTGGTGCGGATGGCCTGGCTGGCCGTCGTGGTCAGTCATAAAGTGAACGGCGTGTCGGCATTACATTCAAAATTGATGACGGAATCACTGTTTGCTGATTTTGCGCGTATCTTCCCGATGCGGTTTACTAATGTCACGAATGGCGTGACGGCCCGTCGCTGGCTGGCATTGGCGAACCCGCCGCTGGCAAACGTACTGGATGAGAATATCGGTCAGAACTGGCGCACTAACCTGATGCAGCTTGCTGATCTGAAACAGTATATTGATTATCCAAGCGTGAACGATGCGGTGCATCGCGCGAAACACAAAAATAAACAGCGGCTGGCGCACCATATTGCCACCCAGTACGGGGTGGTGGTGGATCCTGCGGCCCTGTTTGATGTACAGGTGAAGCGTATCCACGAGTACAAGCGTCAATTATTGAACGTACTCCACGTGATTACACGCTACAACCGTATTAAAGCTGCACCGAATGAAAACTGGGTTCCTCGTGTGAATATCTTTGCCGGTAAGGCTGCTTCGTCGTACCACATGGCGAAACAGATTATTCGCTTAATAAATGACGTGGCACAGCGGGTGAATAACGATCCACAAATCGGCGGCAAGCTGAAGGTGGTGTTTATCCCGGATTACAGCGTCAGCCTGGCGCAGCTAATTATTCCGGCGGCTGACCTTTCCGAGCAAATTTCACTGGCAGGGACCGAGGCTTCCGGTACCAGCAATATGAAGTTTGGCTTAAATGGTGCGTTGACCATTGGCACGCTGGACGGGGCGAATATTGAAATGCAGGAATATGTCGGCGAAGATAACATCTTTATCTTTGGTAATACGGCGCAGGAAGTCGACGCCTTACGACGTGACGGCTATAACCCAAGAACGATTTTTGAGAATGATGCCGAACTGCATCAGGCACTGACGCAAATTGGCACCGGCCTGTTTAGTCCACAGGAGCCTGGGCGGTATCGCAACATCCTCGATTCATTGATCAACTTTGGTGACCATTATCAGGTGTTAGCGGATTATCGCCGCTATGTTGATTGCCAGGACTCTGTGGATGAGTTGTATCGTACTCCCCGTGAGTGGACGACGAAAACGCTGCATAATATTGCCAATATGGGGTACTTCTCGTCGGACAGAACGGTACAGGAATACGCCAATAATATTTGGCGTATTACCCGGATCCATGTCTAACCCTTAATCACAACGGGTGTTCTCCCTGGTTTTCAGAACAGGGAGGATGCTTGTAAATCGGCGAGAATTGGCGCCAGGAGCTTATGGGTATTGGTTTCTTTGCGCGATGAGGCAAAAATACTGAATTGCGGTAACGGGAACGGCGTATTGATTTTTTTCAGGCCATAAAGTGGCGCATGCGTGGCGAAGACTTTTTCCGGGATCACCCCTAAACATTGGGTATTCGCGACAATCGTGAGGATCGCGGTAAAAGAAGAGGTTAGCAGGCAGCGATCCCCGGTTCTGAATTTTTTATCCACGATGCTGCGGTGATAAATTATTTTCTCGTTTTTAGTGTTGTAGCCCACCAGATTGGCACTTCTGAACATTTCCTCACTGATCGAATGACCATACAACGTATTATTTTGTGACGCTGCCAGTACCAGCCGCATATCACATATTTTGTGACAGGAAATACTGCCTGATTCCACGGAAAAGGTAGAAAAAACAACATCAGCCTGCCGCATCGTGAGCAGCTCAATAATACTCTGCTCATTTAAATCAGCGGTAAGATGCAGGAGACTGATATCCGCGTTATTGTTGATTATTTTTTCCGTAACGTCGGGAATAACGATCGGTGAAATAAACGATTCCGTATACAGCGTGAGCCTTTTTCTGGATGCCGGGGAAGTATGTGGCATTAGCAGCGACAGTTTATCAATAATCGGGATTGCATTGTCGTAAAGCTCGTCGGAATAGACGGTTGGTAATAACGCATTGCCGCTGCGAACAAAAAGATTATCTCCCATCAGTTCGCGCAGTTTTTTTAACGACTGACTGACAGCCGAGGGAGAAATATTCAGCATATCGGCGACGCGGGTAATGCTCCCTACACTATAAATTAAACAGAAAATGGTGAGCAGATTCAGGTCTATCTTTGATAGCGTGCGTATCTTCTCGGCATCATTTGCTTTTGACATAGACCCCTCATCATCCGTGTCGCGACAGTAACCCCATCAGGTATAGCAAAAAATTATCGCTACGTCAGAAACAGACGGTTTCTCTGTGTGTTGTAACATTGTAAATAATGTTAATCAATTAGGGTTTATTGACGTGGAGCATCAATTTGTTCAAAAAACGACCATACTATTAAGTTGCACCATGGTTGGAAAGAGGAGGAACAAAGTATGGTCGTTGACAGACTGAGAACCGATCTTCTCAACAAGTTGATAAACGCCCGTATCGATCTCGCCGCTTATCTGTTGTTGAGGAAAGCGAAAGGCTATATGTCAGTGAGTGAGAGCGATCGTCTGCGTGATAATTTTTTTGCACTGAATCGCGAACTGCATGATGACCAATCACAGCTCCACGGTATGCATCTTGACCAGGAAGAGTGGAATGCCCTGCGCCGTGCTGAAGGCGCGTTAGCCGCCGCGGCTGTTTGTCTGATGAGCGGACATCACGATTGTCCGACCTTTATCGCCGTTAACGCAGAGAAACTGGAAAACTGCCTGACAACGCTGACGCTGAGTATCCAGTGTTTGCAAATGTACTCAACGCTGGAACATGTCTGAATCCGGGGGAGGGCGCTCCCCCTTTTCGTTAAGATTGTGTAAAAGTTGCGGGAAATAGCCCCTTGCTGGCTACGCTTTATGCAGAGCCATTAAGGAGGTGTTATGCGGCGACTCTTTCTCTGTGCGGCCCCACTGTTACTGTTTGCCCCTCACACCAGTGCTGAACCGTCTGCGCTGAAGGTTGAGGTGCTGCAAACCAAACTTGATCACCCCTGGTCCTTGGCCTTTTTACCTGACAACCGCGGCATATTACTCACGCTGCGGGGTGGACAGTTGCGACTATGGCAGGCGGGGGAAGGACTTTCCGATCCGCTAACCGGGGTACCAAAGGTTTGGGCGCACGGTCAGGGGGGGTTACTCGATGTGGTGCTCGCCCCGGATTTTGAACGTTCCCGGCGGGTTTGGCTCAGCTTTGCTGAAGCCGACTATGAGGGTAAGGCCGGTACGGCAGTCGGTTATGGACGACTGAGCGACGATCTCAAACATCTGCAGGCGTTCCAGACGGTTTTTCGCCAGATGCCAAAACTTTCAACCGGCAACCATTTTGGTGGCCGCATGGTGTTTGACGGTAAAGGCCACCTGTTTATTGGTCTGGGTGAAAATAATCAGCGCGCTACCGCTCAGGATCTGGACAAGCTGCAGGGTAAGGTGGTGCGACTGACCGATGAGGGCAGCATTCCGCCGGATAATCCATTTGTGAACCAGGCCGGTGCTCGACCTGAGATTTGGTCCTATGGCATCCGTAATCCACAGGGGATGGCGATGAATCCCTGGAGTGACACGCTGTGGCTCAACGAACATGGCCCGCGCGGTGGCGACGAAATTAATATCCCCGAGAAAGGTAAAAACTACGGCTGGCCGTTAGCGACCTGGGGGATGAACTACAGCGGTTTAAAAATACCGGAGGCTAAAGGTGGAATTGTTGAGGGTACGGAACAGCCTGTTTTCTACTGGGAAAAGTCGCCGGCGGTCAGCGGGATGGCTTTTTACAATAGCGATACCTTTGCGCAGTGGCGGCAGAAGGTGTTTATTGGCGCGTTAAAAGACCAGGATGTGATCGTTTTAAGCGTTAACGGGAATCAGGTTACTGAGGACGGGCGTATTTTACGCGAAAGAGGACAGCGGATCCGCGATGTGCGTGTCGGACCAGACGGTTATTTGTATGTGTTAACCGACGAGTCCGACGGGCAACTACTGAAGGTGAGCCCCCGGTAGCCGCAGCGCTACAGTATCAGCTGACCGGGATCATCACCGCTTTTTGGAACGCTGGACGTTCGGTAAGCTGCTGGTACCAACGCTCAAGGTGAGGACGTTCGGTCCAGCTCAGGCCAACGTTAAACAGGTTGTAGATAAACGGGGCGATGGCGATATCGCCGGTACCAAACTCGTCCCCGGAGAACCACGGTTGGTCGGCCAGCGCGTTGTCGAGCATGGCAAACAGGTTGTCGCAAACCTTCGCGCCTGCGTCAATGGCCGCCTGGTCGCGTTGTTCTGCCGGTGTTCTGACCAGACCAAATAAGATGACCCGATGAGCAGGGCTTAGCGTCTGGTTAGCCCAGTCCATCCATTTTTCGCCTTCTGCACGTTTTGCCGGGGCATCGATCCACAGCCGTTTTTGCCCGTATTGGGCGGCCAGATAGCGGACGATGGTATTGGATTCCCACAGTAAAACGTCGGTTTCATCATCGCGTAGCAGGGGGACCAGACCGTTTGGATTCATCGCCAGGTAGTCAGCATCTCGGTTGATACCGTGCTGCCCGCCCGCCAGTATTTGGTTATACGGCAGTTCCAGTTCTTCGAGCGTCCACAACACTTTTTTCACGTTGGTCGAGTTATTGCGACCCCACAGTGTAATCATAGTAACCCCGCGTAATCATTGAGCAGCTTGATGGCTGCATTCGGTATTAAACCCGTTACATGGTGGGGTAAACCTAATATTTACGCAACAACACGTAAAAAAATCGTGATGAAAGCGGCGCAGCGCAGTGTTATTGCATAAACTTTAAAAACTTTACCAACTTACGGTTTCTTTAAGCTCGTTAGTGCGTTATTACTCACCGCACTTATTTTACACGTCATCCATCAGGCCGCTTCTGCGCGGGTTTGGCCGATGCAGTTTGTGTAAACATGGTGTGTTATGACGTGGTTTTTTGGAATGGATACTCGGGTGGCATTTATGACGCAATACTTCTCTTCCCTTCGCAGTTTCGCCGCAGGTTCAGCGCTGTTATTCCTTTTGGCACCGACCGCACAGGCGGTAGAGCAACCCACCGCGCCGCCGAGCGTGGATGCGCGCGCGTGGATCTTAATGGATTACGCCAGCGGCAAGGTGCTGGCGGAGGGTAATGCTGATGAGAAATTGGATCCAGCCAGTCTGACCAAGATCATGACCAGCTATGTGGTTGGCCAGGCGCTGAAGGCCGGGAAAATTAACCTGAACGACATGGTTACCGTAGGAAAAGATGCCTGGGCGACGGGCAACCCGGCTCTGCGTGGGTCTTCAGTGATGTTCCTGAAACCCGGCGATCAGGTAGCGGTCTCCGATCTGAACAAAGGCATTATTATTCAGTCGGGTAATGATGCATGTATCGCGCTGGCTGATTACGTGGCTGGCAGCCAGGAATCCTTTATTGGTTTGATGAACGGCTATGCGCAAAAGCTGGGGCTGACGAATACCACCTTCCAGACGGTGCATGGTCTGGATGCGCCGGGGCAGTTCAGTACCGCGCGCGACATGGCCTTGCTCGGTAAAGCACTCATCCACGATGTACCGGAAGAGTACGCCATTCATAAAGAAAAAGAGTTTACCTTTAATAAAATTCGCCAACCGAACCGCAACCGCCTGCTGTGGAGCACCAACCTGAACGTGGACGGGATGAAAACGGGCACCACGACGGGCGCGGGTTATAACCTGGTGGCTTCCGCCACCCAGGGCGATATGCGCCTGATCTCGGTAGTGCTGGGAGCGAAAACCGACCGTATTCGATTCAATGAGTCAGAGAAGCTGCTGACGTGGGGCTTCCGCTTCTTTGAAACGGTCACGCCGATTAAACCGGATGCCACCTTTGTGACCCAGCGCGTCTGGTTCGGCGATAAGAGTGAAGTTAACCTGGGCGCAGGCGAAGCCGGTTCGGTGACTATTCCGCGCGGTCAGCTTAAAAATCTGAAAGCCAGCTTTACACTGACCGAACCGCAATTAACCGCGCCACTGAAGAAAGGCCAGGTTGTCGGGACGATCGACTTCCAGCTGAACGGGAAATCCATTGAACAGCGTCCGCTGATGGTGATGGAGGCCGTTGAAGAGGGCGGTTTCTTTAGCCGGATGTGGGACTTTGTGATGATGAAATTCCACCAGTGGTTTGGTGGCTGGTTCTCTTAATCACCGTTATTGCCGGACAGCGTTTGTGCGTCCGGCAATGTCATTTCAGTACACCAGTTTAATGTGCTGCGCTTTTGCGTAATCAACAAACTCATCGTCAGGACGGGTATCGCTAATGATGCTATCAAAGCGTTTCAGATTACCCATCCGAGCGGGACGCACCTTACCAAACTTGCTGTGATCCACCACCAGTACATGATACTGCGCCATCGACATCGCCCAATGCTTCACCGGTAGTTCTTCCAGGTTAAAACAGGTTGCACCTTTGTCAATGTGTACGCCAGCCGCAGAATAAAACGCGATATCCGGGCACAGGTTATTCAGCGTTTCCTGGAAATCGAGTGGTTTGAAAATAGCGTTGCTGGCGTGGAATTCACCGCCACACAGGATGACGCGACACAGCGGTTTTTCCTGGAGTACCAGAAAGGTATTCAGCGAGTAGCAAATCGCGGTGAAAGGCAGATCGTTATCAATAGCTTCAATGATCCACGGCGTGGTGGTGCCGCAGTCAAAAAAGATCGTCTGATGCGCTTGAACGAGGCTCGCAGCTTGTTGGGCCGCGCGACGTTTCTCATCCACCAGCCGGGACTTTTGGTCGCTGATTAAGTAATGGCTGGCGCTACGGGGTTCCAGAACAATATATCCCCCCAGCAACACGACCGGGGCATCGTTATTATTCAGGTCGCGACGGATGGTCATCTCAGATACGCCAAGTAGCGTCGCGGCTTCTTTAAGGTGTAATTTATCGCTGCGTTTCAGCGCCTGCAGCAATTGACCAATACGCTCGTCGCGTCGTGTTTCCATAGTTCCCCTGGTGAGTAGAATAAGCGTTTCATATCGCGCGCTTAATACTACTCTTTTTACCGTGGATTAGTCACGCACCCAGCCTTTACGGATCGGCAGGGCGAAGCAGGTGCGATAGCAGGCCTGCAACGCGGAATACAGCGAGGTGCCGAACCGTTGCCAGATCATCTGGGCGCTCAGGCAGCCGATTAACGCTGCCAGGAACCCACCCAGCATATCCAGCGGCCAGTGTACGCCGAGGTACACCCGTGACCAGGCGATCGCCACGGCAATCGCCATAAACAGGGCGCCAGACCACAGGCGATGCCAGAATATAAAGGCCAGTGCAAAGGTGAAAATAACGGTGCCGTGATCGCTTGGGAAAGAGTCATCAGGTGCATGGTGCAAGAAGTTGTAGCCGATGTGGTTAACAAACGGGCGATCGTGCGGGAACAGATGTCCTATCAGCCATGAAATGACCAGGCTTACAATTATTGCCAGCGCCATTTTGATCACCAGTTTGCGCTGAGTCGTCACGTGGTCGCGCGGGCCCCAAAGCCACAGGATTACAGCTAACAACGGCACGATGCTGATCAGATCTTTAGCAATAAAGATGGCAAACGCGATCGCCCATTGCGCAGAGTCCGGCGTGGCGTTGATCAGGTAAAATAGCGAGTTGTTCAGATTTTCCAGCATAACATCCAGATTCACGACAGTAGTTAAAAGAGTCCCATCAGGCAGAGCATAAGTTCGCTTTAGCGGGATAAAAAGCGGTGTTGTCTTATTTGTCAGCTAAATGACTATTTTTAAGATAATTAATGACGTCTATAGAGCATGATAACGGGTTCAACTTAAATTAACCTTAAAGCAAAAGAGCATTGTGAAACTGAGTGTAAAAATGTGCGCATTTTGCGGCCAAATCACATAATTCACTATCACCAGTCCGGCGCATTTATTACACTTTGCGCGTTTTTTCATTGGTTAAGAGACTGCATGCACAACCGTTTATCTTCAGGCGCCCGACTGGGGCGTCAGGCATTACTTTTCCCTCTCTGTCTGGTGCTTTACGAATTCTCTACGTATATCGGCAACGATATGATCCAGCCCGGTATGCTGGCGGTGGTGGAGCAATATCAGGCCGGATTAGACTGGGTTCCCACCTCCATGACCGCTTACCTGGCAGGCGGCATGTTTTTGCAGTGGTTATTAGGACCGCTGTCGGATCGTATTGGTCGTCGGCCGGTGATGTTAACCGGTGTGGTGTGGTTCATTGTTACCTGCCTTGCGACGCTGTTTGCGCAGAACATTGAACAATTCACTTTCCTGCGCTTTTTGCAGGGCATTAGCCTGTGCTTTATTGGCGCGGTGGGCTATGCCGCGATTCAGGAATCCTTTGAAGAGGCGGTATGCATTAAAATTACCGCCCTGATGGCGAACGTGGCGCTGATTGCCCCGTTGCTGGGCCCGCTGGTCGGCGCTGCCTGGGTGCACGTGCTGCCGTGGGAAGGGATGTTTGTGCTGTTTGCGGTACTGGCCGCCATCGCCTTTGTTGGCCTGCAGCGCGCGATGCCTGAAACCGCGACCCGACTCGGTGAAACGCTGTCGATTAAAGAGCTGGGCAAAGACTACAAGCTGGTGCTGAAGAACGTGCGTTTTGTCGCCGGTGCCCTGGCGTTGGGCTTTGTCAGTCTGCCGTTGCTGGCGTGGATCGCTCAATCCCCGATTATCATTATTAGCGGTGAACAGCTGAGCAGCTATGAATATGGTCTGCTACAGGTGCCGATTTTTGGTGCGCTGATCGCCGGTAACCTCGTGCTGGCGCGCCTGACCGCACGACGCACGGTACGGTCGCTGATTATTATGGGCGGCTGGCCAATCGCCGTGGGGCTGATTATTGCCGCGGCGGCCACGGTGGTTTCTTCCCATGCCTATTTGTGGATGACGGCAGGGTTGAGTGTTTATGCGTTTGGGATTGGCGTGGCGAATGCCGGGCTGGTACGCCTGACGCTGTTTGCCAGCGACATGAGCAAAGGGACGGTTTCCGCTGCGATGGGCATGCTGCAGATGCTGATTTTTACCGTTGGTATTGAGCTGAGCAAACATGCTTATTTACTCGGCGGTAACGGCCTGTTTAGCCTGTTTAATCTGGCCAGCGGGATACTGTGGCTGGCGCTGATGTTTATTTTCCTGAAAGATAAGCGGGTAGGGGATTCACGGGAAGGATAAAGCCCGGCTATCCGTAATACCGTTCAGTTAACGTCTCGGTATCAGAAAGCATCAACATGTGTTGGCGGCGGGGGGGATGAATATGCTCTCTCAGAGAAAGGGTTCCGTTCACCTCATGTTCATCGTTTCTCTGAGGCACTGATTCCTGTGAACGTGTAAAGGGCGTTCTTCGCCACGCCCTTTACAATCCCGGCTCCCGGCAGGAAAATTGTTGCTTCGTAATCCCCTCCGCTTATTCCTCGAGGCTATCGGGCCGGGCGCGAGGTAGCGTCCCTGCAAAACGCGCCCTGAACCCGCATCCCTGCGGGTTCTCCCGGCCTTGCGGAAACACGTCGGCAATTTTCAGCCGGACCAGCCCACACCTGACTACCTGCGCTTTTACTTGAATATCTCTGAACAGCAAAACGGATATAGCTGAAAGCCAGAGAGCTGAAGCGACACCCTGGTCCGGCTGAAAATCGATGAGGCGTTGACGGCTGCCCGGGCTTTACGCGAACTTAGTGGTGATCGTCAATCTGATGCTCAATAACCATCCCTTCGCCTACGCTGGCGACATGCCGTGCATAAGGATGTGCACGATAAACGGGTGCAGGAGCAACATAAACCGTTTGTGGCGCAGTGGCCACGCTGACCGCCTGGGGAACGCTCACGGAAGAAGGAACCACGACAACTTTATAACCGCTTGGTACATCAACGGTGACGCTTTGCGCCAGTGCGGTTCCCGCAAACCCCAGCAATATTGCCGCTATTAGTACACTTTTCTTCATCATCAGATCACCTGAAAATATTCACTGGAGATATTTATCCAGCGGGTTAATGTGACGCGGATTATGAAGAGATCATGCCATTCTTTTGTTGCCGTCTGTGCTGAGGTGTTATTGCGTAAACGGTGCGTCGTTTTTTAGCACCCGGTCGATAATATCCAGTACGCCTTCTTCGTTATTCGACCCCGCACGATATTTTGCCGCACGGGCCACGGTATCGTTGGCATTGGCCATCGCAAAACTGAACCCCGCCTGACGCAGCATCTCAATATCATTACCGCCATCACCAAACGCCACGACTTCCTCATCGCGAATATTCCAGCGCTGTTGCAGCAGACGCAGACCGTTTGCTTTATGTACGCCAGGGATAATTAAATCGATGCTGCCGTAGCCGGTATGCACTGGAACCATAATGTCGCCAATCGCGTCATGCAGTGCAGACTGAACCTGCGGGATCTGTTTTTCAGAGATATTCAGCCCGAATTTGAAAAATACATCGTTGATGTTGTTGAAATTATCAACAAATTCGAGGCGGTGGTAGTACATGGCGGCGACGGATTTTAGCTCGTCGCTGTAGTGCTTCAGGGTGTAGGCGCTGTTTTTTCCGCAGGCAATAATGTCAATGTCGGTGCGCGTTAGCAGATGATCCACGATAGTCTGAAAATCGTCTTTAGCCAGCTCGCCGTTAAACACATCTTCCCCTTCGCTAACGACCCAGCCGCCGTTTTCCGCCACAAAGGAGATTTCATCGGCCAGCTCGGGGAAAAAAGAGATCAGTTGGTAGTACTGGTTACCGCTGGCGACCACAAAGCGGATCCCCTGAGCTTGCATCTGGCGGTACTGCGCCATAAACCGTTCACGGTTGTAGGTTTTTTGGTCACTTAAAAAGGTGCCGTCCATGTCGACTGCAATTAACTTAATAGCCATTAGCTGTTCTCCGTCACAGGGGTATTTTTAACGTCTGGTTTGGCGACAGCCTTCGCGACGATGGCCGCAACCAGCACCAGCGCCAGCACCACCAGCATGGCGCTGCGCAGGCCATAGTGTTCACCCAGATAGCCCAGCAGCGGCGGCCCGACCAGAAAGGCTAGGTAACCGGTGGTTGCCACAACGCTCACGCGGGTTGGTGCATCGGGGCCGGTATCGCTGGCGGCTGAAATAGTCAACGGGAAGCCCAGCGACGCGCCGAGTCCCCACAGGATAACGGACACACCTGCGACCCACGAACTGTCGACAAAGATAATCAGGCTAATACCCAGCGCGCCCATCAACGCACTGGCACGTACGACCGCAACGCGGCTGTAGCGATCGATAAACCAGCCGCCGGTAAACCGTCCGACGGTCATGCCCAGCGTAAACCCGGCATAAATCAGGGAGCCTGAGGTCGGGCTAAATCCGTGTCCGTCTACCATCAGGAGCGGAAGCCAGTCATTGGCGGAACCCTCGGCAAATGCCATCGCCAGTACCACGACGCCGATGAGCAGCAGCTGGATATCACGGTAAAAGGGCAGCCCTTTTTCGGCTGAGTGAGAACCGTCAGCGGCATTTTTACCGGTGCCGTCAGGAATCGCTTTGATGGCGATAAATATTGGCGCAATAGCCACCAGTGCCGCCAGCAGAATATGCGCATTGGCGGGAACGCTAAAGGCGGTGAGCACCATCCCGACGCCTGCGCCTGCCAGGGTGCCGAGGCTATAAAAACCATGCATCATCGGTAGCACGGTTTTGTTCATCTCACGCTCAACCGCTGCACCTTCGACGTTAATGGCAACCTCTGCGGCACCAAAGCTGGCACCAAAAACCCCCAGCCCAAACGCAAATAGCCAGGCGGAATGCAGCCATAGCGCCACGCTAAGGATCGCCATACCAACAACCGCACATGACATGGTGGTGCGGATCACTTTCCGCGTGCCAAATCGTTTCACTAGCCAGGCCGAACAAAGAATGCCACTCATCGAACCAATAGAGAGTCCAAATAATACTGCCCCCATTTCAGCGGTAGAAACGGAGAGGATATCTCTGATGGCTGGGGTACGCGTTGCCCAGGAAGCCATTAATAATCCTGGTAAAAAGAAAAACATAAACAGCGCCCAGGTTCGGCGTCTTAAGGCTTTGCGTGATGAGATGCCAGTCATGAATTCGAGCCAAAGAAATGAGGAAAGGAGACAACATTAGCAAGGTTGTGTACATTTGTACACAAATGCAAGAAGAGGAAATGCGGTGCGACGCGCGAACGATCCACAACGGCGGGAAAAAATAGTTCAGGCTACGCTGGAAGCGGTAATAACTTATGGTATTCATGCAGTTACGCATCGAAAGATTGCAACGATTGCGCAGGTGCCGTTGGGTTCAATGACCTATTATTTTTCGGGAATCGATGAGCTTCTGATGGAGGCATTCGGTCATTTTACCGAAACTATGTCGCGGCAATATCAGGCATTTTTTATGGACGTGATGGATGCGCCACAGGCCTGTCATGCCATTACCGAGATGATTTATAGTTCGCAGGTCACCACGCCGGATAACATGGAGATTATGTACCAGTTGTACGCGTTCGCCAGCCGTAAACCGGCGTTGAAAACGGTGATGCAAAACTGGATGCAACGCAGTCAACAAACCTTAGAGCAGTGGTTTGACCCCCCCACGGCCCGTGCGCTGGATGCCTTTATTGAAGGAATGACGCTGCATTTTGTGACCGATAAAAAACCGCTGCGGCGAGACGATATCCTGGTGATGGTGGAGCGCATCGCCGGGCTGTCGTAGTACTGACATAGCTTATCAGCTGACGGTTGCGCCCCCGGTGACATTTACTACCGTTGCGGTCATCGCACTGGCGTGGTTTGATGCCAGAAACGTTGTGACCTCGGCGATTTGTGCCAGCGTTGGCAGACGCTTAAGCATCGTACTTTGTGCGGCTCCACCAAGCCATTGCTCGACGGTTAACCCCATTGACTGCGCTTTTGCGGCGAATATTTCCCCGGTATAAGACCCTGCTTGCACTGCATCAACAATGGCATGCGATCGCACGCCAAGGACGCGAATATTCTGTGGGCCAAGCTCACTGGCGAGCGCTTTAATAAATGCCTCGATTCCCGCGCAGCCAACGATGTGGCCCAGATGTCCCTGTATCGCCATGGACGCCGCCGGGGCAACAACGGTGATAATTGTTCCTGCTCGCTCACCGCCCATATGTGGCGAGACAGCTTTAGAGATCGTGAATTGTGCGGTGAGAAAAGGGATGATGCCGCGCATAAACTCCGCCAGGGATAATGCGTCAATTTGTTTACCCTGATCGTGCATAAAGCCGGTGGCGTTGACCACCACGTCAATCCCCCCGGTGTTCTGAACAAGGTGCATAACCTGCTCAGCTGTCGACTGCTCGTCGAGCACATCGATGATAAAGGTGTCGGCCGAGCCACCCGACGCGCGAATGCGGCCCGCTGCCTGGTCGAGCTTTTGCTGGTTGCGTGCACCCAGGAACACATGTGCCCCTTCGCGTGCCATCACCTGCGCAACCGCACACCCTATTGCACCGCTGCCCCCGAAGATCACCGCAACTCTGCCTGCAAGTAACATTGCGCACCCCATCACCAAAAGCACTGTGTAAAAGTATGTGCCATAACCAGCATGATGCAAATGGGTCGACGGAATAGGTAGGGGAGGTGAATTTCAGGCAACAAAAAACCCATTTATGTAAGCGGGTTAGTGAAAACAACGACTTGCATCATAATCAATAAGTTAGGTTAGTGGTAAGGAGTGGCGATTACGGGGCAATGCCAACCGCTGTCGCCACTTTGTCGCCACTTGGCATTTAATGCTTACTAGGTTTTAAGACCTAAGCGATTAAACTGTTCTCTCAAAAGGTTAGAACTCTCTTTAGGTAAGTTATGAAGATAATCATTGCATCATTGATGCTGTTCTTTTGTAGGAAAAAATGGTTCGACGCTATTATACTAATAACATATGTATTGTTATTATAGTATAACTATATATTCATTTTATTACTCGAATGTAATTTTCATTTGACTAAAAATCATACTTTAGTATGTATCATGACTTGATTTTTTTTAGCTACTATATTGGAAACTACCATTCATAATGGTATCTATATGTCAGACGGAAAAGAAGAGTCACACCTGCCAACCAATAAAGGAAGTTTCAAAAGAAAACTTCTTTCAATCATAATGTCATTTACTAAGGCGTTAGTTAAAAAATGGAGAGAGGTTGTTATTGGGGCTATAGTTTTAAGCTCACTTGGATATTTATCCAGTTTGTGGTCGGAGGTGGTTGCAAATTATCAATTGGCTACAATTCCTTTAGTTGATGTCAATGAAATATTAACTATGGCAAGAAATACCGATGTGGGTCATGATTTATTATATGTGACTCCATATTATGACTTAATAAGTGGGCAGCAGTATTTAGCGGTGGCATACAAGTTTAATTACCATGTTTTAGTTAAGGGGTATAAAGTAATTAATAGTATTGCAATTCCTATTAGCAAACCTATTCCATTAGGTGATGGTTTTTTGAGTGACTATGATTTTATAAAACCAGGTGTTCACTTCTCACAAAAAAATTGGTTCACGACCACCACTGATATAGATCCTGTTATCTCCGAAGAAACAAACGATGTGGAGGGTAAAAGTAAAAAAGAAATAGAGGAGGATGTTAAATTTAAAAGGAAGGTTTCTACTTATATTAAATTATTATATGGGTTTACAGACTCTAATAAAGATAACGGTCTGGAAATCTACTCTACCTATATAGATAGAAGTACTGCTGGTGTAGGCGTGAGAATATTCCTGTCTGATTTTAAAAAAAATGATGTTTACCAAATCCGTCATGAAATTCTACGGACTGGTGAAGGTATGCACCCTCTGCTATCAACTAATCTAAAGGATGATGAAACTAAGTCTTGGTTATACAAAAAACTCGATGACACCATTATGAATGGTGCGACCCCGCTAGATCAAGTTGATGACGATGAATTAGTTGAGTCTACAAATACTTCAGATGAGGAAACTAAAGATGATAATCAAGAGTTGCTAAATGGTATCAGTCCTGAAACTCAGTGGTTTAATGAAAATGGAAGAAATGCAACAGCAGGTAATATAGTTCCAATTGAAATTTTGGAACACGATGAGTATAAATACTCTGAAAGTGGTTGTGTAATTGATGGCGTTGATGAAATTTATTTCACGCAATTCAAAAATGGAATTATGGGATACAACAAAAAAGACCACAAGACTTATGTTGTTTACATGCCTGACCCAGAAAACTTCCGTGAACCACAAGGAATGATTGAAGGTAAGGATTATATTTGGTTTGGCATACTAATTTATGGGACTAGCGGTGGATTTGGAAGTGCTGAAAATGTTCGTGTTCTTGCAATGAAAAAACAAAAATGGGATAGCTCATAAATTCATTAGTGTACCTGTTGTGATTGAATCAGAGGAAAATAATGATGTTGATAATATTGCAGAAAATGATGGACAGGGTGAGGAATACAATTTTGAAGAGAACATGCCTGAGGTTAATAATGCAAAAGATGTAAGCCTTGACAGTTTTGAATACGATGGAGAGAACATTGTCTCCGAAGTTGGGGTGTTATCATTCACTGAAAAAAACATATTCATACCCAGTGGTTCATTAATTGATATTACGAAAGAATTTGAACATGCTACCAACTGTAAAAATAGTGTTAGTCAGTAAGCGTGGTGTGGTGTTTCCATTGTTGGAAAATACATTTAGTAATCTGTGGGTTTAAATTACTCTATAGGAGATGTATAAATCAGGCATTGTTTTGTTTAAATAATTCCTGGGTGATTAACGAATTGTCATCATATTTAGCACTCCTTCCATTTGCTATGCTATTTAATGATGGCTTGACGTGTTTATATACATTTGCATTTGTTTTTACATTTAAACCTTTAACTTTTAACTTTTAACTTTTAACTTTTAACTTTTTTGTTTTTTGTTTTTATTAATGGGTTTATTCTTCATCCATAAAGAGGATGCATAAAGAACAGGCAAACATATAACAAGAACAAGTATTGCAAGAAACTTGTTTAAGTCCCAGGCTCCAGCATCACTGCTTGATAGTACTAAAAGAATTGTGGATGCAATGCCAAGCATTATTGGTTCGACTGCTTCATCAGGACCTTCGGTTACAAGCATATATGCGAGTTGGATGCCACATGAAAGAGCCAATGCTGCTGCAACATACATTAGCGTTTTGAACTTCAGAGTAAAATTAATTAATTGAGGAAGGTTTTTTATCTCTTCCGGGGACTGTGATAACACACCCCATGTTTGAAGTAATTCAAAACAACCTTTCATGCACAACACAAAAGTCAGGCATATGAAGATTACTTTTTGTAATCGGAATTGGAATCTATGAGCAGCAATTTTAATACATTGAGTTCCTCTGGATAAAATATTACTAACAATTCATTCTTGATGTTATTTACACCATTAAGAATTCTACTTTTAGGACTCCGTAGAGAAACCATTCCGCATAATATAATTGCAAAAATAAAACCTATTAAAAAGCCGATTAGCAACATTTCGTATACCTATACATGGCTGTGCATTGTGTGGTGAATAGAACAATTGGCAAAAGATGTTACTTACTTTTCTTGCCGACACAATAAATTTATGAAAAGTGACATTGCCGAAATCTATCGCCTGCTGAACAATCTTCACCGCACCGGCACCATCCTTGAAGTGAATTTAACGGACGGATTATGCCGCGTGCAGACGGGCGAACTGCAAACCACCTGGTTGAACTGGCTCACTTCCCGCGGCGGTCGTTCGCGCACGTGGTGGGCACCGTCAGTGGGTGAGCAGGTGTTACTGCTCAGTATCGGTGGTGACCTCACTACTGCGTTTGATGGTCACCGCTTTAGCCTGGCTGACCGGGGAGCTTACACCGGTGTTACGGCCAGCTGGCTTCACACCCGTGAACCAAAGCAAAAGCCAGCTGTGAAGGTAAAGCGTCATAAAAAGAAAACGACCAGTAAACCCACCAATGCACCAGAGCCGAAGCAGGGGGATTATCTGGTCGGTACGGATGAAAATGTGCTGGTATTAAGCCGAACCTACGCCAATCGGGCGAACGCAGAACGGGCAGCCAAAGCCTCGTGGGAACGCATTCAGCGCGGTGCGGCCTCCTTTTCAATCCAGCTGGCAAAGGGGCGTGCCGATTTGTTCCCGGAGCTGCCTGTCAGGGTGAATGGTTTCAAAAGCCAGGTTGATGAAGCGGACTGGATCATCACAACTGTGACCAACAGCATCAGTGATAGTGGGTTCACAACAAGCCTTGAGCTTGAAGTAAAAATCGATGATTTAGAAATGGAATGACTAGTTCACGAAAGCGAACTTAATGTTCACAAGGTGAAATAATAGGGTATCATTATTGCGAATAGTGGAAAAATGGTGAGGGCGTTTAAATGATGATTTGTCCATTGTGTGGGAACTCAGCCCATACCCGCAGTAGCTTCCAGGTATCTTCGACCACCAAAGAACGTTACAACCAGTGCCAGAACATAAATTGCAGCCATACGTTCATCACACATGAAACTTATGTGCGCTCTATCGCAACTCCGAAAGAAACTAACGTCGTGCAGCCGCATCCCCCCAATTCAGGCCAGGTTGCCATGTCACTTTAGGCGCTGCCGCCAATTTGTCGCCATTGGCTCAGATGGGGTAGAGTAACCTGCTGATATAAAAGGGTATAAAATTCAGGCAACAAAAAACCCATCAACCTTGAACCAAAACGGCGGGGTTGATGGGCTCCACAAATTGGGGACATCAAAGAAAAGCAGTGGCAATAGTTATGACTGACACCTTGAAGAAAAGTTCTGCTTATCTGCAAAAAAATTTCATAAAAGGGTAAATTTTAACCGAGGCCAGGCCAGACGATGACGATCAGTGTCCCCGCCAGCGTCAGTAAGACGTTGGCAATAGCATAGGTGCCTGCATAACCTAAAGCAGGGATGTTGCTGCGCGCGGTGTCGCTGATGATTTCCATCGCCGGTGCACAGGTTCTTGCGCCCATCATGGCGCCAAACAGCAGGGCGCGGTTCATGCGCAATACGTAAGCGCCGAACAGGAAACAGATAACCACCGGCACCAGGCTGACAATCAGGCCCGCAATCAGCATTTGTCCGCCGACTGCGCCGAGGCCGTTGCCAATACCGCTGCCTGCGCTTAAGCCGACGCCCGCCATAAAGACCATCAGGCCAAACTCTTTCACCATGTTCAGCGCACCCTGTGGGATGTAGCCAAACGTCGGGTGGTTGGCGCGCAGGAAGCCAAGCATAATACCGGCAAACAGCAGGCCAGCTGCGTTTCCGATGCCAAAGCTGAAATTACTGAACTGGAAGGTGATCATCCCAATCATCAGGCCGATGATAAAGAAAGCGCAGAAGGCCAGCAAGTCGGTGACCTGGCTGTGAATTGAAATAAAGCCGATACGGTCTGCAATGGTCTTTACGCGGCGGGCATCGCCGCTGACCTGCAACACATCACCTTTATTGAGCACGACGTTGTCATCAATCGGCATTTCAATCTGGCTACGGATCACGCGGTTAAGGAAGCAGCCGTGATCGGTCAGTTTTAACTGCGCCAGACGACGACCAACGGCATTGTGGTTTTTCACCACAATCTCTTCGGTGACGATGCGCATATCGAGCAGGTCGCGATCGAACACCTCTTTGCCGTTACGGAAGCTGGGGTCGAGGCGGGCATGTGCATCCGGGTAGCCCACTAAGGCAATTTCATCGCCCATCTGCAGTACAGCGTCGCCGTCCGGGTTAGCCAGAATGCCGTTGCGACGGATACGCTCGATATAACAACCGGTCTGGCGATAGATACCCAGCTCACGCAGATTTTTACCATCAGCCCAGGCAACCAGTTCCGGACCGACACGATAGGCGCGGATCACGGGCAGATAGACCTTACGGTTGGCGTCGGTGTCGAGGCCACGTTCACGGGCGATTTGTTGGGCGCTGGTTTGCAAATCCTGATGCTGCAGTTTTGGCAGGTAGCGTGCGCCGACAATCAGGCTGACCAGTCCGATCAGATAGGTCAGTGCGTAACCGAGGCTCAGGTTATCAAGAGCCGTTGACAGCTGTGTTCCTGTCATCCCTGAATGGCGCAATGTGTCACCCGCTCCGACCAGCACCGGCGTGGAGGTCATTGAACCTGCCAGCATGCCAGCTGTCAGGCCGATGTCCCAGCCAAATAGCCTACCCAGTCCCAGGGCGATCAGCATTGCGCTGCCGACCATGACCAGAGCAAGCATTAGGTAATTTTTCCCATCGCGAAAAAAAATCGAAAAAAAGTTGGGACCAGCTTCGACGCCGACGCAAAAAATAAACAGCATAAAGCCGAGATTTAAAGCATCAGTGTTAATACTAAAGTGCTGCTGGCCTAATAATAGGGAGACTACTAAAACGCCAATGGAATTACCGAGTTGGACTGTACCCAGGCGTAATTTCCCCAGACACAGCCCCAGCGCCAGGACCACAAATAATAACAGGATGTAATTCCCATTTAACAAATCTGCGACGTTTATATTCACGGAGACTAACTTCTTGTTTACTAGTAAGCTATTGAAAGAAATGGCAATTTACGCTAATGTTTTTGCCAGAAATTAAGGGGCGACAGCATCGTACACAGCCCCAAATAAAGCAGCATGACGATATATGCGGCTAGTTTAATCTCATTACGTTTCAACGGCTATAAGAATCGTGTGAGTGCGTTTTTGGCATGGAATGCCGAACGACTTTATCTGACTGGACGCCTTTGGGCGAAAAGAGTGTTCGATAGAGAGTGTCAGGAGGAACGATTGAAACATAGGCAAGGTTGGGCGGGTGCGATCTGCTGCTTTGTGCTTTTTATTGTGGTGTGTCTTTCATTGACGCTGAACGTGAAAGGAGCATTTAAGGCGGCTGGGCATCCTGAGGTTGGGTTGTTGTTTTTTATATTGCCAGGAGCAGCGGCCAGCTTTTTTTCCCATCGTCGTGAGGTGCTTAGACCTCTTCTCGGTGCAATGCTGGCGGCACCGTGTTGTTTGTTATTGATGCGATTTGTGTTTATGCCTACGCGTTCGCTGTGGCAAGAGCTTGCATGGTTGTTTAGTGCGGTGTTTTGGTGCGCGCTTGGCGCATTGTGTTTTCTGTTTATCAGTAGCCTATTTAATCAGCATCAGCAGCGGAAAAAACACTGATTACGCCCTCCAGTGGAGGGCGTAGAGACGGCAATCAGGCGAACAGATTCACATTCTCTTTTGCCCATGCTTCGAAATCCGTGCAGCCGCCGATGTGTTTCTGATCGACAAAAATCTGCGGTACGGTCTCTACCGGCTTACCAACCGTCTTTTCCAGATCGGCTTTTGAGATCCCTTCAGCATGAATATCAATGTAGCGGAAGTTAAAATCTTCATGCTCATTGCTTAATTTTTCTGCCAATTCTTTTGCGCGCACGCAATACGGGCACCCTGGGCGACCAAAAATAACAGCAAACATCTCACTCTCCTCGAACTTATCAGGCCAGATGGCGAATGACTGTATGATGCCGCGATTTATGTCGGATGGAAAGTAGGTTCGGCCTGTTGCTTTGATACATCTACGCTATATCTGTTAAACATGAGAACTCGGAACGTTTTATACTACGAGCCACTTCGCCGGGAGGCCACGTATGCGCACTGTGGGTGTGTTACCTAAAAGCATATTGATTCTGGAAACGATCGGTATGGTGTCGTTAGCGCTGGCGCTATTGTCGCTTAACGATTATCTCACCTTACCCGCGCCGCTTAACAGTCCATTGGCCTGTGTGGTGATGATTTTTCTGGGGGTTTTGTTGATGCTTCCCGCCGCTGTGTTTTTAATGTGGCGCATTGCGCAACTGTTGGCGCCGCAGCTGATGTCGCGAACATCCAGCGTATCTTCCCGTTCAGCCAGAGAAAAAAGAGATGACTCCAACCATTGATTTACTTCGCAGCCACCGTTCTATTCGCCATTTTACCGAGGCGTCGATTTCGGATGCGCAGCGCGAGGCGATTATAGCTGCCGCGCAAGGCACCTCGAGCTCCAGTTTTTTACAGTGCAGCACGATTATTCGGGTGACGGATAAGGCCCTGCGAGAGTCGCTGGTGACGCTGTCAGGTGGGCAGCCGCACGTGGCGAAGGCTGCCGAATTCTGGGTGTTCTGCGCCGATTTTAACCGTCATTTACAGATTTGCCCTGACGCACAGCTGGGACTGGCAGAACAACTGCTGCTGGGCGTGGTTGATACGGCGATGATGGCGCAAAATGCGCTGACGGCTGCAGAGTCGCTGGGGCTTGGCGGTGTATATATTGGCGGACTGCGCAACAATATTGCGTCTGTAACTGAGTTACTGAAACTGCCGCAGCATGTTCTGCCGCTGTTTGGTCTGTGTCTCGGTTGGTCTGCAGATAATCCCGATATCAAGCCACGGCTGCCTGCGGCCATTGTGGTGCATGAAAATCAATACCAGCCGCTCGATAAGGACGCCCTGGCTCACTATGATGAACAGCTTGCGCAGTATTATCTGACCCGTGGCAGCAACACGCGTCGTGATACCTGGAGCGATCATATTCGCCGCACCATCATCAAAGAAAATCGCCCCTTTATTCTGGAATATTTGCACAAACAGGGATGGGCTACGCGCTAAAGATTTTAACCCGGTGTATGATACGCCGGCTTTCAGCAGGTCTTTCAGAGAGGTGCAGGGTGAAAATTGCCATTTTGTCCCGGGACGGAACGCTCTATTCTTGTAAGCGCCTGCGTGAAGCGGCGATGCAGCGCGGTCACCTGGTTGAAATTATCGATCCCCTTTCCTGTTATATGAACATTAGTCCGGCGGCGTCTTCGATTCATTACAAGGGCCGCCAGCTCCCTCATTTTGATGCGGTCATCCCACGAATCGGCTCGGCGATTACCTTTTACGGTACGGCGGCGTTGCGCCAGTTCGAGATGTTAGGGAGTTATCCGTTGAATGAGTCAGTGGCGATCACCCGTGCGCGCGATAAGCTGCGCTCATTGCAACTGCTGGCACGTCAGGGAATCGATCTCCCGATTACCGGAATCGCGCACTCACCGGACGATACCAGCGACATGATTGATATGGTCGGCGGCGCACCGTTGGTGGTGAAACTGGTAGAAGGCACGCAGGGTATCGGTGTGGTGCTGGCCGAAACGCGTCAGGCCGCGGAGAGCGTCGTGGATGCATTTCGAGGACTGAACGCACATATTCTGGTGCAGGAATATATTAAAGAGGCCAAAGGGCGGGATATTCGCTGTTTTGTCGTAGGGGACGAGGTAGTGGCTGCTATTGAGCGTCGGGCTAAAGAGGGCGATTTTCGTTCTAATCTCCATCGCGGTGGCGTGGCCAGTATTGCCAATATTACGACGCGTGAAAGGGACATCGCGATAAAAGCCGCCCGAACCATGGGCCTGGATGTGGCTGGTGTTGATATTTTGCGCGCAGACCGCGGGCCGCTGGTCATGGAAGTTAACGCTTCTCCGGGGCTTGAAGGCGTGGAGAAAACCACGGGGGTTGATATTGCCGGACGGATGATCAAGTGGATCGAACGTCATGCAACTCCGGAATTTTGTCTTAAAATCGGCGGCTGAACGCAATATCGATGGCGATCGTGGTATGACGCGGTCTTTTTGCGTAAGCTGTGCCGGTAATTTTTTCATCGAAAGAGGTCGCACATTATTATGACATCACTGGTCGTTCCCACTCTGGATACGTTGCGTCAATGGCTCGACGACCTGGGCATGAGTTTTTTTGAATGCGATACCTGTCAGGCGCTGCATTTACCTCATATGCAAAACTTTGACGGCATCTTTGATGCGAAAATTGATTTGGTGGATAACGTCATTCTGTTCTCTGCGATGGCGGAAGTCAGGCCATCGGCGTTGCTGCCGTTGGCCGCCGATCTGTCATCCATTAATGCCAGTTCGCTGACGGTGAAAGCCTTTCTGGACATGCAGGATGATAATCTGCCAAAGCTGGTGGTTTGCCAGTCTTTATACGTTGTGCCGGGCGTCACGTTTGAGCAGTTCGAATGTTTTGTTCGCCAGAGCGAAGAGCAGATATCCATGGTGATCCTTGAAGCCGGGGCGCATCAGCTGTTATTTAACGCTGAAGAAGATGTGCAAAACAGCGGTACTGAGACCCATTTCCTCCATTAATATTTCCTGAGCAATGATGCCAAAAGCGCAGCCGCTGCCAGAGCGGTTGCGTATTACCCTATTTTTATTCTGCATTTAACCTTTTATTAAAGAATTATTCACCTAGCTTCCGCGCCTTCTGCCTTATGTCATAGATAAATCCTGCATAAAAAATTGATAAAAGACGTTTTTTTAACTGGGCTATATCCTCGAATCCTGGCTAAAGTTATTCTGGCGAGGCTTATAAACGTCATCCTTCAATGAACCCTTTATGGGCTGCATGCGACCGCAATGCATGTTGAATGATTCCGCGATTATCAGCGAGCCATAGCGGCACAGGGGAAGCCTCTTTTCTTATTTGTGCTGAATGAAAGAATATGCACGTTTCTTGCATATCATAGAGTGTGAATTTTTTGTTCGTTTGTTAACGAACTTTCAGAAGGAAAGAGATTATGACCGCCTTAAATAAAAAATGGTTATCAGGCCTGGTTGCGGGTGCTCTGATATCCCTCTCTGCCGGCACGCTCGCTGCTGAACAAAAAACGCTGCATATTTATAACTGGTCTGATTATATCGCCCCCGACACGGTGGCTAATTTTGAAAAAGAGACCGGCATTAAAGTGGTTTATGATGTGTTCGACTCCAATGAAGTACTGGAAGGTAAGCTCATGGCGGGTAGCACTGGCTTTGACCTTGTCGTTCCTTCCGCCAGCTTCCTTGAGCGTCAGCTTACTGCGGGTGTTTTCCAACCGCTGGACAAAAGTAAACTGCCAGACTGGAAAAACCTCGATCCCGAATTGCTGAAGCTGGTGGCGAAACACGATCCAGACAACAAGTTTGCGATGCCGTATATGTGGGCAACCACCGGTATTGGCTACAACGTGGATAAAGTGAAGGCGGTGCTGGGCGCGGATGCGCCGGTCGACAGTTGGGATCTGATCCTGAAGCCGGAAAATTTGGAAAAACTCAAAAGCTGCGGCGTCTCGTTCCTTGATGCCCCCGAAGAAGTGTTTGCCACCGTGCTGAATTACTTGGGTAAAGACCCCAACAGTACCAAAGCGGACGATTACACCGGACCGGCAACCGATCTGCTGTTGAAGCTGCGTCCTAATATTCGTTATTTCCACTCTTCTCAATACATTAACGATCTGGCAAACGGTGATAGCTGCGTGGCAATTGGTTGGGCAGGGGACGTATGGCAGGCCGCTAATCGCGCGAAAGAAGCGAAAAATGGCGTCAATATTTCCTTCTCAATTCCAAAAGAAGGGGCGATGGCGTTCTTCGATGTTTTCGCCATGCCTGCGGATGCTAAAAATAAAGACGAAGCGTATCAGTTCCTCAACTATCTGCTGCGTCCGGATGTGATTGCCCATATTTCCGACCACGTGTTCTACGCCAACGCGAACAAAGAGGCGACGGCGTTGGTCAGCCCTGAAGTTCGTGACAATCCGGGGATTTACCCGCCGGCCGATGTGCGAGCCAAGTTGTTCACTCTGAAAGTACAGGATCCGAAGATCGATCGTGTCCGTACTCGTGCCTGGACCAAGGTGAAAAGCGGGAAATAACCCGCGTCAGGGAGATGACCCGGCGGCGCGTAAGTCCGCCGGGACACCCGAACCCTGAACACTCATAACCCGGCAATACGCACCATGCTGGTGCGTTATTTGCACTGTTTCTTTGTTTTATGCCGGAGAGCACTCACGTGAATGATGCGACCCCCCGCCCACAGGCGAAGACCCGCAAAGCGCTAACCCCGCTGCTTGAAATTCGTAATCTGACCAAGTCTTTCGATGGCCAGCACGCCGTCGATGACGTCAGCCTGACTATCTACAAAGGCGAAATATTTGCCCTGCTGGGTGCCTCCGGCTGCGGCAAATCAACCCTGCTGCGCATGCTGGCGGGCTTTGAACTGCCGACCACCGGGCAAATTATGCTCGATGGTGTCGATTTAGCACACGTCCCGCCGTATCTGCGCCCGATTAATATGATGTTTCAGTCCTACGCGCTGTTCCCACATATGACGGTGGAGCAGAACATTGCCTTTGGCCTGAAGCAGGACAAGTTGCCGAAAGCTGAAATTACCAGCCGGGTCAACGAGATGCTGGGCCTGGTGCATATGCAGGAATTTGCCAAACGCAAACCGCATCAGCTTTCCGGCGGTCAGCGACAGCGTGTGGCGCTGGCGCGCAGCCTGGCAAAACGTCCTAAACTGCTGCTGCTGGACGAACCGATGGGGGCGCTGGATAAAAAGCTACGTGACCGCATGCAACTGGAAGTGGTCGATATCCTCGAACGTGTGGGTGCGACCTGTGTGATGGTAACGCACGATCAGGAAGAAGCCATGACGATGGCGGGGCGTATTGCGATCATGAATCGCGGCAAGTTCGTGCAAATCGGCGAGCCTGAAGAGATTTACGAGCACCCGACCACCCGCTATAGCGCGGAATTTATTGGCTCGGTAAACGTGTTCGAGGGGCTACTGAAAGCGCGTCAGGAAGACGGCCTGATCATTGACTCTCCGGGGCTGGTCCATCCGCTGAAAGTCGATGCTGATGCCTCCATCGTTGATAACGTCCCGGTGTACGTCGCGCTGCGTCCGGAAAAAATTATGCTCTGTGAGACTCCACCGGCAGATGGCTATAACTTTGCGGTGGGGGAAGTGGTGCACATTGCCTATCTCGGTGATTTGTCAGTGTACCACGTGCGTTTAAAAAGCGGCCAGATGTTGAGTGCCCAGCTACAAAACGAACATCGCTACCGTAAGGGGTTACCGACCTGGGGCGATGAGGTGCGTTTGTGTTGGGATGCGGACAGTTGCGTAGTGTTGACGGTTTAAGGAGTGAAAATGCGTACACTTGAACCTCCGGCGCGCGTGGACAACGCGAGCCGTTTCACGCTGTTTATGTCGCGGATGCAGATGAAGCATGGGCGCAAGGTGGTGATTGCGCTGCCGTATATCTGGCTGATTCTGCTGTTTTTGCTGCCATTTTTAATCGTCTTTAAGATCTCTTTTTCTGAGATGGCGCGGGCGATACCCCCGTATTCTGACCTTATATCATGGGCAGACGACCAGCTCTCCATCACGCTTAATGTTGGCAACTTCCTGCAACTGACGGCTGACCCGCTGTATGTTGATGCTTACTTGCAGTCGTTGCAGGTGGCGGGGATTTCGACGATCTGCTGTTTGCTACTGGGATATCCACTGGCATGGGCTGTGGCACACAGCAAACCGTCAACGCGGAATATTCTGCTGTTGCTGGTGATCCTGCCTTCCTGGACCTCGTTTTTGATTCGCGTGTATGCCTGGATGGGGATCCTGAAAAATAACGGGATCCTGAATAATTTTCTGATGTGGCTGGGAATTATCGATCAGCCGCTGACGATCCTGCACACCAATCTGGCGGTCTATATCGGGATTGTTTATGCATATTTGCCGTTTATGGTACTGCCGATCTACACCGCGTTGACACGTATCGACTATTCGCTGGTGGAAGCGGCGCTGGATCTTGGGGCCCGACCGCTGAAAACGTTCTTTAGCGTGATCGTGCCGTTGACCAAAGGTGGGATCATCGCAGGCTCAATGCTGGTGTTTATCCCGGCGGTCGGGGAGTTTGTGATCCCTGAACTGCTGGGCGGGCCGGACAGCATTATGATTGGCCGTGTGTTGTGGCAGGAGTTTTTCAATAACCGTGACTGGCCGGTGGCGTCGGCTGTGGCCATTATTATGCTGCTGTTATTGATTGTGCCGATCATGTGGTTCCATAAATATCAGCAAAAAAGTGTGGGGGAACACGGATGAATAATTTACCCGTCGTTCGCTCACCGTGGCGTATTTTTATCCTGGTCATAGGGTTCACTTTCCTGTACGCGCCGATGCTGATGCTGGTTATCTATTCGTTTAACAGCTCCAAACTGGTGACGGTCTGGGCAGGGTGGTCAACGCGCTGGTACGGTGAATTGCTCCACGATACTGCAATGATAAGCGCTGTCGGGATGAGTTTGACCATCGCTGCCTGTGCGGCGACGATGGCGTCGATCCTCGGCACGATTGCTGCGGTGGTGCTGGTGCGCTTTGGTCGTTTCCGGGGTTCGAATGGCTTTGCCTTTATGATAACAGCGCCGCTGGTTATGCCGGATGTCATCACCGGCCTGTCGCTGTTGTTGCTGTTTGTCGCCATGGCGCATGCTATTGGCTGGCCGGCAGATCGCGGGATGTTAACCATCTGGCTGGCGCACGTCACTTTCTGTACGGCGTATGTGGCGGTTGTTATCTCCTCGCGTTTGCGCGAACTGGATCACTCCATCGAAGAAGCGGCGATGGATCTTGGCGCCACGCCGCTGAAGGTCTTCTTTGTCATCACGCTGCCGATGATTATGCCGGCGGTGATTTCCGGCTGGTTGTTGGCTTTCACCCTGTCGCTTGACGATCTGGTTATCGCCAGCTTTGTTTCCGGTCCTGGGGCGACGACGTTGCCGATGCTGGTGTTCTCCAGCGTACGTATGGGGGTTAATCCAGAAATTAACGCGCTGGCGACGCTGATTCTTGGCGTGGTAGGAATTATCGGATTTATCGCGTGGTACCTGATGGCCCGGACAGAAAAGCAGCGGTTGCGCGATATCCAGCGTGCAAGACGCGGCTGAAAAAACTAAAATCTGCCAACCTCTACCCGGTGCAGCATGTGGCGCTGCACCGTTTTCACGGAAGACGACGCGTTGGGATTTTTTAAGAAATCATCCACATCACATGCTCGCTTAAACGTTCCTGCTTTAGTGCAGGTGGCGGCGCTCGCTATTATTATGATCCGCGGCCTCGATCTGTTGATGATTTTCAATACGTTGGGTGTGAGCGGGACAATGGCATTTATCCAGCGTAGCGTGCAGACCTGGAATTTAACGCTGGTGTTTTTAAGCAGTCTGATACTGGTGTTTATCGAAATTTACTGTGCCTTTTCATTGGTCAAAGGACGTAACTGGGCGCGCTGGATTTATCTGTTTACCCAGGTGGTGGCCTCCGGTTATTTGTGGGCGGCATCGTTAGGTTATGGTTATCCCGAGCTGTTCAGTATTGCGGGTGAATCGAAGCGTGAAATTTTTCGCACGCTGGTGATGCAGAAATTACCGGATATGCTGGTGCTGTTGTTGCTGTTTGTTCCGGCATCCAGTCGACGGTTCTTCCGTCTGCAATAATGTGTATAATCTTCGCCCCGGTTAATTTGAAGGTTTTCTTATGCAGTGCGCTCTTTATGACGCCGATCGCTGTCGTTCCTGTCAGTGGATAACACAGCCCGTTGGCGATCAACTCCGTGCAAAAATGGCCGATCTCCAGACTCTTCTTGCCGACTACTCGGTCAGGGAGTGGTGCGCGCCCGTCGTTGGCCCGGAGAGCGCTTTTCGTAATAAAGCCAAAATGGTGGTGAGCGGTAGCGTGGAAAAACCGCTGTTGGGCATGCTGCATCGTGACGGTACACCTGAAGATTTGTGCGACTGTCCGCTTTATCCTGCCTCATTTGCGCCGGTATTTGCCGCACTAAAACCCTTTATCGCCCGTGCCGGGTTGACGCCTTACAACGTAGCGCGTAAGCGGGGCGAACTGAAATATGTGCTGTTAACGGAAAGCCAGTTTGACGGCGGTATGATGCTGCGTTTTGTCTTACGCTCAGAGGCTAAGCTGAGCCAACTGCGCGCGGCGTTGCCGTGGCTGCAGGCGCAGTTACCGCAGTTAAAGGTGATAACGGTCAATATCCAGCCGGTGCATATGGCGATTATGGAAGGGGAGACAGAAATCTTCCTGACGGAGCAGCAGGCGCTGGCTGAACGTTTTAATGATGTACCGCTGTGGATCCGCCCGCAGAGTTTCTTTCAAACCAACCCGGTAGTGGCTGAGCGTTTGTATGCCACGGCTCGCGATTGGGTGCGTCAGCTTTCGGTCAACCATATGTGGGATCTGTTTTGTGGTGTTGGCGGTTTTGGCCTGCATTGCGCTACGCCGCAGATGAAACTGACGGGTATCGAGATCGCACCAGAGGCGATCGCCTGTGCGAAACAATCTGCGCAGACGTTGGGGTTACAGAATCTGCACTTTCAAGCGCTCGATTCGACTCAATTCGCGACGACACAGGAAGACGTTCCGGATCTGGTGCTGGTGAATCCGCCGCGTCGGGGCATTGGTAAACCCCTGTGTGATTATCTTTCCAACATGGCACCGCCGTTTATCATCTACTCCAGCTGTAATGCGCAAAGCATGGCGAAGGATATTGGCGAGCTGCCAGGCTATCGCATAGAACGGGTTCAACTTTTCGATATGTTCCCGCACACCGCGCACTATGAAGTATTGACGCTGCTCAGCCGACAATAGTTTCTTTTCTTCGCAGGGAATGCCTGATGACGCTTCGCTTGTCAGGTCTAAGGATGGATGCGGGTTGTTGGCCGCATTCGGTAAATGCAATAGACGAAAAAAAAGCCCGTACTTGCGTACGAGCTCTTTCTCAAATGTGGCGGTGAGAGAGGGGTTCGAACCCTCGATACGTTGCCGTATACACACTTTCCAGGCGTGCTCCTTCAGCCACTCGGACACCTCACCGTATTGTATTGCTGCCTGACCGCTTGGGGGGCAACGGGGCGCTACTATAGGGAGTTGCGCTAAAACGGTCAAGCAGAATTTACGTCTTCACTCTCGTTTGGTTACGCAATAGACATATTCTGCGCCCGGACAGGCGCAGAGAACATGATTAGCGCTGAGAGTCCAGTTTTTCACCGTTGGTGACGACTTCCTGAGCCTTGCTGTAGCTTTCGATCAGCAGCTGATAGGCTGGGAAGATTTTGGTATACACTTCCGCCCATTCAGCGGCATCTTCCCGGTTCCAGGTCCGCTGTATTTCAGACGCAACGGCTGCGGTATCCATTGGCACCACGCCTGCCTGTACCACTCGCGCCAACGTGATTTCCTGCGCCATCTTGCTGTAAGTGCCGGAAGCGTCAATGACGGCAAACACTTTATACCCTTCCGCTACCGCGCTGATGGCCGGGAAAGCCATGCAAACGCTGGTAATGGTACCGGCGATAATCAGCGTTTTACGACCCGTTGCTTTGACGGCTTTAACAAAGTCTTCGTTATCCCAGGCGTTGATCTCGCCTTTGCGCGCCACGTACTGAGCATGGGGCGCATTGGCGTGGATTTCCGGAATCAACGGGCCGTTGGGTCCCTGTGGAACGGAGGCGGTGGTGATCACCGGCATCTTCGCCAGGGTGGCTATTTTTGCCAGCGCAGCGGCACGGGCACGCAGTTCGGGCATTGGCATATCACCGACGGTCTGAAAAAGACCGCTCTGGTGATCGATAAGCAGCATCACGGCATCATCTACGTCGATAACCGGGCGTGAACCATTAAAATTTGCAGGACTGGACATCGTATTCTCCTTCGCTTTAGATTTGGCCAAAACGGCCGGAGTTGAAATCGCGTACGGCTTCGGCGATCTCTTGTTTTGTGTTCATCACAAACGGACCGTAACCGACAATGGGTTCATTTAACGGTTCGCCTGACAGCAGCAGCACGCTGGCGTCGCTACTGGCCTCGATATGTAGGGTTTTACCCTGCTGGCTTAATACCACCAGCTGCGCCTCACCCGCGGAGGTGGCACCGTTGATGGTGATCGTGCCTTTCAGCACCACCAGCGCAGTGCTCCATCCTTCCGGTTGGGACAGCGTGACCGGGTGATTACTTTGCAGGCGCATGTCCCACACATTTAACGGTGAGAAGGTATGTGCGGGGCCCTTCGTGTCCTGATAGCTGCCCGCAATCACGCGCACGGTACCTGCGTTATCTGGCAGGTCGACGGTGGGAATAACGTCGCTGCTGATGCCCTGATAACCCGGCACGGTCATTTTGTCTTTGGCTGGCAGGTTGACCCACAGCTGGACCATTTCCAGTTCGCCGCCCTTACGGGTAAATTCCGGCGAATGAAATTCTTCGTGTAAAATCCCGGCCCCTGCTGTCATCCACTGCACATCGCCTGGACCGATAATGCCGCCGCGCCCGGTTGAGTCGCGATGCTCAACTTCACCGCTGTAAACAATGGTCACTGTTTCAAAACCACGGTGCGGGTGCTCACCGACGCCGCGCTTTTCATTACCCGGTGTAAAGGTATGCGGACCCGCGTAATCCAGCAGCAGGAACGGACTGAGCTGCTCAGCATGAGACTGGTAAGAGAACATCGAGCGAACTGGAAATCCATCGCCAACCCAGTGTGGGCGAGGTGCGGTATAGACGCCTGTTACGTGTTTCATATGTATCTCCTCAGTGGCGTTATCTTGATGTGAATAAGCTTATATCCATGACAGCGAGCTGAGTAGTGGCTAAAATAGTCCTCACCGTCTCATTAATAGGACAATAAGATGACGAAGCTGGATCTCAATGATTTCGCATGGTTTGTGCATGTTGTCGAAGAGGGAGGATTCGCAGCGGCAGGCCGTGCGCTTGATGAGCCCAAATCCAAACTCAGTCGGCGTATTGCGCAACTGGAGGAGAGACTGGGGGTGCGTTTGATTCAGCGAACAACCCGGCAGTTTAATGTCACGGAGGTCGGACAGACCTTTTACGAACACTGTAAGGCGATGTTGGTGGAGGCGCAGGCGGCACAGGATGCCATTGCGGCGTTGCAGGTTGAGCCACGTGGCATTGTTAAACTGACGTGCCCGGTGACGCTGTTGCATGTCCATATCGGCCCCATGCTGGCCCGGTTCATGGCGCGTTATCCGGATGTCGCAGTACAGCTTGAAGCCACGAATCGCCGCGTCGACGTTGTCGGAGAAGGTCTGGATGTGGCGATTCGCGTCCGACCTCGTCCTCTTGAAGACAGTGATTTGGTCATGCGGGTGCTTGCTGACAGGGGGCACCGGCTGTATGCCAGCCCGCGATTGGTTGAGCAGATGGGGACATTACACGCCCCGGCAGAGCTGACCCGTTGGCCCGGGCTGAGTCTGGCGGCGGGGAAACATGTTCATCGTTGGGAGTTGTTTGGCCCACAGGGGGCCCGCGCGGAAGTACATTTTACACCGCGTATGATCACCACAGATATGCTGGCGCTGCGCGAGGCCGCGGTTGCCGGGGTAGGCGTGGTGCAACTCCCGCAGTTAATGGTCAAGGATCAATTAGCCGCAGGGGAGCTGGTGGCATTGCTGGATGGCTGGGAACCGAGGCGGGAGATTATTCACGCGGTCTTTCCATCGCGTAGGGGGTTATTGCCCTCGGTGCGCGCATTAGTGGATTTCCTGACGGAAGAATATGCACGCATGATTGAGGACTAAAGCCTCAAATTTGGCCCACAAAAAAGGCCGGATATACCGACCTTTTATTATCTGGACGCCAGTCTGGCGTGAAAAAAATCAGCGACTACGGAAGACAATGCGGCCTTTGCTCAGGTCGTACGGGGTCAGTTCAACAGTCACTTTGTCTCCCGTCAGGATGCGGATATAGTTTTTACGCATTTTACCGGAGATGTGTGCAGTAACCACGTGACCGTTTTCTAACTCTACGCGGAACATGGTATTAGGTAACGTATCGAGAACGGTACCCTGCATTTCAATATTGTCTTCTTTGGCCATCTAATCCTCTGGGGTATCACTACCGTAATTTGAACCGGCAAGATAATGCCGAAGTTCTTTTAATAAGTAAAGATTTGCGCGATTAAAATACAGCAAATCAAGTTTGGCGCATTACTCTATCCACACACGGCAAAGCCGCACTTAAAGCGCAACGTGTAAGGGAACGATGAAATAAACGATAGGCGTTGCCTGACGCGAACTGTTCCTTAACGGCGGCGGGGTAATGGGCTAAACCAACTCTGCGACGCAATTATAACACCCCGACAAAAAATGTGCCGAAAACATTCACTCCTGAGGTAAAAATAACGTCCGGGGTACCCAAAAATGGCTGGGTAACCGCTGCTGGCGCAGTCTGCTCAAGTGTTCAAGGTACTCCCGACGCGGCGTTTCGACGGCGCCCAGCGACGCTGTATGTCCATTTAACACCTGACAGTCAATTAACTTCCCACCCTGCTGGCTAAATTCAGCGCAAAAAACAAGCAACGCGGTTTTTGAGGCATTTTCCTGACGACTGAACATTGATTCACCGCAGAAGAGCGTGCCTTGCGAAACGCCGTACATACCGCCGACTAATTCATTGTGCCGCCACACTTCAATGGAATGCGCGTGCCCCAATTCATGCAGGCGGTGGTAAGCGTCAACAATATCACGCGTTATCCAGGTCCCTTCTTCGCGGTCATTGGCACAACCTTCAATCACCTGACTAAAGGCGTAATTTAACGTGACACGATAAGGTGAGTGTTTATGAAAACGCTTCATGCTACGGCTAAGATGAAATGTCTCAGGCCACAAAATGGCGCGCGGATCGGGCGACCACCAAAGAATTGGGTCGCCAGGAGAAAACCACGGAAAAATACCGCGCTGGTACGCCATAAGCAGACGGGCAGGGCTGAGATCGCCACCCAGCGCTAACAAACCGTTAGGTTCGCGTAACGCGCCTTCCGGTGACGGGAAGGCGATAGAATTGCGGGACAGTTGCACCAGGCGCATGACAGCGAAACTCCACTACGCGAGTCGATCGTTCAATAATAGCTTACAGACGTTGCTTAAACTGGTAATAACGCCCCTGCCTGGCTAACAGATCTGCGTGATTACCTTGCTCAATAATGTGTCCGTTGTCCATCACTATTATTTGATTAAAACGCGATAGCCCGCGCAGGCGATGCGTCACCATCAATACCGTTTTATCTCGCATGACATCACTAATCAATTCAAGCATTTGACTTTCGGTGGTAGCGTCCAGTCCTTCGGTAGGTTCATCCAGCAGCATCAGCGGGGCATCGTGGAGTACCGCGCGAGCGATTGCCAGACGGCGGAGTTCGCCGCCGGAAAGCTGACGACCCCCTTCACCTAACCAGGCGTTGAGACCATCATCTTCCAGCAGTTTTTCCAGACCAACGCGGCACAGTATTTCGGATAATGCATCATCACTGGCCTGCGGCGCGGCCAGCAGCAGGTTGTCGCGTAATGTGGCGCTAAAAAGGTGCACACGTTGCGGCACGACGCTGATGCTTTGACGCAGCGTTGACTCACTCAGAGTTGAAATCGCGCGGTCGTTAAACAAAATTTCACCGTGTTGCGGGTTCCAGGCGCGGGTCAGCAGTTGTAGCAGGGTGGACTTTCCACAGCCGGTGCGGCCGAGAATCGCAACATGCTCGCCGGGTTTTGCTTGCAGGGAGAGGGTATCCAGCGCATTTTGCGCCTGGCCCGGGTAGCTGAAACAAACGTCGCGCAGCGTGAGGGTGATCGGCTCAGAAACTGTCGATCCTGCGTCGGGGAAAGTGACTTCCGGTTTTTGTTCCGTCAGTTCTGTAATGCGCAGGGCAGAGGCGATCACTTGACCGAGGTGCTGAAATGCACCCGTTACCGGGGCCAGGGCTTCAAATGCGGCCAGTGCGCAGAACACAAACAGCGCAATCAGCGCACCTGGCTGGGTATTGCCTCCCACGCCGCCCGAGGCCATCCAGAGCATCACGATGACGGCCAGTGCGCCAATCAGCAGCATTAGGGCCTGAGACAGCGCCGTTAATTCGGACTGGCGACGCTGAGCTTCGTGCCACTGTAACTCTGTGGCTTCCATTTGTGCTCGATAGCGAACACTTGCGCCAAAAATGGTCAGCTCGGCCTGGCCTTGCAGCCAGGAGGTCAGCTGTTGGCGATATTGCCCGCGCAGGTGCGTCAGGTTTTGCCCGGTGCGTTTTCCGGCCTGATAAAACAGCGGAGGCAAAATAAACAAGGTCAGTAGCATGATGCCACCGAGGGTGATGGCCAGCGTGAGATCGAGAACGCTCAGACCCAGCGTCACCACCATAATCACGACAAATGCCCCAACCAGCGGAGAGATGACGCGCAGATAAAGGTGATCAAGCGTATCGACATCCGCAACGATGCGGTTAAGCAGTTCACCCTGGCCATAACGGGCCAGACCCGCCGGAGAGAGTGGCAGCAGCTTACTAAATGTATAAATACGCAGGTGCTGCAACACGCGGAATGTCGCGTCGTGACTGACCAGTCGCTCGAAATAACGACCTGCGGTACGGGTGATCGCCGCACCGCGCACGCCGGCAGCGGGGAGCATATAGTTAAAACTGTAAATCCCGGTGACGCCAACCACCGCGGAAGCGGAGAGGAACCAACCGGAAAGTGTCAGCAAGCCGATACTGGCTAATAGCGTGATGATCGCCAGAATAATTCCCAGCGTTAACATCCATTTATGACGTTTATACAGCGTCAGATAAGGTAGCAAAGCGCGCATTTAGATGTCCTCCTGACGGTGAGCCAGCAGTGTTGCAAAAGCCCCGTTGGCTGCGCTCAGTTGAGCATAAGTGCCTTGCTCGACGATCTGTCCGTCCTGCATGACCCAAATGGCATCCCACTCGGTAAGGTCTTCAAGCTGGTGCGTGACCATCAGCGTGGTCTGGCGGCGTGATGCTGCATTCAGCGCCTGCATGACGCGCTGCTCGCTGTGCGCATCGAGGCTAGCGGCGGGTTCGTCCAGTAGCATTAGCTGACACGGATTGAGCAAGGCGCGGGCGACGGCAACGCGCTGCGCTTGCCCGACGGAAAGTCGGGCGGCCTGATCGCCGACCGGGGTATCCACGTCCTGAGGCAGCAGAGGTAAAAACTCACTTACCCAGGCGCTGTCGAGCGCGGCCTGAAGCTGTTGCTCGCTGGCATCTGGACGTGCCAGCAGCACATTATCGCGCAACGTTGGGGCAGGAAGCTGTGGGTTCTGTCCTACCCACGACAGCTGTTTTCGCCAGGAGTCAGGGGCCAGGGAGCGAAGCTCAAAACCATTAATTCGCAGCGAACCCTGATACGAGAGAAAACCAGAAAGGGCATTCAGCAGCGAGCTCTTACCGGAGCCGCTACGTCCCACCAGTACCGCGCGCTGACCGGCTGGCAGCGAGAAGTTAAGTGGACCAGCAAGCACTTTACCTTCCGGGGAGGTGATAACCAGATCTTCTGCGGTAATCGAAACCGGCTCTTTTACGGCCAGCTCAATGTCGCCACGTTCAGGATGCGCCAGCGGCATTTCCATGAACGTTTTCAGGCTGTCTGCGGCACCGACGGCCTGGGCTTTGGCATGATAAAACGTGCCCAGATCGCGTAAGGGCTGGAAAAACTCAGGCGCAAGAATCAGTGCCAGGAATCCAGAGGCTAAGGTAACACCAACGCCATAGTGGCCGAAGTTGAGTTCACCGAGGTACGAGAAGCCAAAGTAAACCGCCACCAGCGCGATGGACAGCGAGGTGAAAAATTCCAGTACGCCGGAGGAGAGGAACGCGAGGCGCAGAACTTCCATGGTGCGCTGGCGAAAATCTTGTGATGCCGCACGAATGCTTTCTGTTTCCGCTTCGCCGCGACCAAATATTCTTAACGTTTCCATACCACGCAAGCGGTCGAGGAAATGACCGCTGAGTCGGGCTAGCGCCTGAAAGTTACGTCGGTTAGCATCAGCAGCGCCCATACCGACCATTGCCATAAACATGGGGATTAGCGGTGCAGTGCCAAGCAGAATAAGGGCAGCTATCCAGTTAGACGGGAAAATGGCCGCGACAATCAAAATGGGGACGCAGACGGCAAGCGCCATTTGCGGCAGATAACGCGCGTAGTAATCATGCATATCGTCAATCTGCTCGAGCACCAACGTGGCCCAACTTCCGGCTGGTTTACCCTGGATCCACGCGGGGCCTGCCTGTTGCAGACGGTCCAGAACCTGACGGCGAATTTCAAAACGAATGTGCTGTCCCGCGTGAAAACCGACCCGCTCACGTAGCCAGACCACCCATGCACGCAGGATGAAAATCAGCACTAATACGATGAAAGGGAGCAGAAGGGCTTCGCGGGGAATATTATCCATGATCATGTGATCAAGAATGCGTGCCAGGAGCCAGGCCTGAGCGACAATTAACAGGCCGCTGACGAAGCCTAACAGGCGTGAAATATTCAGCCAACGCTGGGAAATGACACTTTGCTGTTTTAACCAGCGTGTTAGCTCTTTTTGACGGGTTTTATTCATTGCTCGCTTAGCAGGTGAGTTATAGGAATTTTTAGGCAGGACAATGTTACAACGGGGCAAAAATAAAGGCGACTGATAGTCGCCTTTTTTACTTTTGTTACTGATTTGTAAAACTTATTTGCAGGCGTCAGCCAGACCGTCGAGATAACGCTCTGCATCAAGGGCTGCCATACAACCCGTACCTGCAGAGGTAATCGCCTGGCGATAAATATGGTCCATCACGTCACCGGCCGCGAACACGCCTGGAATGCTGGTTTGCGTCGCATTACCGTGAATGCCGGACTGAACCTTGATGTAGCCGTTTTCCAGCTCAAGCTGGCCTTCAAAAATCGCGGTGTTCGGGCTGTGACCAATGGCGACAAACAGTCCTGCAACGTCCAGAGACTCGACGTTATCGGTGTTTTGGGTATCACGCAGACGCAGTCCGGTGACGCCCATTTGATCGCCGGTCACTTCTTCCAGCGTGCGGTGCGTGTGCAGCACGATGTTGCCGTTTTCGACTTTATCCATCAGGCGCTTGATAAGGATTTTTTCTGCACGGAAGCTGTCGCGACGGTGAATCAAATGCACTTCAGAGGCAATATTCGCCAGATACAACGCTTCTTCTACAGCCGTGTTGCCACCGCCGATAACCGCCACCTTCTGGTTGCGATAGAAGAATCCGTCACAGGTCGCACAGGCAGAAACACCGCGACCTTTAAACGCTTCTTCAGACGGTAAGCCAAGGTAGCGTGCGGAAGCGCCGGTGGCGATAATCAACGCATCGCAGGTGTACTCGCCGCTGTCGCCGGTCAGACGGAACGGACGGTTCTGCAGATCAACCTTGCTGATGTGATCAAAAATGATTTCCGTTTCAAATTTTGTCGCATGCTCATGCATACGTTCCATCAGCAGTGGGCCCGTAAGATCGTGCGGGTCGCCAGGCCAGTTTTCGACTTCCGTCGTCGTGGTCAACTGACCCCCTTTTTCCATACCGGTAATCAGTACCGGTTGCAGGTTTGCGCGTGCAGCATAGACCGCAGCGGTATACCCGGCAGGGCCTGAACCCAGAATAAGAAGTTTACTGTGTTTGGTCGTGCCCATGAGATCCCCATAGTTGTTGGCAGGCAATGAACTGGATTGTAGGGAATTTGCAGGCGTAAAAAAAGAGTATGGAAATTTTGTTAACAATTTGTGCAATAGCGGGAGCCGATGATCGGCCAGACAGGCGGCAAGGACGTCAACCAACGCACAGGTAACATGAAGTATGACGGGACATAACGATTTCTACTTAAAATCGGCCAGTTATAAGGCGATAAAATGACGATTTTCCATCACTCCCAATGAATAACTGGCATGTTGTACTAAAAATCGATGTTTTGCTTTGACAATCCCCTGCTGTTTTGCGAAAACATTCAAGGAAGAAAAAAACTGTGTCGTGTGTGTGCTGCATAATCATGCATCCAGATACCATGTTTACCGAGTTAGCGAAATCTACGCATGGTGTGGACAGATGCCATTCGTGATGTCGATAGCCGCCGACAGGCAACGGTCTTCTCACCATAAACCCAGACATTTCACACCGTAAATCCCTCTGGGTTTCGGGTATTGTGATGGGTAGCGACTCTGAACAGTGATGTTAGAAGGGTCAGGCAGGAGTAGGGAAGGAATACAGAGAGACAATAATAATGGTAGATAGTAAGAAGCGCCCTGGCAAAGATCTCGACCGTATCGATCGTAACATTCTTAATGAGCTGCAAAAGGATGGGCGTATTTCTAACGTCGAGCTTTCTAAACGAGTGGGACTTTCACCAACGCCCTGCCTTGAGCGTGTGCGTCGGTTAGAAAGACAGGGATTTATTCAGGGCTATACGGCGCTGTTAAACCCGCATTATCTGGATGCATCACTTCTGGTTTTTGTTGAGATTACTCTGAATCGTGGCGCACCGGATGTCTTTGAGCAGTTCAACACTGCAGTGCAAAAACTTGAAGAAATTCAAGAGTGTCATTTGGTTTCCGGTGATTTCGACTACCTGCTGAAAACACGCGTACCGGATATGTCAGCATACCGCAAGCTATTGGGGGAAACCCTGCTGCGTCTGCCTGGCGTGAATGACACACGTACTTACGTGGTAATGGAAGAAGTTAAACAGAGCAATCGTCTGGTAATTAAGACGCGCTAACACGGAACAGGTGCAAAATCGACGTAGTTTGATTACACTCCTGTTAATCCATACAGCAACAGTGCCGGGGCAACCCGGTGCTGTTGTCCGTTTTAGCATCGGGCAGGAAAAGCCTGAAACCTGGAGAGCCGTTTTTGAGCCAGGAATACACTGAAGACAAAGACGTCACATTGACGAAGTTAAGCAGCGGGCGCCGACTTCTGGAAGCGCTACTGATCCTTATTGCCCTTTTTGCCGTCTGGTTGATGGCTGCCTTACTCAGCTTTAACCCTTCGGATCCCAGCTGGTCGCAAACCGCGTGGCACGAGCCTATCCACAATCTTGGGGGAATACCCGGAGCATGGTTGGCGGACACGCTGTTCTTTATTTTTGGCATCATGGCCTACACCCTACCTGTGATCATTGTTGGGGGCTGTTGGTTTACCTGGCGACATCAGGCCAGTGACGAGTACGTTGACTATTTCGCCGTATCGCTGCGCATCATTGGCGTTCTGGCGCTCATTCTCACCTCTTGCGGACTGGCGGCAATCAATGCCGATGATATCTGGTATTTCGCGTCTGGCGGCGTGATTGGCAGTCTGCTCAGTACCACGCTACAACCTCTGCTGCATAGCAGCGGGGGAACACTCACACTATTGTGCATCTGGGCGGCAGGTCTGACGTTGTTTACCGGTTGGTCATGGGTGAGCATTGCGGAAAAACTGGGCGGCTGGTTACTCAATATCCTGACCTTTGCCAGTAACCGCACTCGTCGTGACGATACCTGGGTCGATGACGAAGAATATGAAGACGATGAAGAGTCCGTCGACATCGCCGAAGGAAAACCGCATGAATCACGCCGGGCGCGTATTCTTCGTGGGGCATTAGCACGTCGTAAGCGGCTGGCCGAGAAGTTTACCAATCCGCTTGGTCGTCATACCGATGCTGCACTGTTCTCCGGTAAACGGATGGACGACGAAGATGAAATTGAATACAGCGCCCGTGGTGTTGCCGCCGATCCGAATGATGTTCTGTTCTCGGGTAATCGCGCGACGCTGCCTGAATATGATGAGTTCGACCCGCTGCTAAGTGGTCACTCGGTGACTGAGCCTGTGACAGCCGCAGCAGCAGCCACGGCGACCGCGCAGGCCTGGAGTGCGCCAGCCGATCCTTTAATGCAAGCTCCGCTGGTTTCCGGTGGTGTTCCTGTTCAGCCTGCACCGACTGCTGCATGGCAACCTGCGCCAGCGCCACAGGTGGCTGAGCCGGTTGTGACTCCTGCCTACGAAGGTTATCCGCAGCCTGCACAATATACTCAACCGACGGCACAGCCTTATGAGCCGTGGCAGCAGCCCGCACCGGTTGAGCCTCAGCCGCAATATGCTGTGCCGCCCGTTGTCGAACCTCAATACCAACAGCCGGTAGCTCCGCAGCCGCAAATGCAGCCGCAGTGGCAGCCGCCTGTTCCAGAACAAAGCTGGCAGCAACAGCCGGTACAGCAGCCGGTTCCTTCACCGGATCCTGTTTATCACCCGCAGCCGGCTTACCAGCAGGAATCCACATTCCAGCAGCCTGCGTCTCAGCAGCCGCCTGCTTTCGTGCAGGAGCCTGTTGTTGAGCAACCGCCGGTTGTCGAGCCTGAACCGGTTGTGGAAGAGACGAAACCGGCGCGTCCGCCACTCTATTACTTTGAAGAGGTGGAAGAAAAGCGCGCGCGTGAGCGTGAACAGCTCGCGGCCTGGTATCAGCCCATTCCTGAACCACTGCAGGAACCTGAACGAATTAAACCGTCAATGCCATCAATGCCAACTGCCGCATCTATACCGCCGGTTGAATCCGTCGCGGCCGTCGCGCCGCTGGCTGCCGGAGTGAAAAACGCCGCAATGGGCGCTGGGGCCGCTGCTGTAGCTGCACCTGTGTTTAGTCTGGCGGGTAGCGGTGCGCCGCGTCCACAGGTGAAAGAAGGCATTGGTCCGCAGTTGCCGCGTCCAAATCGCGTCCGTGTGCCAACGCGTCGTGAGCTGGCTTCATATGGTATCAAACTACCGTCGCAACGTATGGCCGAAGAGAAAGCGCGAGAAGAACAGCTTGATACGGATTATACCGACGATGAAATTGAAGCGATGCAACAGGATGAGCTGGCGCGTCAGTTCGCCCAGTCGCAGCAGCATCGTTATGGTGAAGAGTATCAGGACAATACGCATCAGATTGAGGACGAAGAGTCTGCAGCAGAAGCGGAGTTGGCCCGTCAGTTTGCCTCTTCCCAGCAGCAGCGCTATTCCGGCGAACAGCCTGCGGGCGCTAATCCGTTCTCGTTAGATGACTTTGCTTTCTCGCCGATGAAAGCACTGGTGGATGATGGCCCGCATGAGCCGCTGTTTACCCCAAGCGTTATGCCTGAACCGGAGCCTGTGCCGCAGCAGCATTATCAGCAGCCGCCACAGCCTGTTGCGCCGCAGCAGCATTATCAGCAGCCGCCACAGCCTGTTGCACCGCAGCAGCATTATCAGCAGCCGCCACAGCCTGTTGCACCGCAGCAGCATTATCAGCAGCCGCCACAGCCTGTTGCACCGCAGCAGCATTATCAGCAACCGTCACAGCCTGTTACACCGCAGCCGCAGGATAGCCTGATCCATCCATTATTGATGCGCAATGGCGACAGCCGTCCTGTTCAGCGTCCAACCACGCTGCTGCCATCGCTGGATCTGCTCACCCCGCCACCGAGTGAAGTTGAGCCGGTGGACACCTTCGCGCTGGAGCAAATGGCGCGACTGGTGGAAGCGCGCTTAGCAGATTTCCGTATTAAGGCTGATGTGGTGAACTATTCACCGGGCCCGGTGATAACCCGTTTTGAACTGAATTTGGCTCCGGGTGTTAAGGCTGCACGGATTTCTAACCTCTCCCGAGACCTGGCGCGTTCACTGTCAACCGCTGCGGTTCGTGTGGTGGAGGTTATTCCAGGTAAACCGTATGTTGGGTTGGAATTACCGAACAAAAAACGGCAGACCGTCTACCTGCGCGAAGTGCTGGATAACGCGAAATTCCGTGATAATCCTTCTCCGCTGACCGTAGTGCTCGGTAAAGATATTGCCGGCGAACCGGTTACGGCTGATTTGGCGAAGATGCCGCATCTGCTGGTGGCGGGTACCACGGGTTCCGGTAAGTCTGTTGGGGTCAATGCTATGATCCTCAGCATGCTGTATAAGGCGCAGCCGGAAGATGTGCGATTCATTATGATCGACCCAAAAATGCTCGAGTTGTCGGTTTATGAGGGCATTCCGCATCTGTTGACGGAAGTGGTTACAGATATGAAGGATGCTGCCAACGCGTTGCGCTGGAGCGTCAATGAAATGGAACGCCGCTACAAACTGATGTCAGCGCTGGGCGTGCGTAATCTGGCGGGTTACAACGAGAAGATCGCAGAAGCGGATCGTATGGGGCGCCCGATCCCGGACCCGTACTGGAAACCGGGCGATAGCATGGATGTTACCCATCCGGTGCTGAAAAAAGAGCCTTATATCGTTGTCCTGGTCGATGAATTTGCTGACCTGATGATGACCGTCGGTAAAAAGGTGGAAGAACTGATCGCTCGTTTGGCGCAAAAAGCGCGTGCGGCGGGGATCCACCTGGTGCTGGCGACCCAGCGTCCGTCGGTTGATGTGATTACCGGGCTTATCAAAGCCAACATCCCGACCCGTATTGCCTTTACCGTGTCGAGTAAAATTGATTCGCGTACCATCCTTGATCAGTCAGGTGCTGAATCACTGTTAGGGATGGGGGATATGCTTTATTCCGCACCAAACTCGACAATTCCGGTGCGTGTACACGGTGCCTTTGTGCGTGATGAAGAAGTTCATGCCGTTGTTCAAGACTGGAAAGCGCGAGGCCGTCCGCAATACGTTGAGGGCATCACTTCTGATAGCGAAAGCGAAGGCGGCGGCGGTGGTTTTGACAATGGGGAAGAACTGGATCCGCTGTTTGATCAGGCGGTGAATTTTGTTACCCAAAAACGCAAAGCCTCCATCTCCGGCGTCCAGCGTCAGTTCCGCATCGGTTACAACCGCGCGGCACGTATCATCGAGCAGATGGAAGCGCAGGGGATTGTCAGTGAGCAAGGGCATAATGGTAATCGTGAAGTGCTGGCGCCGCCGCCCTTCGATTGATTGCAAAGTTAAGTAATTCAGTATTTTCTACTTTCCTCATGCTGATTTTTGGCCTGGAATGGATAGCAGAGGGATCTCCCCGTCGGGAGTGACGAATTTTGAGGAATAACGATGAAAAAGATCGCAATCACCTGTGCATTACTGTCGAGCTTTGTGGTGAGCAGCGTCTGGGCTGACGCCGCCAGTGACCTGAAAAGCCGTCTGGATAAAGTCAGTAGCTTCCATGCCAGCTTTACTCAGAAGGTGACTGATGGTAGCGGCGCAGCGGTACAGGAAGGTCAGGGTGACCTGTGGGTTAAACGTCCGAACCTGTTTAACTGGCATATGACACAGCCTGATGAAAGCATTCTGGTCTCCGACGGTAAAACGCTGTGGTTCTTTAATCCGTTTGTCGAACAGGCCACGGCAACCTGGCTGAAAGATGCCACGGGTAATACGCCGTTTATGCTGATTGCGCGCAACCAGTCCAGCGACTGGCAGCAGTACAACATCAAGCAAAACGGTGATGACTTCGTGTTGACTCCGAAAACCAGCAGCGGCAATCTGAAGCAGTTCACCATCAATGTGGGACGCGACGGCACTATCCATCAGTTTAGCGCCGTCGAGCAGGACGATCAGCGCAGTAGCTATCAGCTGAAATCTCAGCAGAATGGCGCAATCGAACCATCCAAATTCACCTTTACCCCTCCGCAGGGTGTCACGGTAGACGATCAACGTAAGTAGAGGCGTGTGAGTGGGTAATCTGTCGCTCGATTTTTCTGATAATACCTTTCAGCCGCTGGCCGCGCGTATGCGGCCAGAAAATTTAGCGCAGTATATCGGCCAGCAGCATTTGCTGGCTGCAGGTAAGCCCTTGCCACGCGCCATCGAGGCCGGGCACCTGCACTCCATGATCTTATGGGGCCCTCCAGGCACGGGTAAAACGACTCTTGCTGAAGTGATCGCCCGCTACGCGAACGCAGATGTTGAACGCATTTCGGCCGTCACCTCGGGTGTGAAAGAAATTCGTGAGGCGATTGAACGTGCGCGTCAGAATCGTAACGCCGGTCGGCGCACTATATTGTTTGTGGATGAAGTCCACCGCTTTAATAAAAGTCAGCAGGACGCCTTTCTCCCTCATATTGAAGATGGCACCATTACGTTTATAGGCGCCACGACTGAAAACCCCTCGTTTGAGCTGAACTCGGCATTACTGTCGCGTGCGCGCGTCTATCTGCTTAAATCGCTCACTACCGACGATATCGAGCAGGTACTGGATCAGGCGATGGCGGACAAAGCGCGAGGCTACGGCGGCCAGGATATTGTTCTGCCGAATGAAACCCGTCGGGCCATTGCCGAGCTGGTGAATGGCGATGCGCGTCGGGCACTAAATACGCTGGAAATGATGGCCGATATGGCGGAAGTCGACGCCAGCGGAAAACGCGTTTTACAACCCACATTGCTGACAGAGATTGCCGGAGAGCGTAGCGCACGCTTTGATAATAAAGGCGATCGTTTTTACGATCTTATCTCGGCATTACATAAATCAGTACGCGGAAGCGCGCCGGATGCGGCCCTCTACTGGTACGCACGCATCATTACTGCAGGGGGCGATCCGCTGTATGTTGCACGCCGCTGTCTGGCGATCGCTTCTGAAGACGTGGGTAATGCCGATCCCCGAGCCATGCAGGTGGCGATTTCGGCATGGGATTGTTTCACTCGCGTTGGACCTGCGGAAGGTGAGCGGGCGATTGCCCAGGCGATTGTTTATTTGGCCTGCGCGCCGAAGAGTAACGCGGTGTATACCGCCTATAAAGCGGCGTTGGCAGATGCACGCGATCGTCCGGATTACGACGTACCCGTGCATCTGCGTAATGCGCCGACGAAGTTAATGAAAGAAATGGGCTACGGCCAGGAATATCGCTACGCGCACGACGAGCCGAATGCGTATGCTGCCGGCGAAGAGTACTTCCCGCAGGAACTGGCACAAACACGCTATTATCGCCCGACAAACAGAGGTCTTGAGGGTAAGATTGGCGAAAAGCTCGCCTGGCTTGCCGGACAGGATCAAAATAGCCCTATAAAACGCTACCGTTAGCGCGATCGTTGCGGTAATGTTGGCAATGTATCCCTGTGACTGCAGGCTGTGGTCACTTTCTCCCATTTTAATTCGATAAGCACAGGATAAGCATGCTCGATCCCAATCTGCTGCGTAATGAGCCAGACGCAGTCGCTGAAAAACTGGCAAGCCGGGGCTTTAAGCTGGACGTAGATAAGCTGCGCGCTCTTGAAGAGCGTCGTAAAGTTCTGCAGGTACAAACTGAAAATCTGCAGGCAGAGCGTAACTCTCGATCGAAATCCATTGGCCAGGCAAAAGCGCGCGGGGAAGATATCGAGTCTTTACGTCTGGAAGTGAACAAACTGGGCGAAGAGCTGGATGCCGCGAAAGCTGAACTTGATACCTTGCAGGCTGAGATTCGCGATATTGCGCTGACCATTCCTAACCTGCCAGCGGACGAAGTCCCGGTCGGTAAAGATGAAAATGACAACATCGAAGTCAGCCGCTGGGGCACGCCGCGTGAGTTTGATTTTGACGTTCGCGATCACGTTACGCTGGGCGAAATGCACGCGGGGCTCGATTTTGCCGCCGCTGTTAAGCTGACCGGCTCGCGTTTCGTGGTCATGAAAGGGCAGATTGCGCGTATGCACCGTGCGCTGTCCCAGTTCATGCTGGATCTGCATACTGAACAGCATGGCTACAGTGAAAACTACGTTCCGTATCTGGTTAACCATGACACGCTGTACGGTACGGGTCAGTTGCCGAAATTTGCCGGCGATCTGTTCCATACCCGTCCGCTGGACGAAGAAGCCGACAGCAGCAACTATGCGCTGATCCCAACGGCAGAAGTTCCGCTGACCAACCTGGTGCGCGATGAGATCATTGACGAAGATGCGCTGCCAATCAAAATGACTGCGCATACCCCATGCTTCCGTTCAGAAGCGGGATCTTATGGTCGTGACACCCGTGGTCTGATCCGTATGCACCAGTTCGATAAAGTTGAGATGGTGCAGATCGTTCGTCCTGAAGATTCGATGGACGCGCTGGAAGAAATGACCGGTCATGCCGAGAAAGTCCTTCAGTTGCTGGGTCTGCCGTACCGTAAGATCATTCTGTGTACTGGTGACATGGGCTTCGGCGCATGCAAAACCTACGATCTGGAAGTGTGGATCCCGGCGCAAAATACCTACCGTGAAATCTCTTCCTGCTCCAACGTGTGGGATTTCCAGGCGCGTCGCATGCAGGCACGTTGCCGCAGCAAGTCCGACAAGAAGACCCGTTTGGTGCATACGCTGAACGGCTCTGGTCTGGCGGTTGGTCGTACGCTGGTTGCCGTAATGGAAAACTACCAGCAGGCCGATGGCCGCATTCAGGTTCCGGAAGTACTCCGTCCGTATATGAATGGCCTGGAATACATCGGATAAGTTAGCTTTCCCTGCGAAAAAAGCGCCTGCGGGCGCTTTTTTTATGCCTGCTTGACGTCGAACAATAACCCTTACCCCATTAGTGGTAATACTACCTTCGAATGAAAGTCAGTATTTATCTCTGTCTTTACGCAAATTCACTATTTATCAGTCTGTATAACGATAATATCGATATATAAGTATCTATACAGCGTTTGTTTATTTATTGTGAGCAGCAGAGTGAGCCACTATGAAAACTAAGATCCCCGATGCCGTGCTGGCAGCTGAGGTGAGTCGTCGCGGTTTGGTCAAAACGACGGCGATAGGCGGGCTGGCGATGGCCAGCAGCGCGTTTACCCTGCCATTTACCCGTATTGCCAATGCTGCAGAAGCCATTAATCCGGCGCAGATCAATGAGAAAGTGATCTGGAGCGCCTGTACGGTGAACTGCGGTAGCCGCTGTCCGCTGCGTATGCACGTGGTGGACGGTGAAATCAAATATGTTGAAACCGACAACACCGGCGATGACAATTATGATGGCCTGCACCAGGTTAGAGCCTGCCTGCGCGGCCGCTCTATGCGCCGTCGTGTCTATAATCCGGATCGGCTGAAATACCCAATGAAGCGCGTGGGTAAGCGCGGTGAAGGTAAGTTTGAGCGCATCAGTTGGGATGAGGCCTATGACATCATCGCCACCAACATGCAGCGCCTGATCAAAGACTACGGCAACGAGTCTATCTACCTGAACTACGGCACCGGTACGCTGGGCGGAACCATGACACGCTCATGGCCACCGGGTAAAACGCTGGTCGCTCGTCTGATGAACTGCTGTGGTGGTTATCTGAACCACTACGGGGATTACTCTTCTGCACAAATCGCGGCTGGTTTGAACTATACCTACGGCGGCTGGGCGGACGGTAACAGTCCGTCTGATATCGAAAACAGTAAACTGGTTGTTCTGTTTGGTAATAACCCTGGTGAAACCCGCATGAGCGGTGGCGGGGTGACGTATTACCTTGAACAGGCACGGCAGAAATCCAATGCGCGAATGATTATTATCGATCCGCGCTACACGGACACCGGTGCGGGTCGTGAAGATGAATGGATCCCGATTCGTCCGGGCACCGATGCGGCACTGGTCAATGGCCTGGCGTACGTGTTGATTACCGAAAATATGGTTGATCAACCGTTCCTCGATAAATACTGCGTGGGGTATGACGAGAAAGCTCTCCCGGCGAGCGCACCAAAGAATGGCCACTATAAGGCTTACATTTTAGGTCAGGGTAAAGACGGTATCGCGAAGACCCCGGAATGGGCCGCGCAGATAACCGGTATTCCTGCGGAACGCATCGTTAAGCTGGCACGTGAAATTGGCAGCGCCAAACCTGCCTACATTAGTCAGGGTTGGGGACCACAGCGTCACGCCAACGGTGAAATTGCCACCCGTGCTATTTCTATGCTGGCTATCCTGACCGGTAACGTCGGTATTAATGGTGGCAACAGCGGTGCGCGTGAAGGCTCTTATGATCTGCCGTTTGAACGTATGCCGACGCTGGAAAACCCGGTTGAAACCAGTATCTCGATGTTTATGTGGACGGACGCCATTGAGCGCGGCCCGGAAATGACGGCACTGCGTGACGGTGTTCGCGGTAAAGATAAGCTTGATGTGCCCATTAAGATGATCTGGAACTATGCTGGTAACTGTCTGATTAACCAGCACTCTGATATCAACCGCACGCATGAAATCCTGCAGGATGATAAGAAGTGCGAGATGATTGTCGTCATTGATTGCCACATGACGTCCTCGGCGAAATACGCGGATATTTTGCTGCCAGACTGCACAGCGTCTGAACAAATGGACTTCGCGCTGGATGCCTCCTGCGGGAATATGTCGTATGTGATTTTCACCGATCAGGCCATCAAACCGCGCTTTGAATGCAAGACCATCTATCAAATGACCAGTGAACTGGCGAAACGCCTTGGCGTTGAGCAGCAGTTTACGGAAGGCCGTACTCAGGAAGAGTGGATGCGTCATTTGTATGAACAGTCGCGCAAAGCGATACCTGAACTGCCTACGTTTGAAGAGTTCCGCAAGCAGGGGATCTTTAAACAGCGCGATCCAGAAGGGCATCATGTGGCGTACAAAGCGTTCCGTGAGGATCCTCAAGCCAACCCGCTCACAACGCCATCGGGCAAAATTGAAATTTATTCTCAGGCGCTGGCAGACATTGCGGCTACCTGGGAATTGCCTGAAGACGATGTGATCGATCCATTGCCAGTTTACGCCCCGGGCTTTGAAAGTTTAAGCGATCCGCTGGCGGATAAATTCCCACTGCAGTTGACGGGCTTCCACTACAAATCTCGCGTTCACTCGACCTATGGCAACGTGGATGTACTGAAAGCGTCCTGCCGCCAGGAAATGTGGATCAACCCGTTGGACGCGCAACGACGCGGTATTAGCAACGGCGACAAGGTACGCATCTTTAACGAGCGTGGCGAGGTGCATATCGAGGCGAAAGTGACGCCGCGTATGATGCCGGGCGTGGTAGCGCTAGGTGAGGGAGCCTGGTATGACCCGGATATGAAACGTGTGGATCAGGGCGGCTGCATCAACGTGCTGACGACCCAGCGTCCTTCTCCGCTCGCGAAGGGGAACCCGTCACATACGAACCTTGTTCAGGTTGAAAAGGTGTAAGGAGTAACCGATGACAACCCAGTATGGATTTTTTATTGATTCCAGCCGTTGCACCGGTTGCAAAACCTGCGAACTGGCCTGCAAAGACTACAAAGATTTAACCCCGGATGTCAGCTTCCGCCGTATTTACGAATATGCCGGTGGCGACTGGCAAGAAGACAACGGCGTTTGGCACCAGAACGTCTTTGCCTATTACCTGTCTATTGCGTGTAACCATTGTGAAGACCCGGCGTGTACCAAGGTATGTCCGAGTGGCGCGATGCACAAGCGTGAAGACGGTTTTGTGGTCGTCGATGAGGATGTGTGCATTGGCTGTCGTTATTGCCATATGGCCTGTCCTTACGGCGCGCCACAGTACAATGCGGCCAAAGGGCATATGACCAAGTGTGATGGCTGCCACGACCGTGTGGCCGAGGGCAAAAAGCCGATTTGCGTCGAATCTTGTCCATTGCGCGCGCTGGATTTTGGTCCGATTGATGAACTGCGCAAAAAACACGGTGAGCTGGCGGCGGTTGCGCCACTACCGGGCGCACATTTCACCAAACCCAGCATTGTAATCAAACCTAATGCCAATAGCCGCCCGACCGGGGATACCACGGGTTATCTGGCTAATCCGAAGGAGGTGTAAGATGGGAAGTGGATGGCATGAGTGGCCGCTGATGATCTTCACGGTCTTCGGGCAGTGCGTGGTTGGCGGTTTTATTGTTCTGGCGCTGGCATTGATGAAAGGGGGCTTACGTCCCGACGCACAGCAGCGCGTCGTTGCCTGTATGTTGGGCCTGTGGGTGTTAATGGGCATCGGCTTTATTGCCTCCATGCTGCACCTGGGATCGCCGATGCGTGCTTTTAACTCCCTTAACCGTATCGGAGCCTCTGCACTGAGTAACGAAATTGCCAGCGGTTCGCTGTTCTTCGCGGTGGGCGGTATCGGCTGGCTGATGGCGACATTGAAAAAAATGCCGTCTGCGTTACGTACTCTGTGGCTAATCGTCACTATGGTACTGGGCGTGGTTTTCGTTTGGATGATGGTGCGGGTGTATAACACCATTGATACGATCCCAACCTGGTACAGCCTCTGGACGCCGCTGGGCTTCTTCCTGACGCTGTTTTTGGGGGGGCCGCTGTTAGGTTATCTGCTGCTGCGCGTGGCTGGAGTAGACGGCTGGGCAATGCGCTTGCTGCCGGCGATTTCCATATTTGCGCTGGTGGTGAGCGCTATCATGGCGGTGATGCAGGGCGCTGAACTGGCGACTATTCACAGTTCTGTTCAGCAGGCATCTGCATTGGTACCGGACTACGGCTCGCTGATGGCGTGGCGTATTGCGGCACTGGCTTTGGCGCTGTGCTGCTGGGTTGTGCCGCAGGTTAAAGGCTACCAACCGGCCGTACCGTTACTGTCAGTGGCGTTTATTTTGCTGCTTGTCGGTGAACTGATCGGGCGCGGTGTGTTCTACGGCCTGCATATGACCGTGGGCATGGCGGTTGCCAGCTGACCTAAAGAATGCCGAATGGCGCAGCTAACGGCGCCATTCGGCAAATAAAAAATGCGATATATCCATGAAATATTTCGACTGAACGAAACGCGATAATTTTGTTTTAGATCAATTAAAACAAACAGATGTGTTTTCCTCTTTTTTATCCATTCATATTAAGAATCAGTAATACGAATCGATCGTCATGAAAGCGCCTCAGACCCCTGATTGCGCCGATTGACAATGTTTTTGGCAGTGGCATGATGCGCATGAAATTTGAACTTCCTCACGGTTTTTATTCATGTCTACCTATACCCGACCCGTTATGCTATTGCTGTGCGGGCTACTGCTGCTGACCCTGGCGATCGCCGTGTTAAACACGCTCGTCCCGCTTTGGCTCGCCCATGAAAATCTCCCGACCTGGCAGGTGGGTGTGGTCAGTTCGTCTTATTTCACCGGTAATCTGGTGGGGACGTTGCTGACCGGGTATTTAATCAGACATCTTGGCTTCAACCGCAGCTATTACATTGCCTCGTTTATCTTCGCCGTGGGGTGTATTGGGCTGGGTGTGATGGTGGGATTCTGGAGCTGGATGACCTGGCGTTTTATCGCCGGTGTCGGCTGTGCCATGATTTGGGTGGTGGTGGAAAGCGCGCTGATGTGCAGCGGGACCTCTCGTAACCGCGGACGCTTACTGGCTGCCTATATGATGGTCTATTACGTGGGAACGTTTTTAGGGCAGCTGTTAGTCAGTAAAGTCTCGACAGATCTCATGAGCGTTTTGCCGTGGGTTACTGGCACGATTCTGGCAGGCGTATTACCACTGCTCTTTACCCGCATTATGAATCAGCAAAGCGAGGAACAACATTCGACGCCGATAGCATCGATGTTGAGACTTCGTCAGGCGCGACTGGGCGTGAATGGCTGCATTATCTCCGGTATTGTGCTGGGCTCGTTGTATGGCTTGATGCCGCTGTACCTTAATCATCAGGGGGCCAGTAACGCCAGCATTGGTTTCTGGATGGCGGTGATGGTCAGCGCTGGTATTCTGGGACAATGGCCGATTGGTCGTCTGGCGGATAAATTAGGTCGCCTGCTGGTTTTACGCGTTCAGGTCTTTGTGGTGATCCTCGGTAGCATTGCGATGCTGAATCAGGCGGCAATGGCCCCTGCGTTGTTCATGTTAGGTGCGGCCGGTTTTACGCTCTATCCAGTGGCAATGGCCTGGGCCTGCGAAAAAGTGGAACATCATCAACTGGTTGCCATGAACCAGGCATTGTTATTAAGCTATACCGTGGGGAGCCTGCTGGGGCCGTCATTTACCGCGATGCTGATGCAGAACTTCTCAGATAGCCTGTTGTTTATCATGATCGCCAGCGTGTCGTTTATTTATTTACTGATGCTGCTGCGTAAAACAGGACACAAGCCCAATTCCGTGGCACATATCTGAGGCTATTTAACGATTACGGTGGGTTTTCATTCATATAAATTATGTATGTTTGGTGAGAATCCACCGTATTTAATTCCCCCTCATCTTTGCTGAAAAATAAACTGTGCAGAAGGTTATAGTTTTACATTCTGCCATTTCCGCCCGTTCATTTTACCGCGCATAATCCCTCGCCTCATTTATTGATATTTAAAATAACCCCACGAAGGATCGCGTATGGCCGGTGCACAGGAAAAACAGTTGCGATGGTACAACATCGCCTTGATGTCGTTTATTACCGTTTGGGGGTTTGGCAACGTTGTAAACAACTATGCTAATCAGGGATTAGTCGTTGTCTCCTCCTGGATTTTTATTTTTGCGCTCTATTTTATCCCTTACGCACTGATCGTCGGGCAGCTTGGCTCCACGTTTAAAGAGGGGAAAGGTGGCGTCAGTACCTGGATTAAACACACCATGGGGCCGGGGCTGGCTTACCTTGCCGCATGGACTTACTGGGTAGTGCATATTCCTTACCTGGCGCAGAAACCGCAGGCTATCCTGATTGCCCTGGGCTGGGCGCTGAAGGGGGATGGGTCACTCATTAAAGAATACACCGTCGTGGCGTTACAGGGGCTGACGCTGGCGCTGTTTGTCTTCTTCATGTGGGTTGCATCCCGTGGGATGAAGTCACTGAAAATTGTGGGTTCCGTGGCGGGAATTGCGATGTTTGTGATGTCGATTCTGTATGTCGTGATGGCGGTAACCGCGCCGGCAATTACGGATGTTGAGATCGCTACCACCAACATCACCTGGGAATCGTTCATTCCGCATATTGATTTTACCTATATCACGACGATTTCGATGCTGGTCTTCGCGGTGGGTGGCGCGGAAAAAATTTCACCTTACGTTAACCAGACCCGCAATCCAGGCAAAGAATTCCCGAAAGGGATGTTGATTCTGGCGATTATGGTGGCGGTATGTGCAATTCTCGGCTCGCTGGCAATGGGGATGATGTTTGACTCCCGGCATATTCCCGATGATTTAATGACCAATGGTCAATATTATGCTTTCCAGAAACTGGGCGAGTATTACGGGATGGGTAACACGCTGATGGTCATTTATGCGGTTGCCAACACGCTGGGACAGATTGCTGCGTTGGTGTTTTCTATCGATGCGCCGCTTAAAGTCCTGCTGGGTGATGCGGACAGTCGATATATTCCTGCGCGTTTGTGCCGTACGAATGCGTCCGGTACACCGGTGAACGGTTATATATTGACGTTAGTATTAGTCGCGATTCTGATTATGTTGCCGACGCTGGGCATTGGCGACATGAATAATTTGTATAAATGGTTGCTGAATCTCAACTCAGTTGTTATGCCATTGCGTTATTTATGGGTGTTCGTGGCATTTATTGCCGTTATTCGGCTGGCGCAGAAATATAAGTCAGAATATGTCTTTATTCGCAACAAAACGCTGGCATTAACCGTCGGAGGATGGTGTTTTGCCTTCACTGCATTTGCTTGCGTCACCGGGATTTTTCCAAAAATGGAAGCCTTTACCCCGGAGTGGACTTTCCAGCTGACGCTGAACATTGTGACGCCGTTTGTACTGGTCGGATTGGGCTTAATTTTCCCGCTGTTGGCGAGAAGAAAGAGTTAAACGAGCGATAATAAGAAGGAGATAGCCAGGCTATCTCCTTCTGGCGGCTCAGGACAGCGGGGCAAGTTCGTCGGGAATGGTATACTGGTGACCGTCATAGCGCAGTAACCAGTTGGCTTTACCCGGTTTATCTTTCGCTGCGCATTGCTCATTGGCATCAACATAGCTCGTGGATGCTACGCTTTTCTCGGTTACCCGAATATCAACATACCCATTCTGCGAACCGGTATCCAGCGCCAGGCTGCGTTTACTGTCGCTGAAGGTTCCCTCGCAGTTGCCATCCCATTCTCCGCTGCTATTTTCCAGCACGATACCGTTTAGTATTGGCCGGAGCTGATTATTGTCGATGACATACAGCGAAAGTGCCGTTTCACTAAATGGATTGACCCGAGAACTGCCGGTGCGGGAGATACGCAAGCCGAATGCGGTCTGTTCAGGCGTAACCTTCCAGCGAGCGGTATCAAGTGCCAGGCCGGTGATGCGAATGGCATCGTCGCTCATTCTCTCTGTCAGGCGTAATCGTTGTTTCACGTCGAGTGTGGTGGAATCGAGCACCAGAAGCTCCAGATCGCCGACGTTATCGTAATCGCTATACTGCTGTGTCATTAATGGTACAGCGGCCAGCGTCAGCTCAGGGTGCGCTGGCCAGATGCGGCAAATCGCGCTTTTGGGTGAATCACTGTGGGTGGTAATGACCCGGTTATCTTGAGTGATGGTGCCTTGCGACGTTGTCCTGGCATCCGGCCAGGCTTGCTGGATGATGGCATTAATATCGCAGTTGCTGGCGGCATTCGCGGCCTGGGCAGACAACAGTAACACTCCTGAGATGAATAACCGCATGACGTCCTTTCCTGTGTTGTGACCCGTTTGCCGAAGAGGTAAGTGCAGATAACAAAACGGCCACCATGTTAGGCAGCCGTTTTACAAGGATGTAAACTCAATACATCACTTTATGACCATACTGTTCCAGGATACCTTTCACGCGATCCATGGTTTCTTTCTTCGGTGGCTTAACGCCATCCAGCTTATATTCTTCGCCCATCGCCACCCATTTGTGTTTACCCAACTCATGGTAAGGCAGTAATTCGATTTTTTCGACGTTGCCCATATCACGGGTAAACTCGCCCAGACGGTGTGCTGAGTCGTCATCGTCAGACCAGCCTGGTACGACGACGTAGCGGATCCACACCTTGATGTCTTTGTTAGACAGATAGCGTGCGAACTCCAGTGTACGATGGTTAGACACACCGACCAGGTTCTGGTGAATTTCGTCGTTCATCTGTTTGAGGTCGAGCATCACCAGATCGGTGACTTCCAGCAGTTCATCAATCACCGGATCGTAGCGGCGGACAAAACCGTTGGTGTCGAGACAGGTATGAATACCTTCTTTTCTACAGGCGCGGAACCAGTCACGAACGAATTCGGCCTGCAGAATAGCCTCACCACCGGATGCCGTTACGCCGCCACCGGAGGCGTTCATAAAGTGGCGATAGGTCACCACTTCTTTCATCAATTCTTCGACGGTGACTTCTTTACCACCGTGCGTGTCCCACGTATCACGGTTATGGCAATACAGGCAGCGCATCAGGCAGCCCTGGAAGAAGGTAATAAAGCGGATGCCCGGGCCGTCTACGGTGCCACAGGATTCAAAGGAGTGAATGCGACCAATAACTGACATTGCGGTGTATCTCCAGATGTGGCCCATCCGGGGCCAGAGTGAGTGCACAGTTATTAACTGTGTCGAGTCTGTTTTGGCAGTCATCCATAAGTATAGATAGCTGACGAAAGAGACTTAGTTGCTAAAAAGGCCCCACTTACGTGGAGCCTTTATTGTACGACATTTAACGCGTGATTTCAGTCAAAACCAATTACATGGTCTGAGTGAAAGTACGAGTAATAACATCCTGCTGCTGTTCTTTAGTCAGGGAGTTAAAACGTACTGCATAACCCGATACACGGATGGTCAGCTGAGGATATTTCTCAGGATGTTCCATCGCGTCCAGCAGCATTTCACGGTTCATGACGTTCACGTTCAGGTGCTGACCACCTTCGATGGACGCTTCGTGATGGAAGTAACCGTCCATCAGGCCTGCCAGGTTGGTCTTACGAACTTCGTCGTCTTTACCCAGTGCGTTCGGAACGATAGAGAAGGTGTAAGAGATACCATCTTTAGCGTAAGCAAACGGCAGTTTAGCAACGGAGGTCAGAGAGGCAACAGCACCTTTCTGGTCACGGCCGTGCATTGGGTTAGCACCCGGTCCGAATGGTGCGCCAGCACGACGACCATCTGGGGTGTTACCCGTTTTCTTACCATACACAACGTTAGAGGTGATGGTCAGAACAGACTGAGTCGGGATAGCGTTACGGTAAGTAGTCAGTTTCTGAATTTTCTTCATGAAACGTTCTACCAGGTCAACCGCCATGTCATCAACGCGAGAGTCGTTGTTACCAAACTGCGGGTATTCGCCTTCGATTTCGAAGTCGATAGCCAGACCGTCTTCGTCACGAACCGGTTTAACTTTCGCATATTTGATTGCAGACAGGGAGTCAGCAGCAACGGACAGACCTGCGATACCACACGCCATGGTGCGAACAACGTCACGGTCGTGCAGCGCCATCAGAGCGGCTTCGTAGCTGTACTTGTCGTGCATGTAGTGGATGACGTTCAGTGCGGTGACGTACTGTTTAGCCAGCCAATCCATAAAGTGATCCATACGTTCCATCACTTCGTCGAAGTTCAGAACGTCACTTTTGATTGGTTCAGATTTCGGACCAACCTGGATTTTCAGTTTTTCATCAACGCCGCCGTTGATTGCGTACAGCATGGTTTTCGCCAGGTTTGCACGCGCACCGAAGAACTGCATTTGTTTACCAACAACCATCGGGCTTACGCAGCAAGCGATAGCGTAATCGTCGTTGTTGAAGTCCGGACGCATCAGGTCATCGTTCTCATACTGCAGAGAAGAGGTATCGATAGACACTTTAGCGGCGAATTTCTTGAAGTTCAGAGGCAGTTTTTCAGACCACAGAACGGTGATGTTCGGCTCCGGAGAAGGACCCATGGTGTACAGGGTGTTCAGGAAGCGGAAGCTGTTTTTGGTAACCAGAGTACGGCCGTCAACGCCCATACCGCCGATTGATTCAGTTGCCCAAATCGGGTCACCGGAGAACAGTTCATCATATTCAGGCGTACGCAGGAAACGAACCATACGCAGTTTCATGACCAGGTGGTCAATCATTTCCTGAGCGTCTTGCTCGGTGATTTTGCCTGCTTTGATATCACGTTCGATGTATGCATCCAGGAAGGTGGATACACGACCGAAGGACATTGCTGCACCGTTCTGAGACTTAACAGCGGCCAGGTAGCCGAAGTAGGTCCACTGGATAGCTTCCTGAGCGTTGGTAGCCGGACCAGAGATATCGCAGCCATATTTAGCCGCCATTTCTTTGATCTGACCCAGTGCGCGGTGCTGTTCAGCAATTTCTTCACGCAGACGGATAGTTGCTTCCAGGTTTACGCCATTTTCCAGATCGGACTGCAGAGAGACGAACTGAGCGTACTTGTCTTTCATCAGGTAGTCGATACCGTACAGCGCAATGCGACGGTAGTCACCGATGATACGGCCACGGCCATACGCATCTGGCAGACCAGTCAGAATACCGGATTTACGGCAGTTCAGAATGTCTTTGGTATAAACATCGAATACGCCCTGGTTGTGGGTTTTGCGGTATTCGGTGAAGATTTTTTTCAGCATCGGGTCCAGTTCGCGATTGTACGCTTTGCAGGAACCTTCAACCATTTTGATGCCGCCAAACGGAATGATCGCACGTTTCAGTGGAGCTTCAGTCTGCAGACCAACGATTTTCTCAAGCTGCTTGTTGATGTAGCCAGCATCGTGAGAAGTGATGGTAGAAGCAACGGAGGTGTCAAAGTCAACAGGCGCGTGAGTACGGTTTTCCTGTTTAACGCCTTCCATCACGCTGTCCCACAGCTTGGTGGTCGCGTCAGTTGCGCCAGCCAGGAAGGACTCGTCACCCTCATACGGAGTGTAGTTTTTCTGAATGAAGTCACGGACGTTTACTTCATTCTGCCAATCACCTTTGGTAAAACCTTCCCAGGCTGTGGCTAACTTTTCATTAAGCTCGGACATGTAACACCTACCTTCTTAAGTGGATTTTTTATTTACTACGTGTAATGGGCATCAACAAATTAGTGATGATCGTTACCACGTAGGTAAATGACCCAGTATGTCAACCCGACTAACAAACCGCCGCCGATAATGTTACCGATCGTAACCGGAATCAGGTTATCGGTGATGAAATTCATCACGGTCAGGTGTGAAAAATTCTCCGGAGAAGAACCGACAGCGGTCCAGAATTCCGGTGTGGCGAAATCGCGTATTACGATACCCATAGGGATCATAAACATGTTTGCGATACTGTGCTCAAAACCGCTGGCAACAAACATTGCGACCGGCAATACCATGATAAACGCTTTGTCCATCAGGCTACGGCCTGAGTAGCTCATCCATACGGCCAGGCACACCATCAGGTTTGCCAGAATACCGAGGCTGACGGCTTCAACAAAGGTGTGATGCACTTTGTGATCGGCGGTTTGCAGGACATTTAGCCCCCATGCGCCGTTAGCGGTCATATATTCGCCGGAAAGCCACATCAGTAGCACAAAGAGCAAGCAACCTACCAGGTTGCCAACATAAACGTTGAGCCAGTTTTTTGCCAGTTGGCCCCAGGTAATACGTCCACTGGCCTTAGCGACGACAATCAGTACGGTTGAAGTAAAGAGGTCAGCGCCGCAGACAACACAAAGAATCAGTCCCAGGGAAAAGCAGATACCACCGATCAACTTGGCCATACCGAAAGGCATTGTTCCAGTACCGGTCGTGGCGGTGATATAGAAAACAAAGGCAATTGAAATGAACACACCGGCAGTAATTGCCAGATAGAACGTCTTAAGCGGATGTTTCGTTGCTTTATAGACGCCTGCTTCTTCGGCAACTTTGGCCATAGCAGCAGGAAGTATAAGATCAAAAGGGTTGTCAGCTTTCACACTAACTCTCTCTTTATTAAGTCGGCGACGAGATACTAACAAAGCATTATAGATGAGAATTTGATATAGATCATATCTCGCCTGGCTTATAGGCCCGCAAGACGCATGGTTTTTATGCGATTACGGAGTAACTTTTTGATTATTATAGTAAAAATAAATTTTAAAAATTATAAAGTGAGTTGAATTTTTTCCTTTCGCCTCCCGTTGAGCGGTTAATTAAAATGGAGTAATTGAGATAAAATGCAACACTATCAAGCTATTTTTTTTAATATCAACTACTAATTTTTAACCTTGTTTTTACATTTATTTTTGATTAAGCAAAAATAAAAAAAACGGGGCACAAAATGCGCCCCGTAATATAGCGTAGTCAATTGTTGAAGCCTACTCAGAGCAGGCTAATTGCCATTATTTTGACCAGTATGCTGCTTTTGCGCGCTGCAGTTTTTCATAGGCTTTCAGCAGAGACTGATGCGCCGGGAAAGCCTGCAGATCGCTGTCGACGGACTGGAGGCCATAAAACGGCGCTTCTCCGCTTAATGCCGCACTCGCCGCTTCAACCGCATCGGCACCGTACATACGGACAAAAGCGTTCAGATACTGCAGCGGCTGGCGATCGTCTTCCTGCGACAACAGCAGCAGCGTTTGCAGGCAACGGTAGTAGTTGGCGCGTTCGGCGCTAAAGACCGATGCGTTAAACTCCATTGTCCATTCGGTCCAAATCAGTGCCTGCTCCAGGTCACCGCCGGCCAGTGCCAGCATCACTTTCAGCTCACCAATACGCAGCGTAGACCAGCCGTTGTCTGAACCTGTTGCCAGACCCAGCAGCTCACGTACGCGGGTAAAGTCGTCAAAACCTTCTTCATCCAGTTGTTCGAGCAGGCTGAGATAGTCTTCTTTATCCCACTCGCTGCCCGGCAGAGAAAGAATGGTTTCACGCAGATGTGTGCCCATACCGTTGTTTGCTAACCACAGATCTTCAGCCGGATAGATATCGGACATCCCCGGAACGATGATGCGGCAGGCGTACACACCCAGATGCTCGTAATCAGCGATATACACTTCTTTATCTTCGGTTTTGAAGATAGCCATCAGGGTGGCGAACTCTTCTTCCGTAGTGCCGGAGAAATTCCAGTCAACGAACGGATAATCGGCATCTTGCTTGAACAAATCCCAGGAGATCAGGCCGCTGGAATCGATGAAGTGGGTTTCGAGGTTGGTATGCTCAGCCACTTCTTCATCATCAAAGGTCGGGGGCATAAAGACATCAAGATCTTTCAGACCGCGGCCCTGCAACAGTTCAGTGACGGTACGCTCCAGTGCCACGCCAAAGTCCGGGTGGGCGCCAAATGACGCAAAGCAGGTCCCGTTAGCCGGGTTAAACAGTACTACGCAGATAACCGGGTATTTGCCGCCCAGCGAGCCGTCATAGGCGAAAATTGGGAACCCTTCGGCTTCCAGTTTGGCGATGGACTCGACCACAGCCGGGTAACGCGCCAGCACGTCGGCTGGGATTTCCGGCAGACTGATGCTTTCTGCGATAATGCGGTTCTTCACATAACGTTCAAAGACTTCAGACAGCCCCTGAACGCGTGCTTCATTTGGGGTGTTACCGGCAGACATTCCGTTGGAAACGTACAGGTTGCCAATGATATTCATCGGAATGTACACGGTTTGGTTATCAGACTGGCGGGTAAACGGCAGACCGCAAACGCCGCGTTCTTCATTGCCTGACTGCAGGTCGATCAGCATGCTGCCGGTCAGTTCATTTTCCGGATCGTAGAACGCGCGCAGACGGGCATCCAACAGACCTTCTGGAACGTCATCCTCTTCGGTTAACGGGAACCATTTTTCGTTCGGATAATGCACGAATGGACCGTTAGCGACAGTTTCACCCAGCCAGAAATCGGCAAAAAAGTAGTTGGTGGACAGACGCTCAAAATATTCGCCCAGCGCGGAAGCCAGCGCCGCTTTTTTCGTCGCGCCTTTACCGTTGGTGAAACACAGTGCGCACTCTTTATCGCGAATATGCACAGACCAAACGTTAGGAACGGGGTTTAACCATGAGGCTTCTTCAATCTGGAAACCAAGGTCGAGTAATTTTTGCTGGAAGCGGGCGATGGAATCTTCCAGCGCGGCATCTTTGCCGGGAATAAATGTTTGCGTCATGAAAATCACTTTTGTCGTACGGAAAGCGCGCAATGATACGGGTTTTATATGAATGGCGCTATCGCCGCCACTGCGGTGACGCAAATAAAAGCGTTGACTATGCTTTCACACGATAACCCACGTTAAGAGTACAAAATGAAAGCATTCGATTTACACCGTATGGCGCTGGATAAAGTGCCCATGGAGTTTCTGGGTGAGGTGGCGCTGCGCAGCTTGTATACCTTTATATTGGTTTTTCTGTTTTTAAAGCTCACGGGGCGGCGTGGTGTACGCCAGATGTCGCTTTTTGAAGTGTTGATTATCCTGACGCTGGGGTCGGCAGCGGGGGATGTGGCGTTTTATGACGATGTTCCGCTGCTACCGGTGCTGGTGGTATTCATTACCCTGGCGCTGCTGTATCGCTTAGTGATGTGGCTGATGGCACACAGTGAAAAGCTGGAGGATCTGCTGGAGGGTAAACCGCTGGTGATCATCGAAGACGGCGAACTGTCATGGTCGAAGCTCAATAACGCCAATATGACGGAATTCGAGTTTTTTATGGAATTGCGGCTGAACGGTGTGGAGCAATTAGGGCAGGTGAAGCTCGCTATTCTGGAGACAAACGGGCAAATCAGCGTCTATTTCTTTGCCGATGAAGACGTCAAACCCGGTCTCAGCATTCTGCCTAAACACTGTACGCAACGCTTTAAGGTGGTACCGGCGGCAGGGGATTATGCCTGCGTACGCTGTAGTGAAGTTATTCACATGCGCGCTGGGGATCATCAATTATGTCCGCGCTGTGCAAATCCAGAATGGACGAAGGCCAGTCGGGCAAAACGGGTCACCTGACAGCGAAAATATCGGTTTTGAGCCGTCAATCCGATAGATTCTGTTGTGTGACGAATGACACATTTTTCCCCTGACCCGTATTACCCATTGCGGCGCGTGTCGCTGAATGATAAAACCGATATCCACAGGAAAAACATATACCCAATGTCTGTCACAGGAATTATTGCCAACGACAGGATGTTGACCGGATAACAACACAACGTGGTGAGGGGAAATGACTCAGGTCTTCAATTTTAGTTCAGGTCCGGCAATGCTACCGGCGGACGTACTTAAACTGGCTCAACAGGATCTCCGCGACTGGAATGGTCTTGGCACGTCGGTGATGGAAATTAGCCACCGTGGTAAAGAGTTTATCCAGGTCGCAGAGGAAGCAGAGCAGGATTTTCGCGATCTCCTCAGCATTCCCTCCAACTACAAAGTGTTGTTCTGCCATGGCGGTGGTCGCGGTCAGTTCGCCGGGATCCCGCTCAATATTTTAGGCGATAAGACCACGGCAGATTACGTCGATGCCGGTTATTGGGCAGCCAGCGCCATTAAAGAAGCGAAGAAATACTGCACACCAAACGTGATTGATGCCAAAGTTACCGTTGACGGCCTGCGGGCGGTCACGCCAATGAGTGAATGGCAGCTTTCTGACAATGCGGCTTATCTGCACTATTGCCCGAACGAAACCATTGATGGTATTGCAATCGATGAGACGCCGAATTTTGCCAGTAACGTTGTGGTGACCGCTGACCTGTCTTCCACCATCTTGTCTGGGCCGCTTGATGTTAGCCGCTATGGCGTAATCTACGCCGGCGCGCAGAAAAACATCGGCCCAGCGGGTCTGACGATCGTCATCGTACGTGAAGATTTACTCGGCAAAGCGCACGTGTCCTGCCCGTCGATCCTCGATTACACCGTCCTGAACGACAATGACTCGATGTTTAACACGCCGCCGACATTTGCCTGGTACCTCTCTGGTCTGGTCTTTAAGTGGCTGAAAGCGCAAGGCGGCGTCAGCGCAATGGACAAAATTAACCAGCAAAAAGCGGAACTGTTGTACGGCGTCATTGATAACAGTGCCTTCTATCGTAACGACGTTGCGAAGTCTAACCGCTCGCGCATGAACGTTCCTTTCCAGTTGGCTGACAGCTCACTGGATAAACTGTTCCTGGAAGAGTCTTTTGCTGCTGGTCTGCATGCGCTGAAAGGGCATCGTGTGGTCGGTGGGATGCGCGCGTCTATCTACAATGCAATGCCGCTTGAAGGCGTGAAAGCGTTGACCGATTTCATGATCGATTTCGAGCGTCGCCGCGGCTAATCTGCTGCTATTTTTCATCCCCACAGCCAGCCTGTGGGGTTTTTATATCTGTTTTTGAGAGTTAAGTTTCATGGAATCCCTGACGTTACAACCCATTGCGCGGGTAGATGGCACCATCAATCTGCCTGGTTCTAAAAGTGTTTCTAACCGCGCTTTGCTGCTGGCTGCATTAGCAAATGGCACCACTGTCCTGACCAACCTGCTGGACAGTGATGATGTCCGCCATATGCTTAACGCGCTGAATGCGTTAGGGATTAGTTATACCCTTTCTGCCGATCGTACCCGCTGCGAAATCATCGGTAACGGCGGCGCGTTACAGGCCGAAGGTGCAGTCGAACTGTTTCTTGGCAACGCCGGCACCGCGATGCGTCCGCTGGCGGCTGCGCTGTGTCTGGGGCGCAACGATATTGTACTGACGGGTGAACCGCGTATGAAAGAGCGCCCGATTGGCCATCTGGTCGACGCGTTACGCCAGGGGGGGGCAAACATTGATTACCTTGAGCAGCAAAACTATCCGCCTTTACGACTGCGCGGTGGTTTTATCGGTGGCCAGGTTGACGTGGACGGCAGCGTGTCCAGCCAGTTCCTCACCGCGTTGCTGATGACCGCGCCGCTGGCGCCGCAGGATACGACGATCGCAATTAAAGGCGAGCTGGTATCAAAACCTTACATCGATATTACGCTAAACCTGATGAAAACCTTTGGCGTTGAGATTGAGAACCAGAACTACCAACATTTTGTTGTCAAAGGTGGACAGCAGTACCAGTCCCCTGGCGCATACCTGGTGGAAGGGGATGCGTCATCGGCCTCGTATTTCCTTGCAGCCGGAGCGATTAAAGGCGGTACGGTGAAAGTCACCGGGATTGGCCGCAACAGCATGCAGGGCGATATTCGCTTTGCCGATGTGCTGGAACAAATGGGCGCGACCGTGACGTGGGGAGATGACTTCATTGCCTGTACGCACGGGGAATTACACGCCATTGATATGGATATGAACCACATTCCGGATGCGGCGATGACGATTGCTACCGCGGCGTTGTTTGCGAAAGGCACCACGACTCTTCGCAACATCTACAACTGGCGAGTCAAGGAGACAGACCGTTTATTTGCGATGGCGACGGAGCTGCGTAAAGTGGGCGCTGAAGTGGAAGAGGGGCATGATTTTATCCGTATCACGCCACCTGCTACGTTAACATTTGCTGATATTGCGACCTATAACGATCACCGCATGGCGATGTGTTTCTCGCTGGTGGCGCTGTCTGACACGCCAGTCACTATTCTTGACCCTAAATGCACGGCCAAAACCTTCCCGGATTATTTCGAACAGTTGGCACGTATTAGTACACCTGCCTGATTTGATGGCCGCACTACCACGTGCGGCACATTCTGACATCCTCGATTGCCCATTTATTCTACACTCAGCTTCAATGATTCTGTATTTTTCACACAAAGATAACGATCGTTGACGTTGGCGCGTATAATGCGCGGCGTTTACGTTAACGTATGCCTGTTTAAGGAGAAAAAGATGACGGCAATTGCCCCGGTTATTACCATTGATGGCCCAAGCGGTGCAGGTAAAGGCACCTTGTGCAAAGCAATGGCGGAAGCATTGCAGTGGCATCTGTTAGATTCTGGCGCGATTTATCGTGTACTGGCGCTTGCGGCGTTACATCACCATGTTGATGTCGCCTCTGAAGATGCGCTGGTCCCGCTGGCGTCACATCTGGATGTGCGTTTTATCTCAACAGACGGCAATCTGGAAGTTATCCTGGAAGGTGAAGATGTTAGCGGTGAAATCCGCACTCAGGAAGTGGCAAACGCCGCCTCTCAGGTTGCTGCGTTTCCCCGTGTGCGCGAAGCGCTGTTGCGTCGTCAACGCGCCTTCCGTGAAGCGCCGGGATTAATCGCTGACGGACGCGACATGGGGACCGTGGTATTCCCTGACGCGCCGGTGAAAATTTTTCTGGACGCTTCCTCGCAAGAACGTGCGCATCGACGTATGCTACAGTTGCAGGAGAAGGGCTTTAGTGTTAACTTTGAACGCCTTTTGGCCGAGATCGAAGAACGCGACGACCGCGATCGAAACCGTGCGGTAGCGCCGTTAGTTCCTGCTGCTGATGCCTTAGTTTTGGATTCAACCCGATTAAGCATTGAGCAAGTGATTGAAAAAGCGTTACAATACGCGCGCCAAAAACTGGCACTCGCTTAAGTGCGACCGAATTTGCAGTACCCCCGTAGCAATGGAGTGTTAGCGGGTATGTTAAACAACCCCATCCGGCATGGAGCCAGGTGGACGTTAAATATGAAACCTGAAGATTAAACATGACAGAATCTTTTGCTCAACTATTTGAAGAATCCTTAAAAACAATTGAAACCCGTCCGGGTTCCATCGTCCGTGGTGTTGTTGTTGCTATCGACAAAGATATCGTACTGGTTGACGCCGGTCTGAAATCTGAGTCTGCCATTCCGGCAGAGCAGTTCAAAAACGCCCAGGGCGAGCTGGAAATCCAGGTTGGTGACGAAGTTGACGTTGCTCTGGATGCAGTAGAAGACGGCTTCGGTGAAACTCTGCTGTCCCGTGAAAAAGCTAAACGTCACGAAGCTTGGATCACGCTGGAAAAAGCTTACGAAGAAGCTGCGACCGTTACTGGTGTTATCAATGGCAAAGTCAAGGGTGGCTTCACTGTTGAGCTGAATGGTATTCGCGCGTTCCTGCCGGGTTCCCTGGTAGACGTTCGTCCGGTCCGCGACACGCTGCACCTGGAAGGCAAAGAGCTTGAATTCAAAGTAATCAAGCTGGATCAGAAACGTAACAACGTCGTTGTTTCCCGTCGTGCCGTTATCGAATCCGAAAACAGCGCAGAACGCGATCAGCTGCTGGAAAACCTGCAGGAAGGCATGGAAGTTAAAGGTATCGTTAAGAACCTCACTGACTACGGTGCATTCGTTGATCTGGGTGGCGTTGACGGCCTGCTGCACATCACCGACATGGCATGGAAACGCGTTAAGCATCCGAGCGAAATCGTAAACGTTGGCGACGAAATCACTGTTAAAGTGCTGAAGTTCGACCGCGAGCGTACTCGTGTATCTCTGGGCCTGAAACAGCTGGGCGAAGATCCATGGGTAGCTATCGCTAAGCGTTATCCGGAAGGTACCAAACTGACTGGTCGCGTGACCAACCTGACCGACTACGGCTGCTTCGTTGAAATCGAAGAAGGCGTTGAAGGCCTGGTTCACGTTTCCGAAATGGATTGGACCAACAAAAACATCCACCCGTCCAAAGTTGTTAACGTTGGCGACGTAGTGGAAGTTATGGTTCTGGATATCGACGAAGAACGTCGTCGTATCTCCCTGGGTCTGAAGCAGTGCAAAAACAACCCATGGCAGCAGTTCGCGGAAACCCACAACAAGGGTGACCGTGTTGAAGGTAAAATCAAGTCTATCACTGACTTCGGTATCTTCATCGGCCTGGACGGCGGCATCGACGGCCTGGTTCACCTGTCTGACATCTCCTGGAACGTTGCAGGCGAAGAAGCAGTTCGTGAATACAAAAAAGGCGACGAAATCGCAGCAGTTGTTCTGCAGGTTGACGCAGAACGTGAGCGTATCTCTCTGGGCGTTAAACAGCTCGCAGAAGATCCGTTCAACAACTGGGTTGCACTGAACAAGAAAGGCGCAATCGTAAACGGTAAAGTGACTGCAGTTGACGCTAAAGGCGCAACCGTAGAACTGGCTGACGGCGTTGAAGGTTACCTGCGCGCTTCTGAAGCTTCACGTGACCGCGTTGAAGATGCAACTCTGGTTCTGAGCGTAGGCGACGACGTTGAAGCTAAATTCACCGGCGTTGATCGTAAGAACCGTGCAATCAGCCTGTCTGTTCGTGCTAAAGACGAAGCTGATGAGAAAGATGCAATCGCAACTGTTAACAAACAGGAAGATGCAAACTTCTCTAACAACGCAATGGCTGAAGCTTTCAAAGCAGCTAAAGGCGAGTAATATCGAGTGCTTTAAATCCTTTGTGCTATTAACAGCACAAAGGGTAACGAGTAGCTTGACAGATTACAGGATTCGTCCTGTAATCAATGACAAAGGGCGGCTACGGCCGCCCTTAATCAATGCAGCAGCTAATTTTGCCTTTAAGGAACCGGAGGAATCATGACCAAGTCAGAATTGATCGAAAGACTTGCAACCCAGCAGCCTCACATTCCCGCGAAAGCGGTTGAAGACGCGGTAAAAGAGATGCTGGAACATATGGCCTCGACTCTGGCGCAGGGCGAGCGTATTGAAATCCGCGGTTTCGGTAGTTTTTCTCTGCATTACCGCGCACCACGTACCGGACGTAATCCGAAGACTGGCGATAAAGTGGATCTGGAAGGAAAATATGTTCCGCACTTTAAACCGGGTAAAGAGCTGCGCGATCGCGCCAATATTTACGGCTAAGTTTTTCACAAAACTTAACGTCGAGAAAAGCACCTGTAGGGGTGCTTTTTTCATTTCTGCTTGCCCATATTGGAACCCGCCTCTCAGTTAAATTGCACATTACATCCTTCGCGTAATAACAGCAGAACACACGCCGGAAAACGAAAAATTGCTGCCAGACAACCGCTGCGTTGTCCTGCACACTTCCTGTAACAGGGAGGTGTTTTGTGAAAATAACAACGGTCAGCTCGTGTGCATTGTGCGGTATTCTCCCGCTTACGGTATTACCCTCACTGCCCGAAATGCTGTACGTCAGCGGCCTGTTTTGCCTGGCGTGTGTGCTCTGTCTTATTCCGCACAAGTATCTGCATTATGCCGGGTTAACGCTGTTGTTCTTTCTCTGGGGAATACTGGCGGCGAAAGACGCTACCTGGGCGGGCAATACGCTCCCCGCTAACACTCAGCAGGCCATAGTACAAATAACCGGCACTGACCATATGACCACGCACTATGGACAGATTACCCACCTGCAGGGGAGACGAATATTTCCGGCGCAGGGGATCGTACTGTATGGACAATACTTACCTGGTGAGGTTTGTGCGGGTCAGAAATGGGCAATGACGCTTAAGGTTCGCGCGGTACACGGCCAATTAAATGAAGGGGGATTTGATAGCCAGCGCTATGCGTTAGCACAGCATCAACCGCTGACGGGACGCTTTCTGCAGGCAAGTGTCATTTCGCCACAGTGTAGCCTGCGTGCCCGTTATCTCTCTTCGTTGAATACAACGTTATCCGCTTATCCCTGGCAGCAGGTGATACTGGGCCTGGGAATGGGGGAGCGACTCTCTGTTTCGCAAGAGGTGAAAACCATTATGCGCGACACCGGAACGGCGCATTTGATGGCTATTTCCGGGCTACATATTGCCTTTGCCGCGCTTTTAGCCGCCGGGCTAATTCGCGGTGGGCAATTTTTTATGCCAACCCGCTGGATCGCCTGGCAGGTTCCGCTGGTGGGCGGAATCGCCTGTGCGACGTTTTATGCATGGTTAACAGGGCTACAGCCTCCCGCATTACGCACCGTGGTTGCACTGATTGTCTGGGGTGCGCTTAAACTGAGCGGGCGGCAGTGGAGTGGGTGGGCTGTCTGGACATGCTGTCTGGCTGCAATTGTGATGGTTGATCCCGTTGCTGTTCTCTCACAAAGCCTGTGGTTGTCCGCGTTTGCCGTTGCGGCACTGATATTCTGGTATCAATGGTTTCCACTGCCCGAATGGTCACTCTCCCGTGTGGGACGCGTAGTTCTCGAGCTGGCGCATCTCCAGTTAGGTATCACGCTCTTGCTTCTGCCAGTGCAAATCGCCCTGTTTCACGGTATCAGCCTGACCTCATTTCTGGCCAATTTGTTTGCCGTACCGTTGGTCACGTTTGTTTCTGTCCCGCTGATACTCGCGGGTATGATTGTGCACTTAACCGGGCCGCTGGTTGTCGAGACCGGGTGCTGGTATCTGGCCGATCGTTCGCTGGCACTCTTATTCTGGGCGCTCAATAGTCTGCCAGAAGGTTGGATCAACATTGACCAACGCTGGCAATGGCTTTCGTTATCGCCCTGGGTGATGCTCGTTGCATGGCGACTGAATGCATGGCGTACCTTACCGGTGGTCTGCATTTCGGCAGTGCTTTTGTTGAGCTTGCCATTCTGGCGACCTGCGCGAACGCAAGTGTGGCAGGTGTATATGCTGGATGTTGGGCAAGGACTGGCAATGGTCATCGCCCGTAATGGTAAAGCAATCCTCTACGATACCGGGCTGGCATGGCCTGGGGGTGATAGCGCACAGCAGTTGATCATCCCCTGGTTACGCTGGCACAACCTGACACCTGAAGGGATCGTGTTGAGCCATGAACATCTGGACCATCGGGGGGGAATGGACTCGTTACTGAAAACCTGGCCAGCAATGTGGGTGAGAAGCCCGCTAGGATGGAAAGGCCATTTACCCTGTTTTCGCGGCGAGAGCTGGCAATGGCAGGGATTAAAGTTCAGCGCTCACTGGCCGCTCCGTGGGACTAACGATCGGGGGAATAACCATTCCTGTGTGGTGAGAGTTGACGACGGCAAGCGCAGTTTTCTGCTGACCGGTGATATTGAATCTCCTGCAGAACAAAAAATGCTAAGTCATTACTGGCAGCATCTGCAGTCCACTTTTATTCAGGTACCGCATCATGGCAGCAATACTTCATCGTCATTAGCGTTTGTTCAGCGGGTTGCTGGGCAGGTGGCGGTAGCCTCAGCTTCACGCTATAACGCCTGGCGTCTGCCTTCCTGGAAAGTGAAGCAACGCTATCAGCAGCAGAGTTACCAATGGTTGGACACGCCTCATCAGGGGCAGGTTACACTAGACTTTTTCCCGGGAAATTGGCGGATACGCAATTTGCGGGATCAGATTTTACCTCGTTGGTATCATCAGTGGTTTGGCGTGCCGGAGGATAACGGGTAGAATATACGGCTATTCTAACAAATGCTGGTTTTTTGAATGCATAACGATAAAGATCTCTCTACGTGGCAGACGTTTCGCCGACTATGGCCGACCATAGCGCCTTTTAAATCGGGTCTGATCGTGGCGGGTATAGCGTTAGTCCTGAACGCGGCCAGCGATACCTTCATGCTATCGCTCCTTAAACCATTACTGGATGATGGTTTTGGTAAAGCCGATCGCTCGGTGCTGATGTGGATGCCACTGGTGGTCATTGGACTGATGGTAGTACGTGGCTTAACCAGCTACGTCTCCAGCTACTGTATTTCCTGGGTGTCAGGCAAAGTGGTAATGACCATACGCCGCCGCCTGTTTGGTCATATGATGGGCATGCCCGTCGCTTTTTTTGATAAACAATCAACCGGTACGTTACTGTCTCGTATTACCTATGATTCAGAGCAAGTTGCGTCATCGTCTTCTGGCGCACTGATCACCGTAGTGCGTGAAGGGGCCTCGATTATTGGCCTGTTTATCATGATGTTTTATTACAGCTGGCAGCTGTCATTAATTCTGATTGTGCTGGCACCCATTGTGTCGATTGCGATCCGCGTGGTTTCCAAGCGTTTCCGTAGCATCAGTAAGAATATGCAAAACACTATGGGGCAAGTGACGACCAGTGCGGAGCAGATGCTGAAAGGCCACAAAGAAGTCTTGATTTTTGGTGGTCAGGAAGTCGAAACCAAACGTTTTGATAAAGTCAGTAACAAGATGCGTTTACAGGGCATGAAGATGGTTTCCGCGTCTTCTATCTCCGATCCAATCATTCAGTTGATTGCGTCGTTGGCGCTGGCTTTCGTATTGTATGCAGCCAGTTTCCCCAGCGTCATGGAAAACCTGACGGCAGGGACCATCACGGTGGTCTTCTCCTCAATGATCGCTCTGATGCGTCCGCTGAAGTCTCTGACTAACGTCAACGCCCAGTTCCAACGTGGTATGGCGGCGTGCCAGACCTTGTTCACTATTCTGGATAGCGAACAGGAAAAAGACGAAGGTAAACGCGTTATCGAACGTGCGACCGGCGATTTAGAGTTCCGTAACGTCACCTTTACCTATCCGGGTCGTGAAGTGCCTGCACTGCGTAACATCAACCTGCATATTCCGGCAGGAAAAACCGTTGCGCTGGTTGGGCGTTCAGGTTCAGGTAAATCCACCATCGCCAGTCTGATTACGCGCTTCTATGACATTGATGAAGGGCAAATTCTGATGGACGGACACGATCTGCGTGAATATACCCTGGCGTCCTTGCGCGATCAGGTTGCGCTGGTCTCGCAGAACGTGCACCTGTTTAACGACACGGTTGCCAATAACATCGCTTACGCACGTACGGATATCTACAGCCGCGAACAGATTGAAGAAGCGGCGCGTATGGCCTACGCCATGGACTTCATCAACAAGATGGATGATGGTCTGGATACGGTCATCGGCGAGAACGGCGTGCTGCTTTCCGGCGGTCAGCGCCAGCGTATTGCTATCGCCCGTGCCTTGCTACGCGACAGCCCGATCCTGATCCTGGATGAAGCGACGTCGGCGCTGGATACCGAATCCGAACGCGCTATCCAGGCGGCTCTTGATGAACTGCAGAAGAACCGCACCTCGCTGGTCATTGCGCACCGTCTTTCGACCATCGAACAGGCGGACGAGATTGTCGTTGTGGAAGATGGGCTGATTGTTGAGCGCGGCACCCATAGTGAACTGCTCGAACAGCGCGGTGTGTATGCGCAATTACACAAAATGCAATTTGGTCAATGATCGCGCGTATCTGGTCCGGTGAATCGCCGCTGTGGCGGTTGTTACTTCCGCTCTCCTGGCTATATGGTCTGGTGAGCGGGGTGATCCGCATATGCTATACGCTTGGGCTTAAACGTGCATGGCGCGCACCGGTGCCGGTTGTAGTAGTTGGAAACCTTACAGCTGGCGGCAATGGTAAAACGCCAGTCGTTATTTGGTTGGTTGAACACCTGCAGCAACGCGGCATTCGTGTGGGCGTAGTTTCTCGCGGCTATGGCGGAAAAGCGCAGTCGTACCCGCTGTTGCTGACGGCGGACACCACGACGGCAGAAGCGGGCGATGAACCGGTACTGATCTTCCAGCGTACCGGCGTGCCGGTTGCTGTTTCTCCGGTAAGAGCCGATGCGGTAAAAGCCATTCTTGCTCATCATGACGTGCAGATTATCGTCACGGACGATGGTCTGCAGCATTATGCCCTGGCGCGCGATGTTGAAATCGTGGTGATTGACGGTGAACGTCGGTTTGGCAACGGCTGGTGGCTTCCCGCGGGGCCTATGCGGGAGCGAGCGGGTCGGCTTAAATCGGTGGATGCGGCTATCGTCAACGGCGGTATCCCGCAGGCGGGAGAGATTCCGATGCGCCTTGAGCCGGGGCTGGCCGTTAATTTACGCACCGGCGAGCGCTGCGACGTTGCGCTGTTACCCAATATTGTTGCTATGGCTGGGATTGGCCATCCCCCGCGTTTCTTTGCCACCCTGGCGGCATGCGGGGCTAACCCACAGAAATGTGTCCCATTGGCAGACCATCAGTCTCTGACCTACAGTGACGTCAGTGCATTATTAGTTGCCGGACAAACGCTGGTGATGACGGAAAAAGACGCGGTGAAATGTCGCGCCTTTGCCGAGGATAACTGGTGGTACCTCCCTGTTGATGCGCATCTGTCGGGTGACCAGCCTGACGTATTACTTGATAGATTAACCTCGCTGGCTCGTTAACGGTTTCACGCTGCGGCAGCGACTGATTGATGAGGTTATCCATGTCGTTGCCGCACCTTTCCCTGACGGATGCTCGTCATCTTCACCTGGCAGCACAGGGCCTGCTGAAAAAAACACGTCGTCGGGCGACCCCGGCAGATATTCTCGCGATCATTACGCGTATGTCTTTACTGCAAATAGACACCATTAATATTGTCGCGCGTAGCCCTTATCTGGTGCTGTTCAGTCGCCTGGGCGACTATTCCCCGCAGTGGCTGGATGACTCGCTACTACGTGGCGAGTTGATGGAATATTGGGCGCATGAGGCGTGCTTCTTACCGCGCAGCGACTTTATGCTGATTCGCCATCGTATGCTTGCCCCAGAGAATATGGGCTGGAAGTACAAAGCCGCCTGGATGCAAGAGCATGTCCATGAGATTGAACAATTGCTTCATCACATTCAGCAAAATGGACCGGTGCGTTCAGCCGATTTTGAGCATCCGCGCAAGGGAACCAGCGGGTGGTGGGAATGGAAGCCGCAGAAACGTCATCTTGAAGGACTGTTCACCGCCGGTAGGGTGATGGTGGTGGAGCGGCGTAATTTCCAGCGGGTCTATGATGTAACGCATCGGGTTATGCCGCACTGGGATGATGAACGAGACTTGCTTTCGCAGACGCAAGCGGAAACGGCCATGCTGGACAACAGTGCGCGCAGCCTCGGTATTTTCCGCGAACCGTGGCTGGCGGACTACTATCGATTGAAGCGTCCAGAACTCAAAAACTGGCGTGATGTGCGCGCAGAGCAACGGAAAATCATCCCTGTCGATGTCGAAAGGTTGGGACCTATGTGGCTCCATAGCGATCTTCTACCATTGCTTGAACAGGCAAAGGCGGGCAAATTAACAGCCACCCACAGTGCTGTGTTATCTCCCTTTGACCCGGTGGTCTGGGATCGTAAACGCGCGGAGCAGTTGTTTGATTTTAACTATCGGCTGGAGTGCTATACGCCAGCGCCGAAACGGCAGTACGGCTATTTTGTTTTGCCTTTGCTGCATCGTGGGCAACTGGTGGGGCGTATGGATGCTAAAATGCACCGTAAAACGGGCGTGCTGGAGATTATCTCACTATGGTTGCAGGATGGCGTCAAACCGGGAATTACCCTGCAAAGGGGCGTGTTCCAGGCCATCGATGATTTTGCGCGCTGGCAACAGGCGACACGCGTTACGCTGGGACGCTATCCTGACAGTTTATTTGTCGACTGCCGCGATGGCTGGGAAATAGCCCCAGCCCGCTAAACGAATATGTTAATATTTACGGATTCACAATCCGGTCCATCTGGAGGAACTATGGATCATCGTCTGCTTGAAATTATTGCCTGCCCGGTATGCAATGGAAAACTCTGGTACAACCAGGAAAAACAGGAACTTATTTGTAAGCCGGATAACCTGGCGTTCCCACTGCGAGACGGTATTCCCGTGTTGCTGGAAACGGAAGCTCGCGCCCTGACGGCGGATGAGAGTAAATCATGAGTTTTGTGGTCATTATTCCCGCGCGCTATGCGTCTACGCGCCTGCCCGGTAAGCCACTGCTGGATATCAACGGCAAACCGATGATCGTGCATGTTCTGGAGCGTGCGCGCGAGTCCGGTGCCGATCGCATTATTGTTGCTACCGATCATGAAGATGTTGCTCGCGCAGTCGAAGCGGTGGGTGGGGAAGTGTGCATGACGCGCGCCGATCACCAGTCCGGAACGGAGCGCCTGGCGGAAGTCGTCGAGAAATGTGGTTTTAGCGACGATACCGTTATTGTGAACGTGCAGGGTGATGAGCCGATGATCCCGGCGGTCATTATTCGGCAGGTAGCAGAGAACCTGGCGCAGCGGCAGGTCGGTATGGCAACGCTTGCCGCGCCGATCCACACCACGGAAGAAGTCTTTAATCCTAATGCGGTAAAAGTGGTACTGGATTCGGAAGGTTATGCGCTCTATTTCTCACGGGCAACTATTCCCTGGGATCGCGATCGTTTTGCCAAAAGTCTTGAAACCGTCGGTGATACTTTCCTGCGTCACCTGGGGATTTATGGCTATCGCGCCGGTTTTATCCGTCGCTATGTTAATTGGCAGCCGAGCCCGCTTGAGCATATTGAAATGCTGGAGCAGCTCCGCGTACTGTGGTACGGCGAAAAAATTCACGTTGCTGTGGCAAAAGAAGTACCCGGCACAGGTGTTGATACCGCCGAAGATCTCGAGCGCGTTCGCGCAGAAATGCGTTAGTTTTTCTAATCACACTCCCCTCACTACAGATTGATATCTGACGAGTATTAGTGGGAGGAGTGTCGTATCTTGATTCTTTTCTTCCACTTTTCTGTTCATCAATTGATCTCATCCGGGTGACATCCGTCTGCACGACGCTCATTATGAAAGCAGTCGCATTTATGAGGGCCATCTGAAATGGAACAGTTGCGTGCCGAACTCAGTCATTTACTGGGTGAAAAACTCAGTCGTATAGAATGCGTGAATGAAAAAGCGGATACAGCGCTGTGGGCATTGTATGACAGCCAGGGAAACCCGATGCCGCTGATGGCGAGAAGTTTCACTACGCCGGGTATGGCACAGCAGCTGGCATGGAAAACGTCCATGCTGGCGCGCAGTGGTACGGTACGTATGCCGGTCATTTATGGTGTCCTGACGCACGAGGAACATCCTGGCCCGGACGTGCTGCTACTTGAGCGCTTACGCGGCGTGCCGGTGGAAGCACCTGCCAGAACGCCCGAGCGTTGGGAACATTTAAAAGATCAGATTGTAGAAGGTATGCTGTCATGGCATCGCCAGGACAGTCGCGGATGTGTTGGTGAGGTGGATAATACCCAGGAAAATTTCTGGCCATCCTGGTATCGTCAACGTGTGGAGGTGTTGTGGAGCACCCTCAACCAGTTCAGCAATACCGGGTTAACGATGCAGGACAAACGGATTTTGTTTCGTACCCGAGAGTGCCTGCCCAGCCTGTTCGAAGGTTTTAACGATAACTGCGTTCTGATCCACGGCAATTTCAGTTTGCGCAGTATGCTCAAAGATGCCCGTAGCGATCAGCTCCTGGCAATGGTCGGGCCGGGGTTAATGCTCTGGGCGCCAAGAGAGTTTGAGCTGTTCCGGCTGATGGATAATGCGCTGGCGGAAAGCCTGCTGTGGCAATATCTGCAACGCGCGCCCGTGGCGGAGTCGTTCATCTGGCGACGCTGGCTGTACGTGTTGTGGGATGAAGTCGCCCAGTTGGTCAATACCGGGCGTTTCAATAGGTCTAACTTTGATCTGGCAACCAAATCACTGTTGCCCTGGCTCGCCTGATGAGCCCTTTAGCCACTGCCAGATCCTTCCCAGCGTTTCGTAACCGACGCGATCGCTGTGCATCAGCCAGACGGGAGACGGAATAGCGCGTTCCCACGGGTTAAGCGGAGAGTCTATCGCCAGCTGATTAGCGGGCGCTGGTAGCGGATGCAGCCCGGCCTGCTGGAAGAAGATCATCGCGCGCGGTAAATGTGATGCGGAGGTCACCAGCAGGAATGGCGCGTTACCAATTGCTTTTTTCACTGCGGCGGCTTCTTCTTCGGTATCTTTAGGTTCATCCAGGGTAATTATCTCACTGCGGGGAACCCCCAGTGATTGCGCCACTCGGGCACCAACTTCAGCAGTGCTGACGGGATTGGTCTTAGCTGCAGCACCAGTAAAGATAAGTTTCGATCCCGGATTGGCTCGCCACAGGCGCAGGCCTTCATTGAGGCGCGGAAGGCTATTATTGATTAGATTTGAACTCGGCGCCCATTGCGGGTTCCAGGTATAACCTCCGCCCAGTACCACAACGAACTCGACTTTCTGCGTATCCTGCCAGGTGGGATAGGTATCCTCAATCGGTTTTAGCAGACTATCGGCGACGGGCTGCAAGCTGAGCAGCAAAAGTGCCAGCCAGCTAAGGCTAATACACACTTTCCCTGTTTTCTGAAAGCGACTAAACCACACTAGCGCCAGCCCTATCCCCATCACCAGCAGCATCAACGGAAGCGGCAGCATCATACCGCCAATCACTTTCTTCAGCGTAAAAAGCATCCTTTTTGGTTCCTTTTTTAACCATACAGCAGAAGATCAGCAGGGATATTACACCAGAAAGGTTCATTCTCGGCGTGGGTGTGACAAAATAGCGGTTTTACTTAGTCACCCTTAAGCCAGCATGTGGAGTGCGCGATGCGGGATCGCAATTTTGATGATATTGCCGAGAAGTTTTCCCGTAACATTTACGGTACCACCAAAGGTCAGCTTCGTCAGACGATCCTCTGGCAGGATCTGGACACGCTGCTTGCCGACTACGCGGGCCAAACGTTGCGTGTGCTTGATGCGGGTGGCGGAGAAGGGCAGACAGCCATTCTGATGGCGCAGCGGGGCCATCACGTCACCTTGTGCGATCTTTCTGCTGAAATGGTGGCGCGAGCGCAACGAGCGGCAGAAGAGCAAGGTGTGAGCGACAACATGCATTTTATACATTGTGCCGCTCAGGACATTCCGCAGCATTTGGATTCTCAGGTTGATCTGATATTGTTTCATGCTGTGCTGGAATGGGTGGCTGACCCGCAAGAGGTCTTAAAAACACTGTGGTCGATGTTACGCCCGGGCGGTGCTTTATCGCTGATGTTCTACAATGCAAACGGTCTGTTGATGCGTAATGTGTTGGTCGGTAATTTTGGCTATGTACAGCAGGGAATGTATAAAAAGAAACGGCGCACGTTGTCTCCCGATTTCCCGCGCGACCCTCAGCAAGTCTATGGCTGGCTGGAGGAGATCGGCTGGGAGATAACCGGTAAAACGGGCGTGAGGGTGTTTCATGATTATCTGCGTGATAAACAAAAACAGCATGACTGTTTTGACGCTTTAACAGAAATAGAAACGCGCTATTGTCGCCAGGAGCCGTTTATCAGCCTTGGGCGTTATATTCATGTCACCGCGCGCAAACCGCAGATGCAAGGATAACCTATGAGTGAATTTTCCCAGACAGTCCCCGAACTGGTTGCCTGGGCCAGAAAAAATGACTTTTCCATCTCTCTGCCGGTAGACAGACTTTCTTTTCTGCTGGCTGTGGCTACGCTGAACGGTGAGCGGCTTGACGGTGAGATGAGTGAAGGCGAACTGGTGGATGCATTCCGCCATGTCAGTGATGCGTTTGAGCAAACCAGCGAAACCATCGGCGTGCGCGCCAACAACGCGATCAACGATATGGTGCGTCAACGTCTGCTGAACCGCTTTACCAGCGAGCAGGCGGAAGGAAACGCCATTTATCGTCTGACGCCATTGGGGATTGGCATCACCGATTATTACATCCGCCAGCGTGAGTTCTCGACGCTGCGCCTTTCCATGCAGCTTTCAATTGTGGCTGGGGAACTGAAGCGCGCGGCAGATGCGGCCGAAGAAGGCGGCGATGAGTTCCACTGGCACCGCAATGTGTACGCACCGCTGAAATATTCGGTGGCGGAAATCTTCGACAGCATCGACCTGACGCAGCGCATTATGGATGAGCAGCAGCAGCAGGTGAAAGACGACATTGCCCAATTGCTGAATAAAGACTGGCGGGCGGCGATTTCCAGCTGCGAAATGCTGCTGTCTGAAACCTCCGGCACGCTGCGTGAACTGCAGGACACGCTGGAAGCAGCGGGGGATAAGCTACAGGCTAACCTGCTGCGTATTCAGGACTCCACCATGACCCATGACGATCTGCATTTCGTTGACCGTCTGGTGTTCGACTTACAGAGCAAGCTTGACCGTATTATAAGCTGGGGTCAGCAATCCATCGATCTGTGGATCGGCTACGATCGCCACGTGCATAAATTCATCCGTACCGCGATTGATATGGATAAAAACCGCGTCTTTGCTCAGCGTTTGCGCCAGTCTGTCCAGACTTACTTTGACGATCCGTGGGCGTTGACCTATGCCAATGCCGATCGTCTGCTGGACATGCGTGACGAAGAGATGGTGTTGCGTGATGAAGAGGTCACTGGGGAACTGCCGCCGGACCTTGAGTATGAAGAATTTAACGAGATCCGTGAACAGCTGGCAGCGATCATCGAAGAACAGTTGGCTATCTATAAATCCAGACAAACGCCACTGGATCTCGGTTTGGTAGTGCGCGAGTATCTGGCGCAATATCCGCGCGCGCGTCACTTCGACGTTGCGCGTATTGTTATCGATCAGGCGGTACGCCTTGGCGTAGCGCAAGCAGATTTCACCGGACTGCCAGCCAAATGGCAGCCGATTAATGATTACGGAGCCAAGGTACAGGCGCATGTCATTGACAAATATTGAAAAAGTGATGCCGGTTAAGCTGGCGCAGGCGCTGGCGAATCCGTTATTTCCGGCGCTGGACAGCGCATTACGTTCGGGTCGACATATCGGGCTGGATGAGCTGGACAATCATGCCTTCCTGATGGACTTTCAGGAATATTTTGAAGAATTTTACAGCCGCTATAACGTGGAGCTCATTCGCGCCCCGGAGGGTTTTTTCTACCTTCGTCCGCGCTCGACCACGCTTATTCCGCGCTCAGTATTGTCTGAACTGGACATGATGGTTGGTAAAATTCTTTGCTATCTCTATCTCAGCCCGGAACGTCTGGCCAATGAAGGGATTTTTACCCAGCAAGAACTGTACGACGAACTGCTGACGTTGGCGGACGAAGCTAAATTGCTCAGGCTGGTGAATAACCGCTCCACCGGCTCGGACGTTGACCGTCAGAAGCTGCAGGAAAAAGTACGTTCTTCATTAAACCGCCTGCGCCGCTTAGGCATGGTGTGGTTTATGGGCCATGACAGTAGCAAATTCCGCATTACGGAATCGGTGTTCCGCTTTGGCGCGGATGTGCGCAGCGGTGACGATCCGCGCGAAGCGCAGCGTCGTTTAATTCGTGATGGTGAGGCGATGTCGGTCGAGAATAATCTGCAACTCAACGATGAGCCAGAAGAGAATCAGCCGGACAGTGGAGAGGAAGAATAATGATTGAACGCGGTAAATTTCGCTCACTAACGCTGATCAACTGGAATGGTTTTTTTGCCCGCACGTTTGACCTGGATGAACTGGTTACCACGTTGTCCGGCGGAAACGGTGCCGGTAAATCCACCACTATGGCGGCATTTGTTACGGCACTGATTCCGGACTTAACCTTACTGCATTTCCGTAATACCACCGAAGCCGGTGCGACTAGCGGATCGCGTGATAAAGGCCTGCACGGTAAGCTCAAAGCGGGTGTCTGTTACTCGATGCTCGACGTCCTGAATTCGCGTCATCAACGCGTAGTGGTTGGCGTGCGCTTGCAACAGGTCGCCGGGCGCGATCGTAAAGTGGATATCAAACCGTTCGCCATTCAGGGGCTGCCGATGTCGGTACAGCCAACCGAACTGGTCACAGAAACGTTGAACGAGCGTCAAGCGCGCGTCCTGTCTCTTGCAGAGCTGAAAGATAAGCTTGAGGAGATGGAAGGCGTCCAGTTTAAGCAATTCAACTCGATAACGGATTATCACTCGCTGATGTTCGATTTGGGCATCATCGCTCGTCGTCTGCGTTCCGCTTCCGATCGAAGCAAATTCTATCGTCTGATTGAAGCCTCGCTTTATGGCGGGATTTCCAGCGCCATCACCCGTTCGCTTCGTGACTACCTGCTGCCGGAAAACGGCGGGGTGCGTAAAGCGTTCCAGGATATGGAAGCCGCGCTGCGTGAAAACCGCATGACGCTGGAAGCCATACGCGTGACCCAGTCTGACCGCGACCTGTTTAAGCACCTGATCAGCGAAGCGACCAACTACGTGGCGGCGGATTATATGCGCCATGCCAACGAACGTCGTATTCACCTGGATAAAGCGCTGGAATATCGTCGTGAGCTGCACACGTCACGTAAACAACTGGCGGCAGAGCAGTATAAGCACGTGGATATGGCGCGTGAGCTGGGCGAGCATAATGGCGCCGAAGGCGACCTTGAAGCCGATTATCAGGCGGCCAGCGATCACCTGAATCTGGTGCAAACCGCGCTGCGTCAGCAGGAAAAAATTGAACGTTATGAAGCGGATCTCGAAGAGTTACAGATCCGTCTCGAAGAACAAAATGAAGTGGTGGCGGAAGCCGCCGATCGCCAGGAAGACAACGAAGCGCGGGCGGAAGCCGCCGAGCTGGAAGTGGATGAGCTGAAAAACCAGCTTGCCGATTATCAGCAGGCGCTTGACGTCCAGCAAACGCGTGCGATTCAGTATACTCAGGCGATTCAGGCACTGAGCCGGGCCAAAGAGATCTGTCATTTACCGGATCTGACGCCAGACTCCGCAGCGGAGTGGCTGGAAACCTTCCAGGCGAAAGAGCAGGAAGCCACGGAAAAACTACTGACGCTCGAACAAAAAATGAGCGTGGCGCAAACCGCGCACAGCCAGTTCGAACAAGCCTATCAGCTGGTGGCGGCGATTAACGGCCCGCTGGCGCGCGGCGAAGCCTGGAGCGTGGCGCGTGAGCTGCTGCGTGAAGGCGTTGAGCAACGGCATCTGGCGGAGCAGGTTCAGCCGCTGCGCATGCGGCTGAGCGAGTTGGAACAGCGTCTGCGCGAACAGCAGGAGGCCGAGCGTTTGCTGGCTGAATTCTGTAAGCGTCAGGGTAAACACTTCGACATCGACGAGCTGGAAGCCCTGCACCAGGAGCTGGAAGCCCGCATCGCGTCCTTGTCTGATAGCGTGTCGTCTGCCAGCGAACAGCGTATGACTCTGCGTCAGGAGCAGGAACAGCTGCAATCCCGCATTCAGCATTTAATGCAGCGTGCCCCTGTCTGGCTGGCGGCGCAAAATAGCCTCAACCAGCTCAGCGAGCAGTGCGGTGAAGAGTTTACCTCCAGCCAGGAGGTCACCGAATATCTGCAACAACTGCTGGAGCGCGAACGCGAAGCCATTGTTGAGCGTGATGAAGTCGGCGCACGTAAAAACGCGGTAGATGAAGAGATAGAACGCTTAAGTCAGCCGGGGGGCGCAGAAGATCAGCGCCTCAACGCACTGGCCGAACGTTTTGGTGGCGTGCTGCTGTCAGAAATCTACGATGACGTCAGCCTTGAAGATGCCCCGTACTTCTCCGCGCTGTATGGCCCGTCGCGCCATGCCATCGTGGTCCCGGATCTGTCACTGGTCACCGAACAGCTGTCTGGACTGACGGATTGCCCGGAAGATCTCTATTTCATCGAAGGGGACCCGCAGTCGTTTGATGACAGCGTCTTCAGCGTGGATGAACTGGAAGGCGCAGTGGTGGTGAAAACCGCCGAGCGTCAGTGGCGTTATTCCCGCTTCCCGACGGTACCGATTTTTGGTCGCGCCGCGCGGGAAAGTCGCATAGAAACCCTGCATGCCGAACGTGAAGGGCTGTCCGAACGCTTCGCCACGCTCTCTTTTGACGTCCAGAAAACGCAACGTCTGCACCAGGCGTTTAGCCGCTTCATCGGCAGCCATCTATCGGTGGCGTTTGAATCCGATCCCGAGGCGGAAATTCGCCAACTGAACAGCCGCCGTGTTGAGCTGGAGCGTGCGCTGACCAATCATGAAAATGATAACCAGCAGCAACGCATGCAGTTTGAACAGGCGAAAGAGGGCGTCTCAGCCCTTAACCGCCTGTTGCCGCGTTTGAATCTGCTGGCCGACAACACCTTAGCTGATCGCGTGGACGAAATCCGCGAACGTCTGGATGAAGCCCAGGAGGCCGCGCGTTTCGTTCAGCAGCATGGTAATCAGCTTGCCAAACTGGAGCCGATGGTTTCGGTTCTGCAAAATGACCCCGAGCAGTTTGAACAGTTAAAAGAAGATTACGCGTACTCGCAGCAGATGCAGCGTGACGCGCGTCAGCAGGCGTTTGCGCTGACTGAAGTCGTCCAGCGCCGCGCGCACTTTAGCTATTCTGACTCGGCAGAAATGCTCAACGGTAACAGCGATCTGAACGAGAAGCTGCGTGAACGTCTGGAGCACGCAGAAGCTGAACGTACTCGTGCTCGTGAAGCCTTGCGCAGTCATGCTGCACAGCTAAGTCAGTACAGCCAGGTAATGGCGTCGCTGAAAAGCTCGTATGACACCAAAAAAGAGCTGCTCAACGATTTACAGCGCGAGTTGCAGGATATTGGCGTTCGCGCCGACAGCGGAGCGGAAGAACGAGCGCGTATCCGTCGTGATGAGCTGCACGCCCAGCTCAGCAACAACCGTGCGCGCCGTAACCAACTGGAAAAAGCACTGACCTTCTGCGAAGCGGAAATGGATAACCTGACCCGCAGGCTGCGTAAGCTGGAACGTGATTATTTTGAAATGCGTGAGCAGGTGGTCATGGCGAAAGCCGGATGGTGCGCCGTGATGCGCATGGTGAAAGACAATGGCGTTGAACGTCGTCTGCACCGTCGCGAGCTGGCTTATCTTTCCGGGGATGAATTACGTTCAATGTCGGATAAGGCGTTGGGTGCGCTACGTCTGGCGGTGGCGGATAACGAACACCTGCGTGACGTACTGCGCATGTCCGAAGATCCGAAGCGTCCGGAACGCAAAATCCAGTTCTTCGTGGCGGTCTACCAGCATCTGCGCGAACGTATTCGTCAGGATATTATCCGCACCGACGATCCGGTGGAAGCCATCGAGCAAATGGAAATTGAGCTTAGCCGCCTGACGGAAGAGTTAACCTCGCGTGAACAGAAGCTGGCGATCAGCTCCCGCAGCGTGGCGAACATCATCCGTAAGACTATCCAGCGCGAGCAAAACCGTATTCGTATGCTGAACCAGGGTCTGCAAAACGTCTCCTTTGGTCAGGTTAACAGCGTTCGTCTGAACGTTAACGTGCGTGAAACCCACGCCACGTTGCTGGATGTCCTGTCCGAGCAGCACGAGCAGCACCAGGATCTGTTTAACAGCAACCGCCTGACCTTCTCGGAAGCGCTGGCGAAGCTGTATCAGCGTCTGAATCCGCAGATTGACATGGGGCAGCGCACGCCGCAAACCATTGGTGAAGAGCTACTGGACTACCGCAACTATCTGGAAATGGAAGTTGAAGTTAACCGTGGTTCAGACGGCTGGCTGCGTGCTGAGTCCGGTGCGCTGTCAACGGGTGAAGCGATCGGTACCGGGATGTCGATTCTGGTGATGGTGGTACAAAGCTGGGAGGATGAAGGACGTAGACTGCGTGGGAAAGATATTTCTCCGTGTCGTCTGCTGTTCCTTGATGAGGCCGCACGACTGGATGCACGCTCTATCGCGACCCTTTTCGAACTGTGCGAGCGTTTGCAGATGCAGCTTATTATCGCCGCGCCGGAGAACATCAGCCCGGAGAAAGGCACTACCTATAAACTGGTGCGTAAGGTCTTCCAGAATACTGAGCACGTTCATGTAGTGGGTCTGCGCGGGTTTGCACCGCAGCTTCCTGAACCGCTGCCCGGAACGGAAGATGCCTCATCGCAGGCAAGTTAAGTCAGGAAGGCGGCTAAAGGGCCGCCTTCTTCTTTTCTGAAAAGGACTCAATGCCTGGTGTAATTTCTTTATATTTCTTTACATTAGGTTAGGCAAAAACGATTTGATGTTTATATACTGAAGATAAGCCCGACGCGTCACCGGGCTTGCTCGTCATACTTCAGAGCGTATTGGCGTTTTACAGGCCCGCCCCGAGATAATCGGGAGAATACAGACGGCCTGGCTATTTAAGTATGATAAAGAAAACAGGGGGCAAGGGATGTTGCTTAATAAAATGTGTGGTCGTCGGCTGTCGGCAATCAGTTTGTGCCTGGCCGTAACATTCGCTCCGCTGTTCAATGCGCAGGCCGATGAGCCTGAAATGATCCCTGGCGACAGCTCAGCGACCGTCAGCGAGCAGCCAACCGCGTTATCGCAGCCGCAGGGACAATCTTTCGCCACAGCCGTGATGGCGGGTATTCAGGCGCTGCCGGATGGCGCATCTGTGGATAATGCCCGCGCAGAATTACGTTCTCAACTTCCAGTAGGTTATACGCCGGTTTACATGAGCCAACTGGAGTTGCTGTACGCCGCCCGCGATATGAAACCGATGTGGGAAAATCGCGATGCGGTCAAAGCCTTTCAGCAACAGCTCGCCGAGGTGGCGATTGCCGGTTTTCAGCCGCAGTTCACTAATTGGGTGGCTTTATTGACCGACCCAGGCGTAACGGGCCTGGCGCGGGATGCCGTTCTTTCTGACGCGATGATGGGCTACCTTCATTTTATTGCCAATATCCCGGTCAAAGGTAATCGCTGGCTCTACAGCGACAAGCCTTACGCGCTGACTACGCCGCCCATTTCAGTGATTAATCAATGGCAGGTGGCATTGGATAACGGCCAGTTAACCCCCTTTATAGCCAGTCTGACGCCGCAGCACCCGCAGTACGCGGCGATGCATGAATCGCTGCTGAAGCTGGTGGGCGATTCACGTCCGTGGCCACAGTTAACCAGCACAGCCACGCTGCGCCCAGGTGAATGGAGTAATGATATTCCGGCCCTGCGTGAAATTTTGCAGCGTACCGGCATGCTGGATTCGACAGTCAGTACATCTGCCCGAGAAGGGCGTAGTGCTTACGACAGTGAACTGGTTGCGGCGGTAAAGCGTTTTCAGACATGGCAGGGATTGGGGGCCGATGGTGCAATTGGTCCGGCAACGCGTGACTGGCTGAACGTGACACCCGCGCAGCGCGCGGGTGTGCTGGCACTGAATATCCAGCGTTTACGCCTGCTGCCGGGTGAGATGTCTACCGGGATTATGGTTAATATTCCGGCTTACTCGCTGGTCTATTATCAAAACGGTAATCAGGTGCTGGATTCACGGGTTATTGTGGGACGTCCTGACCGTAAAACGCCGATGATGAGCAGCGCGCTGAATAACGTCGTCGTTAACCCACCGTGGAACGTTCCGCCGACGCTGGCGCGCAAAGACATTCTGCCTAAGGTATGGAACGATCCAGGCTATCTCGAACGTCACGGGTATACCGTGATGCGTGGCTGGAACAGCAAAGAAACTATCGATCCGTGGCAGGTGGACTGGGCGACGATTACGCCGTCAAATCTGCCGTTCCGCTTCCAGCAAGCGCCGGGTGCGCGCAACTCGTTGGGACGTTATAAATTCAATATGCCGAGTTCAGACGCTATTTATCTGCACGATACGCCGAATCATAATTTGTTCCAGAAAGATACGCGGGCGCTTAGCTCTGGTTGTGTGCGCGTGAATAAGGCCTCGGAACTGGCGAATATGCTGCTACAGGATGCGGGCTGGAATGATTCGCGGATCTCGGATGCCCTGAAACAAGGGGATACGCGCTACGTGAATATTCGCCAAAATATTCCGGTTAATCTTTACTATCTGACCGCATTTGTTGGACCCGATGGGCGTACGCAATATCGTACAGATATTTACAATTACGATCTTACTGCGCGATCCAGTGCACAAATTGTGTCAAAAGTGGAACAATTAATCAGATAAATGAAGCAGTTCGAGGAAAATGATTGTCGTAAGTTATGTTGGAAACGGGGTGAAATGGCTGCAGGCCCCGTATTTCCTGGGGTTGGGTGCCTTGACGCAGACTAGTTAGCCCGGTAAGGTTTCCCGCGTGCGCTAGAGCATACATACGATAACATTGACCTTGTAGACCTTAATACCATGGACAAATTTGACGCTAATCGCCGCAAACTGCTGGCGCTTGGTGGCGTTGCCCTCGGCGCCGCCATCCTGCCCACGCCTGCGTTTGCTACACTCTCCACCCCACGTCCGCGTATATTGACTCTGAATAACCTGCATACCGGTGAGTCAATTAAAGCTGAGTTTTTTGATGGCAGGGGCTATATTCAGGACGAATTAGCAAAACTTAACCACTTTTTCCGTGATTTTCGCGCGAATAAAGTCAAGTCCATCGATCCGGGATTGTTCGATCAACTCTTCCGTCTGCAAGGCCTCCTCGGCACGCGTAAACCCGTACAGCTGATCTCCGGCTATCGTTCTGTCGATACCAACAACGAATTACGCGCGCGCAGCCGCGGTGTGGCAAAGAAAAGTTACCACACCAAAGGGCAGGCCATGGATTTCCACATTGAAGGCGTTGCATTAAGTAATATTCGCAAAGCTGCGTTATCTATGCGCGCAGGTGGTGTAGGATACTACCCACGCAGTAACTTTGTGCATATTGACACCGGGCCTGCACGGCACTGGTGAGCCGTCGCTTAATGAAACAGGAGCTGTATGAACTATCGTATTATTCCGGTCACTGCATTCGCTCAGAACTGCTCGCTGATCTGGTGTGAACAAACGCGTCTTGCCGCGTTGGTCGATCCCGGCGGCGATGCCGAGAAAATCAAACAGGAAGTGGATGCCAGCGGTCTGACGCTTATGCAGATCCTGCTCACACATGGTCATCTTGACCACGTGGGCGCGGCGTCTGAACTGGCGCAACATTATGGTGTACCGGTTATCGGTCCGGAAAAAGAAGATGAGTTCTGGCTACAGGGACTGCCTTCGCAGAGCCGCATGTTTGGCTTGGGTGACTGCGAGCCGTTAACGCCCGATCGCTGGCTAAACGAAGGCGATCGCATCAGCGTTGGCAACGTGACGTTACAGGTGTTGCATTGTCCGGGCCACACGCCGGGGCACGTGGTCTTCTTTGATGAACAGTCAAAGCTGCTGATTTCAGGCGATGTGATTTTCAAAGGTGGAGTCGGACGCAGCGACTTCCCGCGCGGGGATCACAGCCAGCTGATCGACTCGATTAAACGCAAGTTATTACCCTTGGGCGATGATGTGACGTTTATTCCTGGTCACGGTCCGCTTTCAACGCTGGGGAATGAACGCCAGCACAATCCGTTCCTGCAGGATGAAATGCCGGTCTGGTAAATCCAGTCCGTAGGCCGGATAAGGCGCTAGCCGCCATCCGGCAAAAAAAAGCCCGCACGAATATGCGGGCTTTCTCTTTTCAGGTGAGCTTACAGCACGGCGACAATCGCTTCGCACAGCGGCGCCATGTTGTCAGGCGTCATACCCGCGACGTTCACGCGCCCGGAAGCGACAGCGTAAACGCCAAATTCCTCACGCAGACGCAGAACCTGTTCTTTCGTCAGACCGCTGAAGGAGAACATGCCGTTCTGTTTGATGATAAAGCTGAAGTCACGGTTTGCCCCTTTCTCCTGCAATGTATTCACAAACAGCAGACGCATACGCTGAATGCGCTGACGCATGTCGGTCAGTTCCTGCTCCCAGATTGCACGCAGGGCATCATTGCTCAGAATGGTGGCGACAACCGATGCACCGTGGGCCGGTGGGTTGGAATAGTTGGCACGAATGACGGACTTCATCTGGCTGAACGCACGGTCAACGGTGTCGGCATCGGCAGCAATCAGCGTACAGGCACCCACGCGCTCATTGTACAGGCCAAAGTTCTTGGAGTAAGAGCTGGCGACAATAAGCTCTTTGTGCAGCGCGGCGAATGCACGCAGGCCTTCGGCATCTTCTTCCAGACCACGAGCAAAGCCCTGATAAGCGAAGTCGAACAGTGGTAACCAGCCTTTTTCTACCGACAGCTGTGCCAGCGTTTGCCACTGCTCCAGCGTAGGGTCAATACCGGTAGGGTTATGGCAGCAACCGTGGAACAGTACCACGTCACCTGCCTGTGCTTCACTGAGGCTTGCCAGTAGCGCATCAAAGTCTAATGAATGGCTGGCCGCGTCGTAATAATTGTACTCACGAACTTCCAGACCGGCGGAGTTAAAGACGCTTTTATGGTTCGGCCAGCTTGGGTTACTTACCCATACGCGCTGCGTTGAGGTGTTTTTTGCCAGGAAATCTGCCGCCACACGCAATGCACCGGTACCACCAGGGGTTTGCGCGGTACGTGCGCGTTTGTCGTTAATCAGTGCGTGACCTTTACCAAACAGTAATTCCTGAGTGCAGCGACCAAACTCCGGAATACCGTCAATGCCAAGGTAGTTTTTGGTGGTTTCATTTTCCAGTATATATTGCTCGGCTTTTTTCACGCTGGTCAGCACCGGCGTTTTGCCTGTCTCATCTTTATATACACCGATCCCGAGGTTGATTTTCCCTGGGCGGTCATCGACACGAAACAAATCAGCCAGGCCCAAAATTGGGTCGGCGGGAGCGGCGGTAATGTTCTCAAACATGACGAGGTTCCATTGTGGTTACAGAAGGGAAGTCCGCTATCAGGTTAACGGTAGATTTACAAAATGCCAACCGTTAGTGACGAAAAGATAGAGTGTTTTTTGAAGACGCAAGAATCCGCTGATGGACATAAAAAAACAGGACCGAAGTCCTGTTTTTTAGGCATTTAGCAAAGAGGTCTGCTATTAGAACTGGTAAACGATACCGACTGCAACGGTGTCGTCAGAACCTACGCCCAGTTTGTTGTCAGAATCGATCTGGTTGATGATGTAATCAACATAGGTGGACATGTTTTTGTTGAAGTAGTAAGTCGCACCCACTTCGAAGTAGTTCACCAGATCTACGTCACCGATACCTTCAATGTCCTTACCTTTAGATTTGGTATAGGCAAGGGATGGGCGCAGGCCGAAGTCGAACTGATACTGAGCAACCAGCAGCACGTCTTCAGTTTTGTTAGCATAGCCGTTACTGATACGGGTAGCGTTACGGGTTTCGCTGTAGTTCGCTGCCAGGTAGATGTTGTTGGCGTCGTATTTCAGACCGGTCGCCCACTGCTCAGCTTTGTCGCCATGACCGCGCAGAAGCGGGTTTTGCTGGGCATCTGTACGGTCGGCTGCACCGTAGGCACCAACGATACCAAAGCCTTCGAATTCGTAGCTTACGGAACCGCCAACACCGTCGCCGTTAGAGCGACGAACGTCATCACGCTCGTTCTTACCCAGGTACTGTACGGCGAAGTTCAGGCCTTCAACCAGACCGAAGAAGTTGGAGTTACGGTAGGTTGCGAGACCACCGTTACGCTGGGAGAAGAACTGGTCGGAAGCAGCGGTATCACCACCGAATTCCGGCAGCATATCGGTATAGCCCAGCGCATCGTAAACGACGCCATAGTTACGACCATAATCGAAGGAACCCAGGTCGCCATATTTCAAGCCAGCGAATGCCAGACGGGTTTTGTTGCCTTCCTGAGCGTCGTCACCACCTTCGGAGTTATTACCGGCAAAGTTGTATTCCCACTGACCGTAACCCGTCAGTTCGGAATTGATTTGAGTTTCCCCTTTGAAACCAAGACGGGCATAGGTTTGGTCGCCGTTTGCTGCATAGGCGTTATCACCGTTGTGCTTGGAAAAATAGTGCAGGCCTACCGCTTTACCGTACAGATCCAGCTTGTTGGCATCTTTGTTATAGATTTCTGCAGCGTTAGCTGCCCCGGCTACCAGCAGAGCAGGGATAACCACTGCCAGAATATTGCGCTTCATCATTATTTATTACCCTCATCGGTTTTTATATGACACCTGCCACTGCCGCCAATAAATTCCGTCAATCAAAATTTACGGAACTATTGATGAGAGTTTGGTGTCTTTATGTGTCTGACAGGCATCTTTCCATTCAAACAACCGTTTCGCTACCGTCAAAGTGCTACAAAGATAAAGATTTGGTTTCAAAAAGAAAAAATGTGTAACCAAATGTTATTATTATGCAACTTTGTGAACAACTTCAAACTTCAGTTGCCTCCGCGCTAAAAAACAGCACTTTCATTTCTATTTATATGATTTTCTTATATTTAATTATCATAACGGCGTTTTTCTGTGCGAATAATGGAAAGTTCGATTTTTACAGTTGACTATTTTTGGCCATCCAGAATGCCATGTGAGTGATTAAAAAATGGTCTATTTAATCAGAAAATGCTAATCCACAATAAAAGAACTGATTATTTTTTGTGCATATGTATTGCAGAGAAACATTACGTAACAGGACAAATGGAGTAAGAGGTTGTATTCAGGAAGAATGGCGAGTCTGTCTTAAGTGAAAAAACGGTGTATGGGTGATGGATATAAAAAAGGCCAGCAATGCTGGCCTTTGGCAGAATCATTCAGGATCAGAAGCTGGCGTTACGCGGTGTACGCGGGAACGGAATAACATCACGCACGTTTTGTACGCCAGTAACGTAGGCTATCAGACGTTCAAAGCCCAGACCGAAACCGGAATGCGGAACGGTGCCGTAGCGGCGCAGATCGCGATACCACCAGTAATCTTCTTTGTTCAACCCCATCTCCAGCATACGTGCATCCAGCACGTCCAGACGTTCTTCACGCTGAGAACCACCGATGATCTCACCGATTCCTGGAGCAAGTACGTCCATTGCTGCGACGGTTTTACCGTCTTCGTTAAGGCGCATATAAAACGCTTTAATGTCTTTCGGGTAGTTTTTAACCACCACCGGCGCTTTAAAGTGCTCTTCCGCGAGGTAACGTTCATGCTCGGAAGACAGGTCCACGCCCCAGTAAACCGGGTTCTCGAACTTTTTACCGCAGTTTTCCAGAATGCTTACCGCGTCGGTGTAATCCACCTGCGCGAAGTCAGCCTCAATGAAACGCTCCAGGCGTGAAATCGCGTCTTTGTCGACACGTTCAGCGAAGAATTTCATGTCATCTGCACGCTCATTCAGTACGGCTTTGAACGCGTACTTCAGCATGGCTTCAGCCAGACCCGCAACATCGTTCAGATCGGCAAACGCAACTTCCGGCTCCAGCATCCAGAACTCAGCCAGGTGGCGGCTGGTATTGGAGTTTTCTGCACGGAAGGTCGGTCCAAAGGTATAGATTTTGGACAGGGCACAGGCGTAGGTTTCGCCGTTCAGCTGACCTGAAACGGTCAGGAACGCTTCTTTACCAAAGAAGTCTTTATCGAAATCGACTTTACCCTGATCGTTACGCGGCAGGTTTTCCAGATCCAGCGTTGAAACGCGGAACATTTCACCGGCGCCTTCGGTATCGGAAGCGGTGATCAGCGGAGTGGATACCCAGAAGAAACCCTGCTCGTGGAAGAAGCGATGCAGCGCTTGCGCCAGCGTATGACGAACGCGCGCGACTGCACCAATCATGTTGGTGCGCGGACGCATATGCGCCACTTCACGCAGGTACTCAATGCTGTGACGTTTAGCGGCCATTGGGTAGGTATCAGGATCGTCAACCCAGCCGGTCACTTCAACTTCGGTTGCCTGGATTTCAAAGCTCTGTCCCTGTCCTGGAGACGCAACGACTTTACCCGTTACGATAACCGAGCAGCCCGTCGTCAGACGTAATACGTCTTGATTGTAATTGGGCAGAGAATTATTGATGACGGCCTGTACAGGATCAAAGCAGGAACCGTCATAAACGGCGAGGAAGGAGATGCCAGCTTTTGAATCTCGGCGGGTACGCACCCATCCGCGCACGGTGACTTCGCTGTCAACGGCTACGCGGCCCTGGAGTACGTCGGCTACAGGCACTACGCTCATAATAGTCTCTCTGTTAATAGTCGGATATATAAACACATGTCCACCCGTAAATGGGGGGGATACCTATGTTACCTGGCATCTGCAATCAGACAAGCAGAATTCGTAGCTGGAGTGAAAGATTTCGGAAATAAACGCGAAAAGGGAGTCGAAACGACTCCCTGGAGAGATTAACTGGCTTTTTTGATATGCGGAAGATCGAAGGCTTTGCGCAGCGCGCGGACAAACGCTTTATCATGGCAAATGGTTTTACCCGGGCTGTCGGACAACTTCGCCACCGGTTTGCCGTTGCATTCGACCAGCTTGATAACGATATTCAGCGGCTTGACCTGAGGAATATTGCAGGTTAAGCGTGTGCCAATCCCAAAACTCAGCTGCACGCGAGAAGAGAAGTGGCAATACAGTTCGATTGCTTTCTTCAAATCGAGATTATCGGAGAACACCAGCGTTTTGCTCAGTGGATCGATACCCAATTTCTCGTAATGCGCGATGGCTTTTTCACCCCATTCCAGCGGATCGCCAGAGTCATGGCGCAGACCCTGATAGCGGGTCGCAAACTCAACGCCGAAATCGCGTAAAAAGGCGTCCATGGTGATGCAATCGGTCAGCGCAATGCCGAGTTGATTAGGGTACTCGTGCAACCAGGCGGCAAGTGCGACGCGCTGACTGGTGGCAAGTTCAGGGCTAATTTGTTGATGAGCCTGGAACCATTCGTGTGCCTGAGTCCCCATTGGAGTTAATGACAGGCGGCGGGCGAGATCGTAGTTACTGGTGCCCACAAACCATGGCTCTTGCTGGAGACGTTTAACAATCGCCTGCTGCACGTCACGCGAAAAACGACGGCGCGTACCAAAATCCATCAGATGGAAGCGGGACATATCGACATCTTTCGTTAAAGCAGAGAATTCGACTAGTTTGCCTTCCAGTTCATCCAGCGCTTGCGGCACACCGACTTCTGGCGAACGGTAGCGGTGCACCAGCTCGCTAATCACTGCCAGCAGCGGGACTTCCCACATGATGACTTCACGCCACGGGCCGGTTAAACGAATATTCAGCTTACCGTTATCGTTGGTGATGCATACCTGCTGCGGGTTATAGCGGAAATCGCGAAGCCAGCTGAGGTAATCAGCTTTAAAGAAAGGCAGGCCGGAGAGCCACTGGTACTCGTCCTCCTGCAGTTGCAGGTGCTGCATAGCATTCACCTGCTCGCGAATAGAATCGGCATAAATACCGAGCAGGTCATCGCCACGGCAACGAAATTCAGCCGCTACTTGTACATCATAGTAGTGGTGAAAAACGGCTTGCTGCATATGCAACTTATAAGCATCTGTATCCAGCAGCGAGTGCAGAACAGGAGAAGCGAATTGTGTCATAGGTGCGCAGTAGCATCCTCTCACGGGAGCGTTTAGTACAATAAACAACTAAGAAAACCGCTGGAGTATACCCTGTTTAGCGATTTATTGAACCCCGATCACACCATAAGCTGACTTTCTGGTCGAGGGCAATTCGTGCCTCGTGTTATACAAATGTAGCAAAAAGGGTGTTTGTGCCTGAAAAGATGAACATTCTGCGTAGCGCGATTTACGCAACAGGAATAGACTGAACCCGAGACTCTACCATAGATGCTAAAGGTTTTTTATGACACAACAGCCACAAGCCAAATACCGCCACGACTACCGTGCGCCGGATTACCAGATTACTGATATTGATTTGACCTTTGACCTGGATGCTGAAAAAACCGTGGTCACTGCCGTGAGCCAGGCTGTCCGTCATGGTGCGTCTGATGCACCTCTGCGCCTGAATGGCGAGGATCTGACCCTGGTGTCAATCCACGTGAACGACGAACCGTGGACAGAGTATAAAGAAGAAGAGGGGGCGCTGGTCATCAGCCACCTGCCGGAACGTTTTACGCTGCGTATCGTGAATGAAATCAGTCCGGCGACGAATACCGCACTGGAAGGCCTGTATCAGTCCGGCGAAGCGCTTTGCACGCAGTGCGAAGCGGAGGGTTTCCGCCATATTACCTGGTATCTCGACCGTCCTGACGTGCTGGCACGGTTTACCACTAAAATTATCGCCGATAAAACCCGCTATCCGTTCCTGCTGTCTAACGGTAACCGCATTGCTCAGGGCGAGCTGGACAACGGTCGTCACTGGGTACAGTGGCAGGATCCGTTCCCGAAACCATGCTATCTGTTTGCCCTGGTAGCCGGTGATTTCGATGTTCTGAGTGACACCTTTACCACCCGTTCCGGGCGAGAAGTGGCGTTAGAGCTGTACGTCGACCGCGGCAATCTGGATCGCGCACCGTGGGCGATGACCTCGCTGAAAAATTCTATGAAGTGGGATGAAGAGCGTTTTGGCCTTGAGTATGACCTCGATATCTACATGATTGTCGCGGTGGACTTCTTTAATATGGGCGCGATGGAGAATAAAGGTCTGAACATCTTTAACTCCAAATACGTGCTGGCGCGTACCGATACCGCCACCGACAAAGATTACCTCGATATTGAGCGCGTGATCGGCCACGAATACTTCCACAACTGGACCGGCAACCGTGTGACCTGCCGCGACTGGTTCCAGTTGAGCCTGAAAGAAGGCTTAACCGTGTTCCGCGACCAGGAGTTTAGCTCCGACCTTGGCTCTCGTGCCGTTAATCGGATCAGCAACGTGCGTACCATGCGCGGTCTGCAGTTTGCCGAAGACGCCAGCCCGATGGCGCATCCTATCCGCCCGGATAGTGTCATTGAGATGAACAACTTCTATACCCTGACCGTGTACGAAAAGGGCGCAGAAGTGATCCGGATGATCCACACCCTGCTGGGTGAAGCGAATTTCCAGAAGGGAATGCAGCTCTATTTTGAGCGCCATGATGGCAGCGCAGCGACCTGTGATGATTTCGTGCAGGCGATGGAAGATGCGTCTAACGTCGATCTCTCGCATTTCCGCCGTTGGTACAGTCAGTCCGGTACGCCGATTGTGACCGTACGTGATGACTATAACCCGGCCACCGAACAGTACACGCTGACGATAAGCCAACGTACGCCGGCTACACCGGATCAGGCAGAAAAACTGCCGCTGCATATTCCTTTTGCCATTGAGTTGTACGACAACGAAGGCAAAGTGATCCCGTTGCAAAAAGGCGGGCATCCGGTGAATTCTGTGCTCAACGTCACCCAGGCGGAACAAACCTTTGTCTTTGATAACGTCTACTTCCAGCCGGTTCCGGCGCTGCTGTGCGAATTCTCTGCACCGGTAAAACTGGAATATAAATGGAGCGATCAGCAGTTAACCTTCCTGATGCGTCACGCGCGTAACGATTTCTCTCGTTGGGATGCGGCGCAAAGCCTGCTGGCCACCTATATCAAGCTGAACGTTGCTCGCCATCAGCAAGGGCAACCGCTGTCGCTGCCGGTGCACGTGGCTGATGCGTTCCGTGCCATTTTGTTGGATGAGAAAATCGATCCGGCGCTGGCGGCAGAAATCCTGACGCTGCCTTCGGCGAATGAAATTGCTGAGCTGTTTGAGATTATCGATCCAGTGGCGATTACCGACGTGCGCGAGGCGTTAACCCGTACGCTGGCTGCCGAACTGGCAGATGAGTTCCTGGCCGTGTATAACGCCAACCATCTTGCAGAATACCGCGTTGAACATGGCGATATTGGCAAACGCACGCTGCGTAATGCTTGTCTGCGTTTCCTGGCTTTCGGCGAAACGCATCTGGCAGATACCCTGGTGAGCAAGCAGTACCGTGAAGCCAATAACATGACTGATGCGCTGGCGGCCCTGTCTGCGGCGGTAGCGGCGCAGTTGCCGTGTCGCGATGCGCTGATGCAGGCGTATGACGACAAGTGGCATCATGACGGTCTGGTGATGGATAAATGGTTTATCCTGCAATCCACCAGCCCGGCGGACAACGTGCTGGAAACGGTACGCGGCCTGTTGCAGCATCGTTCCTTTAGCATGAGCAACCCGAACCGTATTCGTTCTTTGATTGGCGCTTTCGCGGGCAGCAACCCGGCGGCGTTCCATGCGGAAGACGGTAGCGGTTATCAGTTCCTGGTCGACATGCTGACCGAGCTGAACAGCCGTAACCCGCAGGTGGCCTCACGTCTGATTGAGCCGCTGATCCGCTTGAAACGTTATGATGCCAAACGCCAGGCGAAGATGCGTGCGGCGCTCGAGCAACTGAAAGGTCTGGAGAATCTGTCCGGCGATCTGTTCGAGAAGATAACCAAAGCGTTAGCCTGAGACGTTGACCTGTCGTTTTGTAGGCCGGAGAAGGCGGTAAAGCCGCCATCCGGCAAAATGCCCGGTGGCTCAAACGCTTACCGGGCCTACAATGTCCTGAATGTTTATCCATGTAGTCGGATTGACTGTTCTGCCTCGCCACGCTGCATCACCCGATTCAACACTTCTGCTTCCAGTTCTGCCAGGCGCACTGAACCTGGTCGGCGTGGACGTGGAATATCTACCGTCAAATCCAGACCAATTTTTCCATCTTCAATCAGCAACACGCGATCGGCCATCGCCACCGCTTCGCTGACATCATGGGTGACCAGCAGTACGGTAAATCCCTGCTTTTGCCACAGCGAGACAATCAAATCTTGCATTTCCAGACGGGTTAACGCATCCAGCGCGCCCAGTGGTTCATCCAGCAACAGTAATCCGGGACGATGAATCAGTGCCCGTGCCAGCGCCACGCGCTGTTTTTGCCCACCGGAAAGGGCGGCAGGCCAGTCCTGCGCCCGATTTTCCAGCCCAACAGACGTCAGCGCATCCCGGGCTGCATCTTGCCAGTGGCCATTAAGGCCCAGTCCTACGTTATCAATGACCGATTTCCACGGCAGCAGGCGTGCGTCCTGAAACATCATTCGCGTATCATGCTGAATATCCGCCAGCGGCGCGGTGCCGGCGAACAATTCCCCTGAGGTGGGTGACTCCAGACCGGCCAGCAGACGCAGCAGGGTACTTTTTCCGCCACCGCTGCGGCCCACCACGGCAACAAATTGCCCCGCCGGAACAGGCAAATCTAGCTGATTGAGCACCGTATTGGCGCCGTAGCGTTTTGTTACGCCGCTAAGCAGTAGCGGAATTCCCTGATTTAAACGCGTGGTATTCATACGGTGACCTCCTTCGCATGGTAAGCCGGGTTCCAGCGTAGCCAGCTACGTTCCAGTAGTTGCGCGCTGATGTCGGCCAACTTGCCGAGCAGGGCGTAGAGAATGATGGCCACCACGACCACATCCGTTTGCAGAAATTCGCGGGCATTCATTGCCAGGTAGCCGATGCCAGCGTTCGCTGAAATGGTTTCCGCCACGATAAGCGTCAGCCACATCAGCCCAAGGGAAAAACGTACGCCGACCATGATCGAGGGCAGAGCGCCGGGCAGGATCACATGGATAAACAGTGAAATACCGGATAACCCATAGCTGCGAGCCATTTCCACCAGCCCGCGATCGATATTGCGGATCCCGTGCCAGGTATTGATGTAAATCGGGAACAAGGTACCCAGGGCAACGAGAAAGATCTTGGCGGATTCATCAATACCGAACCACAAAATGACCAGAGGGATCAGCGCCAGATGCGGTATGTTACGCAGCATCTGCACCGAGGTGTCCAGCAACCGTTCCCCCCAGCGTGACAGGCCGCTTATCAGCCCCAACGTCAGGCCAATCGATCCGCCAATAGAAAAGCCGATCGCTGCCCGCCAGGTGCTGATCGCCAGATGCTGCCAAAGCTCGCCGCTGACGGAAAGCGTCCAGAAAGCTTCTACTACACCTTCTGGAGAGGGCAGGATGCGGGTGGACAGCCAGCCCATGGATGATGCCAGCTGCCAGAGCGCCACCAGACCAATCGGTAAAAACCACGGAGCAAAGCGCAGTAACCACTTATTTTGCGGCGTTGCCATCATCGGGCTCCTTAGCGTTGCGCGACGCTACGCGGAATAAATTCGTTCGCCACGGCTTCACCTTGTTGATGCAGGCGTTGCGGCTGCGGTATTTCTGGGATCGAGACATCCAGATGCGGGAACAGTAGCTCGCCGACCTTGTACGCCTCTTCCAGATGTGGATACCCGGACAACACAAAGCTGTCGATACCCAGCGCGGCATACTCATTAATCCGTGCCGCCACTGTTGGACCATCCCCCACCAGTGCGGTCCCGGCCCCGCCACGTACCAGTCCAACGCCCGCCCACAAGTTCGGGCTAATTTCCAGTTGGTCGCGCTTGCCGTTGTGCAGCGCTGCCATTCGGTGCTGGCCCACAGAGTCGGTTCTGGCGAAAGCGGCCTGGGCTTTGGCAATGGTGTCATCATCCAGATGGGCAATCAGGCGATCCGCTGCCTGCCATGCCTCAGCGGTGGTTTCGCGCACAATCACGTGCAGGCGAATACCAAAGCGGATCTTACGCCCAAGCGCCGCTGCTTTTGCCCGTACTTGCTCTATCTTCTCTTTCACCAAGTCGGGCGGCTCACCCCAGGTCAGGTAGAGATCAACCTGCTCAGCGGCCAGTTCCTGCGCTATGTCGGAAGACCCGCCGAAATACAGTGGCGGATGGGGTTGTTGCACGGGCGGGAAAAAGAGTTTTGCCCCACGGACGTGAACGTGTTTACCGTTAAAATCCACGGTGTCGCCCTGTAGCAAGCGTCGCCATACCTGGGTAAATTCAGCGGAGGCTTCATAACGCTCAGTGTGATCGAGAAAAACACCATCACCTGCTAACTCTTGTGGATCGCTGCCGGTTACCAGATTAAATAGCGCCCGACCGTTGGACAGTCTGTCGAGCGTCGCCGCCTGGCGTGCCGCCACCGTGGGGGACGTCACGCTGGGGCGCAGCGCGACCAGAAATTTTAACCGCTGGGTGACCGGGATCATTGAGGCGGCAACCAACCAGGCATCGTCACAGGAGCGGCCTGTCGGGATCAGTACCCCGGTAAATCCCAGGCGGTCGGCCGTTTGCGCGATTTGTTGCAGATAACCATGATCGACCGGGCGTGCACCTTCTTCTGTTCCCAGATAATGGCCGTCACCGTGCGTGGGTAAAAACCAGAACATATTCAGACTCATAATTTTGCTCCTGTCTGCTGAGTGGGTTGCCAGATTCGCTGGCGAATGTCGATTTTTTTCGGCACCAGCCGATTGTCATAAAACAGATCGGCAGTTTGTTGCTGCAATGCGGCAACAGAAGCACTGACGGGCGTAATGGAGGTTGGCGGGCGATGGTCCAGATAGGACGCTATGACCGGCTCAGGTAGCCCCATCGTTTTCGCCAACAGGGTGATGCTCTGCTGGCGTTGGCTGAGTGTTAAGGAATCGGCCTGGCTGAAGGTGTCCAGCACGCAAGGAATAAATGCGCTGTTTTTCTCGGCATAAGGGCGTGCGGCGAGATAAAACGATCCGGTCTGTTTAAGGTCGGTACCGTCTTTGAGTACGCGTACATCACCCTGCAGCAAGGCGGCGGAGTAGTAAGGGTCCCAAATTGCCCATGCATCCACATTCCCCTGTTGGAAAGCGGCACGCGCATCGGCGGGCGTCAGATAGGTGGCCTGGATATCGGTAAACTTCAACCCGGCCTGCTGCAGGGCCCTCAACAGCAGATTGTGCGCGCTGGAGCCTTTCTGGAAGGCGACTTTATGCCCTTTAAGCTCTGCGACGGTGTGGATGGGGCTGTCTTTCGGTACCAAAATCACTTCCGCATGCGGTTTTGGCGGTTCGACGCCGACATAGACCAGATCGGCCCCGGCGGCCTGAGCAAAAATCGGCGGGATATCACCAGTGCTGCCCAGATCGATGCTGCCGATATTGAGCGCCTCCAGCATTTGCGGGCCGGCTGGGAACTCTACCCAGGAGATTTTTGTTTGCGGGTAGCGTTTTTCCAGCAACTGATGGCTTTTAGCCAGCACCATGCTGACGCTGCCTTTCTGATAGCCAATGCGCAGGGCGTCTGGCGCGGTCTCTGCGGCGTGAACCAGCGTGGATAAAGACAGCAGTCCGGTCAGCGCCAGCCACGGCGTATGGCGTTTGAGTAAATTAAGCATGGGCGGCACCCCGCAGCGTGTTCACGTGCACAAATTGGACATCACGACGCTGCAACGCCTGCCAAAAGGTCTCGAGTGCATTGTCCAGGCGTAATTGCAGGTTCGGCGTAAACTGCGGCTTATGTTGATAATCAATAACCTGCGAATCATCGGCGAAAACGCCGTGCAGGATCTCCTGGGCCTTCAGTGCGCTGAGTACCGGTTTCAGGGCGTAATCGACGGCCAGTAAATGTGCTACGGTGCCGCCGGTGGCCAGTGGCAACACGACTTTGCCTTCCAGTGCTCGTTCGGGGAGCAGGTCGAGCAAGGTTTTCAATGCGCCGGAATAGGCCGCTTTGTAGACCGGCGTGGCGACAATCAGTCCGTCTGCATCCTGCAACTGTTCGATAAACGTCTTCAGTGCCGGACTGTCGAAGCGCGCATAGATCAGATCCTCGGGCTCAAAATTGTGCAGATTCCAGTGATAGACCTCGACATCCTGTCCATGCAGTTTTTCTCGCGCATATTCCAGTAGGGCGCTGGAGCGAGAGGGGAAGCGTGGGCTACCCGCCAGAGTGATAACGCGCATATTTATATTCTCTCCTTATAACCAAATATTCGTTTTTATTTAACATTGATAACAATTTGTGCAGTCTGGCAGAGAGATTTTGTTTATCGAAATGATTTATGCGGGATAGAAAAGCTGAAAACTGCATAAAAGGAGGAGAAGAAAGAAAACGTTTGCGTTTTATTGCCGCAGGTCAATTCCCTTTTTGTTCACGATCGCACATAATACGCCCCCGGTTTGCACACCGGGAATCCAGGAGAGTTCATGTACTACCCCTTCGTTCGTAAAGCCCTTTTTCAGCTCGATCCAGAGCGCGCTCATGAATTGACATTCCAGCAATTACGTCGCATTACGGGCACGCCGCTCGAAGCGCTTGTCCGCCAGAAAGTACCGGCAAAACCGGTGACCTGCATGGGGCTGACGTTTAAGAATCCGCTCGGTCTTGCCGCCGGGCTGGATAAAGACGGGGAGTGCATTGATGCACTCGGTGCAATGGGGTTCGGCTCAATTGAGATAGGCACCGTGACGCCACGTCCTCAATCGGGTAATGATAAGCCACGTCTTTTCCGTCTGGTTGACGCAGAAGGTTTGATCAACCGCATGGGCTTCAATAACCTGGGCGTTGATAACCTGGTAGAGAACGTTAAGAAATCGCATTTTGACGGCATTCTGGGGATCAATATTGGTAAGAACAAAGATACCCCGGTAGAGAATGGCAAAGATGACTATCTGATTTGTATGGAAAAAGTCTATGCTTATGCTGGCTATATTGCGATTAATATTTCCTCACCTAATACGCCAGGGTTACGCACGCTGCAATACGGCGAAGCGCTGGATGATTTGCTGACGGCAATTAAAAATAAGCAAAACGATCTCCAGGCGATCCACCATAAATATGTTCCGGTGGCGGTAAAGATCGCCCCAGATCTTTCTGAAGAAGAACTGATCCAGGTAGCCGACAGTTTAGTTCGCCATAATATTGATGGCGTCATTGCCACCAACACCACGCTCGATCGCTCCCTGGTACAGGGAATGAAAAATTGCGATCAAACGGGTGGCCTGAGTGGTCGACCGTTACAATTAAAAAGCACCGAAATTATTCGCATGTTGTCCCGGGAATTAAAAGGGCAACTGCCGATTATCGGGGTTGGCGGTATCGACTCAGTCATCGCTGCGCGTGAGAAAATAGCCGCAGGGGCTTCCTTGGTTCAGATTTATTCAGGCTTTATTTTTAAAGGCCCGCCGTTGATTAAAGAAATCATCACCAATATCTGAATACTACCTTAATCACAAACCAGGGCTTTATTTCTGGCCCTGGTTGTTTTATATTCCTTTACTGTTGCTTATTTAAACATTCTGAGCTTTTATTATTAGGGCAATAAACGAAGCGGCAAAAGGATACTGTCGTAACGACGATGATTAAGGAATGGAGAGATACTGATGCGAATTAAACCCGACGATAACTGGCGCTGGTATTATGATGAAGAGCACGATCGTATGATGCTCGATTTAGCCAATGGCATGTTATTTCGTTCGCGTTTTGCGCGCAAAATGCTCACACCCGATGCATTCTCTCCGTCCGGTTTTTGTGTTGATGATGCCGCGCTTTATTTTTCTTTTGAAGAAAAATGCCGTGATCTGGATTTAGCCAAAGAACAAAAAGCGGAGCTGGTACTCAATGCGCTGGTGGCTATTCGTTATCTAAAACCGCAAATGCCAAAAAGCTGGCACTTTGTGGCGCACACTGTTAGTTGGTCACCGAGGATAGGTGACGCTGCCTGCGTGTATTTAAGCGATACCGAGGAACAGGTCTATCTGTTAGTGGTTGAGCCGGGGGAAAATGCGGCCCTGTGTCTGTTGGCACAGCCGGGCGTGGTTATTGCCGGGCGCACCATGCAGCTTGGCGACGCCATTAAAATCATGAATGACAGACTGAAACCGCAACTCCCTGTCGACAGTTTCAGCCTTGAGCAGGCCGTTTAACTCTCCAGCCTGACCGCTGTTTTTGGCACACAACTGCAGCAAAGAATCGTCCCGTCATCACCAATCGCTGATTTTTTCAGCGGACTGACTTCGCCCTCTACCAGCCGAATCCGGCAGCATCCGCAGATCCCCGCCCTGCACGAATAAGGAACCCGGATCCCCTGGTTTTCCAGTTGTTCCAGTAACACCTGTTGATTGTTGCCACGAAAGGTGTGCCCCTGCCAGTCGATAAGCACGCTGGCATCAGGCTGCTGCTGTTGTGCAATAGTGTCATCGGAAGCCACCGCGCCGTAAGCTCGGGCGGGCCCGGTGGACAAAATTTCAACTTCATCGCCAACGCGGATCACGCCGCTGTTGCGGGCAATGAGATTCTGACCGAAATCGACATCGCCGTTATCCACCGCGCTGCGGAAGGTTTGCAGCGTTGCCAGCGGTTCACCGGATGGATGTTTCTGGCCTTTTTCAGGGCTGATAGTGGTGAAAATACAGCGGCTGCAGGGTTTTGCCACATCAAAGATGACCTCGCCAATGCGAATCACCTTCCAGGTGTCTTCCTCCCAGGCGCTAGCCCCTGAGACCACCAGGTTGGGGCGAAACTGCTCCATTCGGATACTGGCCGGGCAGCGTTGCTGCACATCGCGTAGTGAGGCTTCATTAGTCAGAAGGTAAGGAAAACCATCGGCGAACGAGAGCGGTACGCCGTCGTGGCGTTTGACCCGGCGGGTTAACTGTGGGCCAACCCAGCGTAACTGTACATCGCGCGAGAAAAAACCGCTGAGCCACTGATTGATAGCTGTTGGCGCGATACGTGCAGTAAAATGGTTTCCCCAGACTTCTGTTGGCGCATCCTGGGTGGCGAAGTCGGCAAAACGGACCAACGCACTGCTGCCGTCGGGTGCGGTTAAGTGCAACCCATCGTGTAAAGGGGAAGGGGTAAAACGGACCATCTGGGGGAACTGCCGGGCGGTGATGAACGTTCCGTCGGGTTCGGTAACCATAAAGATGCGGTCAAAGGCCAGACCGCTAACGTCTGCCAGGGCGTGCGTGAGCCCAATACCGCGCATTGATTTAACCGGATGAACAAAAAGTCGGGTTAACGTTACCACTGTACAGCCCCTCGAACGAAAATAAGCCTTCAACTTTATGACAAGGGCGCGAGATTAGCTATAATGCGCAGCAATTTTATTGGAGTAAAAGTGACATTATGAATTCTCTGTTTGCCAGTACGGCCCGTGGGCTGGAAGAGCTGTTAAAAACTGAACTGGAAAACCTCGGCGCCGCGGAGTGCCAGGTGGTTCAGGGTGGGGTCCATTTTAAGGGCGACACGCGGCTTGTTTACCAGAGCCTGATGTGGAGCCGCCTGGCCTCGCGCATTATCCTGCCGATGGGAGAGTGCAAGGTCTACAGCGATCTTGATCTGTACCTCGGTGTTCAGACAATCGACTGGACAGAGATATTTAACCCAGGAGCGACGTTTGCTGTGCATTTTAGCGGCTTGAACGACACCATTCGTAACAGCCAGTACGGCGCATTAAAAGTAAAGGACGCGATTGTCGATTCCTTTACTCGTAAAAATATGGCCCGTCCGAATGTGGATCGCGAATCCCCGGATCTGCGTATTAACGTCTGGCTGAACAAAGATACCGCCAGCATTGCCCTCGATCTTAGCGGTGATGGTCTGCATCAGCGCGGCTATCGCGATCGTGCCGGTCAGGCGCCGATCAAAGAGACGCTGGCTGCGGCTATCGTGATGCGTTCTGGCTGGCAACCGGGTACGCCGCTGCTCGATCCGATGTGTGGTTCCGGTACGCTGCTGATTGAAGCCGCGATGTGGGCAACCGATCGCGCACCCGGTCTGCACCGTGGCTACTGGGGCTTTAACGGTTGGGCGCAGCATGATGAAGCGGTCTGGCAAGAGGTGAAAGCGGAAGCACAGGTTCGCGCGCGTAAAGGGCTGGCGGACTATACGTCGCACTTCTATGGCTCTGATAGCGACGCCCGAGTGATTGAAAAAGCGCGCAGCAACGCCCGCCGCGCTGGGATTGCCGATCTGGTGACATTTGACGTCAAAGACGTAGCGAAACTGAGTAACCCGCTACCGCAAGGTCCGTATGGTACCGTTATCAGCAACCCGCCGTACGGTGAACGTCTGGATAGCGAACCGGCGCTGATCGCACTGCACAGCCTGCTGGGCCGCACGATGAAAAACCAGTTTGGCGGCTGGAATCTGTCGCTTTTCAGCGCCTCACCGGATTTGCTCAGCAGTCTGCAATTACGCGCTGACAAGCAGTTTAAAGCCAAAAACGGCC